>NZ_MBPN01000045.1 GCF_001695625.1 Pseudomonas defluvii
GCCGACCAGCTGCAGTGGCAGTAAGCGACGCAGCTTAAACTCGCTGAAAAACTGTCTTGACCGATGGGTCCACTTTACTGTTTCTGTTTGCGTGCAGGGCCGATGGCGTGGCCAGTGCACTGGCGCGGATTTTCCGATTGCCTTGGTACGACCTGTTCAGTGAGTGCCAGTTTTTGTTTGGTATTGAGGGTTTACCACGCAAAGCCTTGTTGGAC
The DNA here is from genome assembly GCF_001695625.1 of Pseudomonas defluvii. GTDB lineage: Bacteria > Pseudomonadota > Gammaproteobacteria > Pseudomonadales > Pseudomonadaceae > Aquipseudomonas > Aquipseudomonas defluvii. Next base: position 216 of record NZ_MBPN01000045.1, read on the forward strand.
ACAGCGGTTCCCTCGGTGAGCGCCCGGCTGGCCTCGGTTGATGCCGATGCAGGTGTGGTAGTGGATACGCAGCGGAGTAATACCTACACGCCGCGGCCTATGGTCTTGCCCGTCACGGAGTATCGCTCATGAGCACCTCCGATCTACTGCAGGTCATTGCGCTCAGCAGTGTACTGACATTGGCACTGGTTGTTTTTTTCAGGAGTTTCTCGCGTTCGCTTACGACACTGTTGCGAAGTTGCTTGCGGCCTCGTTACCTGAAGTCAAAAGGCCTGCGTCGTCGCGTGGCGGCAACCACGGTAAAGGGTGAGTCCGATGAGCCAGCTTAAAGTCATTCCGTCTCAGCCTGTACGACGCAACACCGGCTTGGGGGTGTGGAACGTTTATTTCCTGATCAAGTTCGTCATGCTCTGGATGGGGTACCTCAACCTGCAGATATTGCCCAATCTGGTCTTTGCCGCCTTTTTGTTGGTGCCTCTGAACAGTCGAAAGCTGGAGATCCTGCGCGCTATGATCGCGCTGCCAGTGGGGGTGATGCTGTTCTATCAGGACACCTGGTTACCGCCTTTGGCTAACGTGTTGAATCACCCGGGGCTGATGTCCTTCTCCACAGCGTATTTTCTCGAACTGGCGGGACGCTTTATCAATTGGAGTCTCTGTGGCTGGTTGCTCCTGGTGATGGTGCTGTACCGTCTTGTGCATCAGTGGTTACGGGTAACAACGTTTACCCTGATCGGTTTGGCCTGGTTGGGTGCTACAAGCTTGCTGGCCTTGCAGGCCCCCTCTGAGCAAGCCGTTGCGATGGTTGCCTCGCCAGGGGTTGCTACCAAGAAAGTAATGGTTGCCGATCCCGACAATGAAACCCTTAACCGCTACTTGCAGGATTTCTATACCACCGAAGCAACACGTCGTGTCGAGTTCAAACCGCCGATTACAGACTCACCGCCGTTCGACCTGCTGTTGATTAACGTGTGTTCGTTGGCCTGGGATGATATCGACACGGTGGGCCTGCGTGACAACCCGCTGTTCCAGCAGATGGATGTGGTATTCGACAACTTCAACTCGGTCACGTCTTACAGCGGGCCGGCAGCCATTCGCTTGTTGCGTGCCAGTTGCGGCCAAGCAAGCCATACCGCCTTGTACAAGACACCGCCAGAACAGTGCCTGTTGTTCGACGAGCTGAGCAAGTTGGGTTTTGCCAGTGAAGTGTTGCTTAACCACTCCGGTGAGTTCGAAGGTTTCATTGACAGGGTCCGCACTCAGGGTTCACTCCCGGCGCCTGCCGTGGATATCCATATGCTGAAGAACCCGATAGTCAGTTTTGAAGGCTCGCCTATCTGGCGTGATGGCGAGGTCCTGGATAAGTGGTGGCAGCACCGTGAAAGCGAGAGCCAGTCGCGTGTGGCGCTTTTTTACAACACCATTACCTTGCATGACGGTAACCGCATGCTCGCCGCCGACGGAAGCTCAAAGAGCGCCGACTATAAAGTGCGTGCGCAGATGCTGCTCAGTGACTTGAGCGGCTTCATCAAGCAACTGGAGCAAAGTGGCCGGCGCGTGGTGGTGGTGATTGTGCCTGAGCATGGTGCCGCCCTGCACGGTGACCGCATGCAGATTCCTGGCATGCGCGAAATTCCAAGCCCATCAATCACCCATGTACCCGTCGGTATCAAGCTGGTAGGGATGGGCGCCAGTCCACGCACCGGCCCCTTGCATATCAGTGAACCGAGCAGCTTTCTGGCCCTCTCGGAAATCATCAGCCGTCTCTATGTCGCGCAGGCCCAACCGCAGGGCCTTGACTTGACTACCTTGCTGACTGGCCTTCCGCAAACACCGGTGGTTTCAGAGAACGCTGGGACCGTAGTGCTTGAGTATGCCGGCCGACCTTATGTTCGAATCAAGGAGAATGGCGCATGGCTGCCTTACCCGCAGAAACTCAATTGAATTCGAAGGTGTTGTTGCGCTACGAGCACACTACCGACATTGCTCAGCTCAAGGTTTGCCTGCAATTACCTGAACTGGAGTATGTCGATGTTTCCGCTCAGCTTGAACTCAAGGGTGCATTGCAACGTTGGCCGTTGCTGGCGGCTGTCAGCGAGGTAGCGCAGCTCGAGGAACGGGTGTTGCCGCTCGAACGCCAGGAGGCGAAATGATTTCCCTGAGCGTACGCGGCGTACGCGGCGGGGTTGGCAACAGCTCGCTGCTGGCTGCCCTTGGCCATGCATTGCACCACCTCGGCCAGTCCGTCTTGTTGGTGGATATGTGTCCTGAGAATCTCCTGGGCTTGCATTTCAACCTGTCAGTTGGCGAGCGCGGTGGTTGGGCGCGTGCGCTGCTCGATGAGCAGAACTGGGAGGATCAGGCCTGGACGCTGCAACCGCAATTGTGCCTGCTGCCTTATGGACAGTTGGATCATCCAGAGCAACAGCAGGTTGAGCATCGTTTGTCTAAGGACCCTGACGTTTGGGCACGACGCCAGGCGGCCTTGGCCAAACATTTTGACTGGATGCTGTTCGACTTGCCTCAGCGTTTGCCCGGGCATGCGGAGGTCGGTAGTTGTGCATTACAGATTCAGGTCGCCGAAGCTGACGCGGCGTGCCACGTGCTGTTGCATCGCGCTGAAGCACTGGATGGCTATTTGTTGGTTAATCGATTCGAGCCCGCCAGTTTGCTTCAACGCGACCTGCTACTGATTTGGCGAAGGCTTTTTGGCGCACGAATGCTGCCATTGGCGGTCCACAATGATGAAGCCATGCGCGAGGCATTGGCGCTCCAGAAGCCGCTTGGGCAACATTCGCCTGCCAGCCTTGCGGCTCAGGATGTGCTCAGCCTTGCCACCTGGTGCCTGGCTCAACGCCAGGAACGACCATGATCACCCGTTGGTTTCCCTACGCTCATCTGCGCCAACGGCATGGTTGCAACCCGTTGGTGGCATTTCTGTTGGCGACAATGAACGCACTGGCCTGGCTGGTGCTGCCGCTTGAGTCGCCCGCCTGGCGAAGCGTGCTTGATCAGCCTATGCGCTGGTATCCGCACCTGGCCCGCAAGACGCCGAGCCTGGGTGACCCGATACGCTACACCATACAAAGCCTCTGGCTGCTACTGATTCGTCCGTTAGGGCGGGCGCCCCGTAAAGCCCGTGAGCCGGGGTTGCTGCAACGCCTGGTCGGGCTCTGCCGGCAGGGATGGGCGCGTGTCGTCGAGGTTCTGGAGCAGTTGCCCGAGCGTGTTGTACAGCGCACGCACCTGCATCAGGGGACACATTGGTGGGGCGGGCTAGGGCGCCCTGTTCGATACCTGCTTGATGGCGTGATTGCCGTGATAGCGCTTGGCTTGGCGCTGCTGTGCATCACCGAACCGTTTGGCCTGCTCAATCAGACGATTTTCGTCATTCTGCTCTGGGGATTGGCCATGCTGATTCGGCGCATCCCGGGGCGCCTCCCTACATTGATGCTGATCATGTTGTCGGTCATCGTATCCTGTCGTTACCTGTGGTGGCGCTACACCGCGACGCTGAACTGGGATAAACCATTCGACCTGGGCTGTGGTGTACTGCTACTGATGGCTGAAACCTACTCGTGGGTAGTGTTGATCCTGGGCTATATCCAGACCAGTTGGCCGCTTGAGCGCAAGCCGGTACAACTGCCTAGCGATGTGCGCTTGTGGCCGACAGTTGACCTGCTGATTCCCACCTACAACGAAGACCTTGCCGTGGTTCGAGGCACCGTTTACGCAGCACTGGGCATCGACTGGCCACGTGACAAACTCAAGATCTATATCCTGGATGATGGTCGGCGCGAGGTGTTTCGACAGTTCGCCGAGGAAGTGGGTGTCGGTTACATCGTTCGTGACGATAATACCCATGCCAAGGCTGGTAATCTCAATAATGCGTTGGGTCATATAAACGGCGAGCTGGTAACAATCTTCGACTGCGATCATTTGCCGGTGCGCTCATTTTTGCAGCTGACCGTGGGATGGTTCCTGCGTGACCCGAAGCTGGCGTTGGTACAAACCCCGCATCACTTTCTTTCGCCCGATCCATTTGAACGCAACCTGAACCTGTTCCGCCGCAGCCCTAATGAAGGCGAGCTGTTTTATGGGCTGGTCCAGGATGGCAATGACCTGTGGAATGCTGCATTTTTCTGCGGTTCGTGTGCCGTGCTACGGCGCTCTGCACTGGATGAGATTGGCGGTTTTGCCGTGGAGACGGTAACCGAAGATGCCCACACGTCGCTGCGTCTGCATCGTCATGGCTGGAACTCCGCTTACATACGTGTACCGCAAGCGGCCGGCCTGGCCACGGAAAGCCTGTCGGCGCATATTGGCCAGCGTATTCGCTGGGCGAGGGGCATGGCGCAGATTTTCCGCACCGACAACCCGTTGCTCGGGAAAGGCCTGACGCTCCTTCAGCGTATCTGTTACGCCAACGCAATGCTGCACTTTCTGGCCGGTCTGCCACGGTTGATTTTCCTCACTGCGCCACTGGCGTTCCTGCTCCTGCATGCCTACATCATTTATGCACCGGCGTTGATGATCCTGTTGTACGTATTGCCGCACATGGTTCACGCCAGCTTGACCACCTCCAGGATGCAGGGGGCTTATCGTCGGACATTCTGGGGCGAAGTCTACGAAACGGTGTTGTCGTGGTACATCGCCCGCCCGACCACCGTGGCACTGTTCAGCCCCAAGAAGGGCAAATTCAATGTCACGGCCAAGGGTGGCCTGATGGAAAACAATCAGTTTGACTGGCGCATTGCCAAACCGTACCTGATCCTTGCACTGCTCAACCTGGCAGGCCTGGTTTTCGCGGTCTGGCGTTTCATCTATGGCCCGGCAAACGAGTACAGCACGGTACTGATCAGTGGCACCTGGGTGGTCTATAACTTGCTCATTATTGGCGTTGCGGTCGCTGTGGCCGCCGAAGTGCGTCAGGTGCGCAGTACCCATCGGGTGCAGTCGAAACTGCCTGCGGCGGTGCGCCTGGAGAGCGGTCATTGCTATCCGGGGATTCTGCATGACTACTCCGACGGCGGGGCATGCATCAACGTCAATGCCGACCTTTCCCTGTCGCCAGGCGCGCGTATCTCGGTGCTGTTGCAACGTGGCGCCCGAGAATTTCTGTTTCCGGGCACCGTGACGCGTAGTCAGAAAGGCACCATCAGTATCCGTTTTGCCGAGATGTCGGTGCAGCAGAAAATTGACTTCGTGCAGTGCACATTCGCCCGCGCCGATGCCTGGTTGGGCTGGCGCGAGGCGTTCAAACCCGAGCAACCGTTGTACAGCTTTATCGGGATTCTAAAAATGGGTGGGCGCGGCTACAGGCGGCTGTTCAGCTATTTGCCTTCGTGGGCCTCGCGCTTGATCAATCCGGTCTTGCGTGTGTTGCGCTGGCTGGCAAGCTATCTGCCGCGCGTGCCGACCCATTCCCCCAGCACTTCTAGCGAACCGGTGACCACGCAATGAGCCGAACTCTCAGGACATTCTGCTTTACCAGCTTTCTGCTCCCGGCCCTCGGCTTCTGCCTGGCGCAGGCTGAACCTCTGACGCCACAGGCCTCGACACCGAATGAGGTGAGGTCATCACTGAACGGGCTTCCAAGTTGGAGCAAAACGCTCAGCTTCGAAAAGTTGGGGCGAAGTTCCGACAGCTTGTTGCTGGGTATTCACAACAGCGATCAGATTGTGTTCAGCATGCGTCATGACCGGATCGCCAGTGATGTTCGCTTGCAATTGGAGTACACGCCTTCACCGGCGCTGCTACCACTGGTCTCACACCTTCGGGTTTACCTCAATGATGTCCTGATGAGTGTGGTCCCCATCGCGAAAGACCAGCTAGGGCACAAGACAACTCAAGAGCTCATCCTTGATCCTCGCCTGGTCAGCGACTTCAATCGGGTGCGCCTGGAGTTCGTCGGGCACTATTCAGAGCTTTGCGAAGATCCCGCAAACAGTGCGTTATGGCTGAACGTCAGCCGTACCAGTCACTTGCTCATCCAGGAGCAGGCGCTGTCGCTGCAGAACGATCTGGCCTATTTTCCGATGCCGTTCTTTGATACGCGAGGGCAGGACCAGGCGATGGTAAACATGGTGTTCGCCGACTCCCCAACGTTGGGTGAACAGCGTGCAGCGGGCATATTGGCGTCTTACTTCGGTAGTTTGGCCGGTTGGCGTGGCACACAGTTTCCGGTGTTGTTTGACCAGTTGCCGGCGGTGGGCGAGCACAACAGGGCAATGCCCTCGATCGTCTTTGCCAGCAACGAACATCGGCCAAAAATGCTGGCAGACCTGCAAAAGTTCCCGCTGGTCCAGGCGCCATCCATTCAGATAATTGATAATCCCGCTGACGCTTACAGCAAGGTGCTGCTTGTGCTGGGGCGTAACGAAGACGACCTGGTCACTGCCGCGCAGACCCTCGCACTAGGGGGGGGATTGTTGAGTGGTTCGCAGATGACCTTGGACACGGTCCGGGACATACCGCGACGCCAGCCTTATGACGCGCCGAACTGGATGCGCACAGATCGCCCCGTGCGTTTCGCCGAACTGATCAAGTACCCCGAGCAACTGCAAGCCAGTGGCTTGCGGCCGCAGCCGATCAGCCTTGAAATGAAACTCCCGCCGGATCTTTTTTTCTGGCTCAATCGAGGCGTACCACTGGAAACGCGGTATCGCTACACCGTGCCATCAACCAATGATGCTTCGCAGCTCAATATCAGCCTGAACAATCAGTTCATCAGCAGTTTGCCGCTGGGTAAGAACAGCGGGGATGTGATCAAAGGCTTGAGCGCGATGGTGCTGTCCAGCGACTCGATCGACGCCAGCCACAAACTGTTGGTGCCGTCGTTAAAAATCGAAGACCGCAACACCCTGCGTTTTGACTTTAACTTTGCCAGTACCTTGAGCAGTGCCCAGAAGGGCCATTGCCAGACGTCCTTGCCGTCGACCAATCAGGTGCTGATCGACCAAGAGTCGACGATTGATCTTTCCGGCTATCATCACTACCTCCGGATGCCGGACCTGGGTGCCTTCGCCCGCAGCGGTTTCCCATTCAGCCGAATGGCCGACCTCTCGGAAACCATGGTGATGGTGCCCGCTCGCAGCGATGCCACACAGATCAGTACCTTGCTTGAAACCCTCGCATGGATTTCAGCGCAGTCTGGCCTACCGGCCTTCGGGTTGCGATTGTCAGACGACTGGAAAGCGGTCGCTAACATCGACGCGGATCTACTGGTGATGAGCCAGATGCCCCAGAACCTGCGCAAGAGCCAAGACCTGACTCAACTGCTCGACCATACGCGATCATCGATTCTGAATGCCTCACGCCAGCAGGCAGGTGGCGCGGGCATTGCGTATGCCGGTGAGTCTGCAGGTGAAGGCATCCCGGCATCTTCGATCGCCAATGCGCCACTGGCTGCGGTTATCGGGTTGCAGTCGCCATTCAATGCCCAGCGCAGCATTGTTGCCTTCCTGGCCAACAGTGATGAGGACCACCAACTGTTGCGTGATGTGCTCAACGACACTGGAAAACTGGACGCGATGACCGGTTCTGTGGTGTTGGTTCGTAGCAGTGGCGTTAGCGGCCAGCAGGTGGGGGACCAATATTTCGTCGGGCATCTGCCATGGTGGATGTTGGTGTGGTACCGACTTTCCGATCAACCTGCCGTACTCGCAGCGGTAACGAGTATGAGCATGCTGTTGGGGGCTTTCCTGCTGTGGCGCGTCCTGCAGTGGGTCGCACGTCGGCGTCTGGCGAACAAACCGTGAGGTTACTCAAGGACATGGGGGCGCTTGCACTGGCGTTGAGCGTTGTGGTGCCGGTCAGCGCCAGCGAATGCCTGTGGCCCGCCTGGGAGGGTTACAAGCACGCGCTGTTGAGTCAGGACGGGCGTGTCATTGATCGTTCCTCGAAGCAACACATTACGACCTCAGAGGGGCAGGGGTATGGGATGTTCTTTGCCCTGCTGGCCAATGATCGGGACAGCTTTGCTCAGTTGTTGCGCTGGACCCAGAACAACCTTGCCGAGGGTGATCTGAGCCGACACTTGCCGGCCTGGAAATGGGGCAAGGATCAGCACGGTCATTGGTCGGTGCTCGATACCAACAATGCCAGTGATGCCGACCTGTGGATCGCTTACAGCCTGCTTGAGGCCGGGCGCCTGTGGGGGCGGGAGGACTATGTGACGCTGGGGCGCAATATGCTCTGGCGCAGCGCCGCGCAAAGCCTGCGTAAACTGCCAGGTCTGGGTTTGATGCTATTACCTGGCGACACAGGTTTCGAGACTGCAGAGGGCTGGCGCCTGAACCCCAGTTACTTGCCGTTGCCGTTGCTCGCCCGGTTTTCCCTGGAGTCGCCGATTTGGGCTGAGCTGGCAGACAACACACGACGGATGTTGCTTGAGGGAACGCCCAAGGGCTTTGCCCCTGACTGGCTTCTCTGGCGCGAGGGGCAGGGCTGGAAGGTGGATGCTGTTAAAGGCAGTGAGGGTAGTTACGATGCGATCCGGGTGTACTTGTGGCTCGGTATGCTGGCGCCGGATGCCCCCGGACGAACCGATTTGCTCAAGCACTTCCTGCCGATGGTCGAGGTAAGCACTCGTGACGGCTTCCCTCCAGCGTCTGTCGACAGTGCAACCGGAGCTCACACCGGTATTGGCCCTGTTGGCTTTTCGGCAGCGCTGTTACCCTTGCTGGCCAGTGATCCGACGTCCGTCGCGGCGTTGCAGGCGCAGCGTCAGCGCCTGCATCAGGAGCCGCCTCAGGCCAATGCTTATTACAACCAGTCGCTGACAATGTTTGGTCAGGGGTGGGATGACCGTCGTTATCGATTCAACAAGGAGGGCCGGCTTGTGCCGAGCTGGGTTGATTCATGCAAAGAATAAGAACGTGGGGACTGTTGTTTAGCTGTCTATCGGGTGCAGCGCTGGCCCAACCAATGAGTAGCAATGATCAGCAGCAGTGGTTATTGGAGCAAGTCCGTATTGGCGAGGCGTCTTACCGTGAAGACTTGGTGCGTGACTCCTTGGCACGTCTGGAGTTGATCGCGCCCAACGACCCTGAAGTGCTGCTGGCCAAGGTGCGTCAGGCGTTGCAGCAAAAAAATCCAGCGCTGGCAGAGGCGCGCGTGGCGCAGTTACGCAGCCAGGCGCCAGGTTCCCCGCAACTGCAGCATGCTGAGGACCTGCTGATGCTGCAAACGCCGGAAGGGCAGAAGCGCTTGCAGGAAGCACGCTTGCTGGCGGCGGCGGGGCGCGCTGAAGAGTCGGCCAAACTCTATGAGCAACTGTTCGACAAGGGCCCGCCCGATTTCATTACAACCATGGAATTCTGGAGTGTTCGCAGCAATATCCCAGCCCAGCGCGATATGGCTATTGAGCACTTGTATGAACTGGATCAGCAGTACCCAGGCAATGTCGAATTGCAAAAGCTGATGGGCAGGCTGCTGACTGCGCAAAAACGTGATGCGGAACGCGAGTACAAAGCGCTGTTGGATATGCCGATGGGCAGTGAAAGTGCGCAGGCCTGGCAAGGCTTCATCGAGCACTACCGTCATTTGCCGATCAAGGAAGATGCCCGAAACCAACTGCAGCGCCAGCAGCAACTGCTGGGCGATCCTGCCTGGCGTGCTGGTATAACCGGCAAGAAGCTGGTTGATGAGGGGAAAAACGCCAATGCCGAAGCGGACTTGCGTCGTGCCTTGATCAAGTATCCCGAGGACCCCAGCCTGCATGGGGCCCTGGGTATTGCCCTGATGCGTCAGAAAAAGTACGAAGGCGCATATGACGCATTTTCCAGTGCGTTGAGCAAAGAGCAGGATTCCCGTTGGATCAGCAAGTGGGCCGATCTCAAGACAGCCAACTATCAATGGATGCTGTTACAGAAAGGCGATGCCGCATTAGAGCGAAAGGAGTACAGCGCCGCTCAGGGCTTTTACCAACGTGCCCATGATGCCAAGCCCGGCGATGCCGATGCCCTGGTCGGGCTGGCTGCTGTCGCCCGTGCGCAACAGCATGATGCGCAAGCTGAAGCACTGCTGCTCAAGGCGCGTAAACTCGAGCCTGGCAATGGCAGTGTCGTGCGTGCACTGGTGAGGCTGTACCAATCACAATCGCCGGGCAAGGCAGAAGCCTTTCTCGACAGCCTGTCGCCGTCCGAACAGCGAGAGTTTGCCGCCTTGCGCGATAGCCTGGCGCTGGATCGGCTCAAGGAGCAGGCCGATGCGGCGGCACAGCGTGCCGACTGGGCACAGGTGGCTGCTTCATTGAGCAAGGCCAGGGTATTGGCGCCAGACGATCCGTGGTTGACCTATCGTTTGGCCAACAGTCAGCGTGAGTTGGGGCAACGCGCAGCTGCCGATGACAGTTTCCGTCAATTGTTGCAGCGCAAGGGGCAGGACAGCGAAACCCGCTACGCCCATGCCCTCTACCTGGCCAGTGATTCGCGCGATGCCGAGGCTCAGGATTCGCTCTCGAAAATACCCGTATCGGCATGGACCGATAACATGCACGAACTGGCCAACCGGTTGCGTCGTCGCCAGCTGCAAGCCCAGGTCTCGGCGCTGCGTGAGCGCGGTCAGGAAGATCAGGCTGAGGCTTTGTTGCTGCGTTCAGCCACGGTTGACGACTACGCGACGCTGGCTGACTGGTCATTGCAGCGGGGCGAGTATGCCAAGGCTCAACGTTACTATCGGACTGTTCTGGAGAAGGAACCACAGAACGCCGACGCTCAGCTGGGGATGATCGAAACCCTGATCGCCAGTGGCCAAAAGGCATCGGCGCGTCAAGCACTGCAATCACTCAAGCCTTCCCAGGACGCGGCGTATCAGCGTCGGCTGGCCAATGCCTGGGCTGCGGTGGGCGAGCGTGAAAAGGCCAATGCGGTGTTCGCCCAGTTGATGAAGACACCACAGACCGAGCCCGTGATATACCGCGATGCGGCTCGTTCGATAGCCAAGGATAACCCTCAGCAGGCGCTGGACTATTACGCACGGGGCATGGCGGCAGCTGGCATGCTGACCCCCGAACAAGCCGTACCAAGGGATGATCGAGCCCTGACCTTGGCGAGCCGCGAGCAAGACGGCGATGATTGGTTGGCAAGCAGCTTGCGCAGTGATGTCGACAAGCTGTACCAACAGACGAGCCCGACGATCACCCTTTACCACGACTACCTCTGGCGTACCGACAACTCAGCGTCAGGTATCTCCGATCTGGTGACCCAGACCAGCATCGTGCGGGTTGATACGCCGCTGCTTGAAGGGCACGGCTTCCTGCAGGCGGAAAACATTGACCTGAATGCCGACAGCTTCAAGACCAACGCCGATGGACGTACCACGACGGACTTTGGCACCTGTTCGGCACAGTTGCGTAGACAGAGTACCGGAGCCGTGTTGCCCAAGGGGTGCGTGAACGAATCGCAAAGTGTCAGTGGCCCTGCCATGGCACTGGGCTGGAACAACGCTCAATGGTCTTTCGACCTTGGCCGTACGCCGGACACGTTTGAAATTCCCAATTGGCTGGGGGGCGTCAGCTACGGCAGTGATTGGCACACACTCGGCTGGCGGTTGACTGCCTCGCGGCGGCCCGTTTCCAACTCTGTGGTGTCGTATTCCGGCGCTGTCGACCCTAATACCGGGATTCGTTGGGGTGGCGTTACATCCAATGGGTTGACCCTGAGCCTGAGCCACGACCAGGGAGGGGTTGACGGTATATGGGCCAGCCTTGGTAGCTACTGGCTACGTGGTAAAAATGTCGAGAACAACCAGAAGCGCTCGGCGATGGCAGGTTACTATTACCGGCTGATCGATCGCGCCGATGAGCGCCTGCGTACCGGGTTGACCCTGATGTACTGGGGTTACGATAACAACCAGGACGAATACACTCTGGGTAACGGTGGGTACTACAGCCCGCAGAAGTACTACTCAGTGAGCGTTCCGCTGAACTATAACTGGCGCAACAGCGACTGGTCGGTGCGTCTTGAAAGCTCGGTGGGCTGGTCTTACGCCAATACTGATGCCAGCTCCAGTTCCAAGCTTCAGAGCTTGGTACGCAACGCAGGTTATGACGTGCTGAACGGCAGCAGCCTGACGTCGAGCTCGGGTAGCAGCAGCGGCTCCAGCATCCGCCTCCAGGGCTTGTTCGAGCGTCGGCTCACGGATCACATGGTCCTCGGGTCGGGCATTACCTGGCAGCACAGCGACGCTTACGCGCCCAGTACGGTCGTTCTCTACCTGCGCTACAGCTTCGATGTCTGGCAAGGTAACCTGCCGTTACCGATAGAGCCGGTGACACCTTACGCTGACTTCCGTTAGTCGTCGCGCGAACAGCCGTTCTGCCCCTTGTGATCTGCGACGCTAGTCGCAGATCATTCATCTGCATTTTTAAACGCTTCTAGACTGCTGGTTTGCGCCAAGTCACCTGTTGCCACAGGTGATAAAGCGCTCGCGTCCCATAAGGAAAATTTCCTGGAGGCAGGTTAATATCGAGCTAAATCAAATTAATAACATCCGCTAATGCAACTTGCCATCATCTACAGGGAAGCCAAGTGAGTAAACGTCCTACCAGGACAGGATTGCGTCAATGGATATGGCGAGCATTTGTGCAAAGCGCGTTGATTCCGCTGGTGTTGGTGGAAACGATACTGATCGCTTGCTATATGTTCAGTAACCAAGCCGTTCGCGAATCCCAACTCGAGTACCTGGAGCACAATGCAGTCGACAGCCTCAGCGCTACCGCCGAGCAAAATGCACGTATTGTTCAAGACCAGCTCGGGCATATTGCCGGCATCACGGGCATGTTCGCGCAAATGACAGCCAACGCATTGCGTACCCCTGCTCAGGGAGCAATGGAAAGCCTGGAACGCACGTCGGGCGGGGCGCTCTTCAGCCCGCACGACCTAGGTGGAGCGGCGTCCTTCTACTCGTCTGTAACGCCCCCTTCGCGCCAGGACCTGAACAAGGTCAGGCGACTGGCTCAACTTGATCCGTTGATGCGTGAAATCAAGCGTCACGAGCCGCTGGTGGCGAGCCTTTACTTCAATAGTTGGGACAGCTACAACCGCATCTACCCCTGGATTCGCGCTGACCAGCAGTACCCACATGATATGCAGATTCCAAGGTACAACTTTTACTACCTTGCCGATGCCGCACGTAATCCGCAGCGCGCTACTCGCTGGACCGATGTCTACCTTGACCCGGCAGGGCATGGTTGGATGATGTCGGCGATCCAGCCGGTCTACGCAGGAGACTTCCTCGAAGGCGTTGTGGGCCTGGATATTACGGTGGGCGGCATCCTCGATGAGATCGGCAAGCTCAAGGTGCCGTGGGGCGGCTACCTGATGCTGGTCAGCGGCGACATGAAGATCATGGCGCTGCCGCCTGATGCAGAGCATGAATTCGCGTTGCGTGAGGCCCCCTCGCAGGACACGCTGAAAGCACTGCAAGGCGATCACTTGAGGTCTGACGATTTCAGCCTGACGCAGCGAGCGGATTTCAATGACCTTGTGGGGGCGCTCACCCGGCAGAGCAACGGCAATACCGAGGTGACTCTGAGCGGCCGGCCGCACTTGGTCGCCTGGAGTGAAATACATCCAGCCGGCTGGCGTTTGCTGGCGATTGCCGACAAGCGGGAGGTCATGGCCGCGACCAACAATCTGGCCAGCCACTACCGCAACATCGGCTATTTGATGATTGTCGGGTTGGTGGTGTTCTATCTCGGGTTCTTCACGTTCATGTGGGTTCGTGCCCGCACGCTCAGCGAACGGCTGCGCCGTCCCATCGGTGACATTGGTGAGATGTTGCGGCAGATCGGTCGCGGCGTATGGCATCCACAACGTGCCGCGTCGGATATTCAAGAGTTGGACGACATGGCCGGTGATGTGCTGTCCATGGGCAAGCAACTTGCTGCCAGCGAGGCACAACGTAACACGGCCCAGCAGCACCTGAACCTGGTCGTGGAGAGCATAACCGCAGGTCTGTGGGAGTATCGTCTTGAGGACGACGTTCTGTTGCTGCACGGTGAGCTCTGCCAACGCTTCAACCTTGCGGGCTCAGCGCTGACGCGAGCGGCCTTCCATCGTCACGTCTATGCTGAGGATATCCCGGCCCTGGACAAGGCGTTGGATGCACTTAGCCAGGGGCACACGTCGCGAGTCGATCTGGAACTGCGCCTGTTGCGGGCGGATGGAACGCCGCTCTGGTTGCTTTGCCGGGGCCGTCTGATTGATGAGAATGGCGCTGAGGCACGTGTTGCAGCAGGAACCTTCGTCGACATCGATACCCTCAAACAGGTGGAAGAGGATCTGCGTCGCCGCACATTGGAGGCGCAGGCCGCAAGCCAGGCCAAGTCGCGCTTCATCTCCAGCATGAGCCATGAGCTGCGTACACCGCTCAATGCCATTTACGGTTTCGCCCAGTTACTCCGCATGCAGGCGGATGAACAACAGGCCGAGGCGCAGCCACTGAACGAAATCCTTGGGGCCAGCGAGCACCTCACGCATCTGGTCAACGACTTGTTGGACTGGTCTAGCCTTCAGGCCGAGACACCGCGCCTGCAACTGCAGGCCGTTGAGGTGACTGGCCTGATGCGCGAGTGTGCCGAAATGGTCCGCTCCCAGGCCGAGGCTGCCGGGTTGCACCTGGTGCTACAGCCGACGCAAGGTTCACTGAGTGTGCTGGCTGATGCCCGACGTTTGCGTCAGGTCCTGCTTAATCTGCTGTCCAACGCGATCAAGTACAACCGCCCTGAAGGGCGCCTGCTAATGGGCGTGGAAACCTGTGGTGATCGGGTTCGGTTGTTTGTCGAGGACGGCGGGTACGGTATTGCCCCGGAGTTGCAGCATGCGCTGTACGAGCCCTTTCAGCGGCTTGGAAAGGAAAACACGACCATTCAGGGCACAGGTATTGGCCTGGCGTTATGTCGCGAGCTTGCTGAACTGATGGGCGCACGTATGGGGCTGTGCAGTGAGCCAGGTGTTGGCAGCCGCTTCTGGATCGATTTGGCCCATGCCAATGCCCGCCCGGCACCTGCGCCGCGGTTGTACTACGTGGGTGACGACGATATCACCCGCCACCGCATTGACACTGCGCTTCAGGGAATGGTGACGCTGGATGCCGGGAGCATCGCCGAGTGCTTGTCACAGGTTCGAGCCCAGGGGGCTCCGGCCATACTGCTGGTCGATTGCGACCGGCAGGGCAGCGAGCTCGGCGAAGCACTGCAACAACTGCGATGTTTGCCCGGTGGCGATGGGATGCTTGTGATTCTGCTGGGTTCTTGCCCCAGGTCATTGGCGATGCTGGGGTGTGAGTTTCAGGCGGCACTCAAGCAACCTCTCGCGTCGGATGAGCTGCGAGTGTTGGTCAGCACACTGCTGCAACAGGAGCGTCTGGATGTTCACTGATGTGCCCACGGATACTCGCATTGTCATTATCGACGACGTCGCGGTTAACCTGCGCTTGCTTGAGTCCTGAGGCACGAGCGGCACCGTTCAGTTGCAAAAGTTTTGCACTGTGCTCACGGACACCAATGCCGGGAATTCCTCAGGGGTCAGGGTTTCTTTCTCCAATAGCAGTCTTGCGCCGGTATCCAGATCGGTCCGGCGCTGTTCAAGCAACGCCTTGGCTCGACTGTAGGCATCCTCAAGCAGCGCTCTGATCGCCAGGTCGATCTCGCGCGCGGTATGTTCCGAATAGTCCTTGTCGCGTGCGGCCAGCAGGTTTTCTCCCAGGTAACTTGCGGTGCGCCGCTCCAGCACGGCCTGGCCGAGGGTTTCACTCATGCCAAAACGGGTAACCAACTGCCGGGCGATGTCGGTGGCCTTGGCGAGGTCGTCGGCGGCCCCGGTGGAGATTTGGCCATAGACGTTGAATTCGGCAGCACGCCCGGCCATGAGCACGACCATACGGTCTTTCAGCGTTTGGCAACTGACCAGGAAGTGATCGGCGTTTGGACGTTGCAGGGTGTAGCCCAGGGCGCCGACCGCACGGGGTACGATGGAGACCTTATGCACCGGGTCCATGCCAGGCAGCGTTGCTGCGGCCAAGGCGTGGCCCATTTCGTGATAGGCAACCACCTGGCGCTCCTGCGGCAGCAGCAAGCTGCTTTTGCGCTCTACGCCGGCAACGATTCGTTCCACTGCGGCAGTGAAGTCATCCAGCGTCACGGTCTGGGCGCCGCGTCGGGTTGCGACGATCGCCGCTTCGTTGACCAGGTTCGCCAGGTCTGCACCGGTAAAGCCCGTGGTGATGTCGGCGATACGTTCGCTATTGATCGATGGGTCAACCGTGACGTTCTTCAGGTGGACCTTGAGAATCTCGCTACGGCCTTTGCGGTCAGGCCGGTCAATGATGATCTGCCGGTCGAAGCGACCGGCGCGCATCAGTGCCGGGTCGAGGATTTCGGGGCGGTTGGTTGCTGCCAGCAAGACCACCCCTTCACGCGGATCGAAGCCGTCCAGTTCGGCCAGCAACTGATTGAGTGTCTGCTCTTTTTCATCGTTGCCACCAAAGGCACCGACCCCGCGCATTTTCCCCAAGGCATCCAGTTCATCGATAAAGATGATGCAGGGCGCGGCAGCACGGGCCTGCTCGAAGAGGTCGCGCACCCTGGCCGCGCCCACGCCCACGAACATCTCGACGAACTCCGAGCCGGAAATGGAAAAGAACGGTACACCCGCTTCACCGGCCACGGCCTTGGCGACCAAGGTCTTGCCGGTGCCTGGAGGCCCGACCAACAGGATACCTTTTGGGATGTGGGCACCCAGGCGAGCGTACTTGGCCTTGTCTTTCAGGAAGGAGACGATTTCGACCAGCTCGGCCTTGGCCTCGTCAATCCCCGCCACATCCGCGAAGGTCACGCCCGTCTCTTGCTGGACGAAGATTTTTGCCCTGGATTTCCCGACCCCCATCAGGCCGCCCATGCCTTGTTTTCCTGCCATCGAGCGCATGATCAGGTTCCAGCCAAACAGCAACAACATCAGTGGCATGAGCCAGCCCAGTAACTGGCTGCCAAAGGAGCTTTCCGGTATGCCTGTAAAGCGGATATCGGCTCCGGACGCACTGAGCTCAGTGGCCAAGGCGGGGTCGACCCGTACCGTTGAAAACTGCTTATGGCCGTTGATCGGTTCTTCCAGTGTGCCGGAAATCTGCTCCCGCTCGATCTTCAGGTCCGTGACTTTATGGGCCTCCAACAGTTGGAGGAACTGGCTGTAAGGAATGGGTTCTACCGGATTCCGATTGGACTGCATGAACTGCAGTATGACCAGCGCGATAAAGGCGAATGCAAAGAATGCAAATTCCCAGCGAAAGTTCTTCATGGTTGCGGCTCGTCATGAACCGCGCAGCCGCGGACGGGTTCAAGTGATGGCATGGCCCACTTCCTTTAAGGTTTCGATGCTTCAACCATAGAACAAAGCGTAGCTGGCGGAGCAGTTTGGCTATGCAGGAACATCTCGCCTACGCTTGATCTGTTGCATCAACCCTTTTGGGCCGAATGCCCAACATTGATTGCCCTGGTTGAACAAGCGGGGCATGTCGCACTGGGGGCACCCTTGAAGTCGATTCAACGGTATGCGAGCGCCGACAGCTTTTATCATCTGCGCCTGGCGTCGCTGAGCGACACGGCGCCAGTTCGTCCACGGTTGCAATCGTGACGTGACCACTGTGCCGTTCATGTCGCAATTGCCCTATCGGGCCCTGTTGATAGTGTCCGCTATCACGTTGTTGGCCGGCGGGTTGCTCTACCTGAACGCGCAAGTTGCACTGGCGCATGGGCTGTGGCTGGCGGGGGTGTTGCCGGTCCTGCTGGGGCTTGTCATTGATATCGTCAAAACCCTGTTGCGTCGTCAAGCCGGGGTTGATGTGCTGGCCTTGCTGTCGATAGGCCTGGCGCTGGGGCTGGACGAAGTCTTCACGGCAGCGGTCATTGGCCTGATGGTGGCCAGCGGTCGCGCGCTGGAGGATTACGCCCAAGCGCAGGCTCGCCGTGAAATGACGGCATTGCTGAACCGAGCCCCACGCTTGGCTAACCGTTATGAAGACGGTCAGTTGCGGCAAGTCAGCCTTGATCAGGTGGTGCCGGGCGACAGATTGTTGGTGCGCAGCGGTGAAGTGGTACCGGTTGACGGTACCTTGAGCGGCACGGCAGAGCTGGACGAGTCCACCTTGACCGGGGAGTCCTTGCCTGCTCGGCGGCTATCCGGCGACACCGTGCGCAGTGGGGCCATCAATGCCGGTGCGGCGTTTGACATGATGGCGAGCGCCAGTGCTTCCGATAGCACGTTTGCCGGGATCGTCCGGCTGGTTGCCGCGGCACAAGCAACGCGTAGCCCGGTCACCCGGCTGGCGGACCGTTATGCCCTGTTGTTCGTACCGCTGACGCTGGCCGTGGCAGGCGCGGCCTGGTTTTTTACCGGCGACCCGATTCGGCTGCTGGCGGTATTGGTCGTCGCAACGCCGTGCCCACTGATTCTGGCGGTGCCGGTGGCGATCGTTTCCGGCGTGTCCCGCTGCGCGCGCAGAGGGGTGCTGGTGAAAGGAGGCGGTGCGCTGGAGCGGCTCGCTCAGGCCAACATCCTGTTTTTCGACAAGACCGGTACCCTGACGGGGGGCAATGCGCGCCTCGTTGCCATTCAGTGTGAGCCAGACACCGCTGCCGAGGAGATACTGCGCCTTGCAGCGTCCCTGGAGCAGGCCTCCAACCACGTGATTGCCGCTGCGGTAGTGGCTGCGGCACGTGAGCGCGGCCTTGTGCTTTCAGTTCCGACGCAAGTGGCCGAGGAACCGGGGGCGGGGGTGTCTGGACGGGTTGATGGCAAGGCAGTAAGCGTCGGTAGCTTTGCCTATGTGATGCGCTCCACTGCGCCGGCAGCCTGGAGCCAGTTGTTTCTTCAAAGCCTGAGGTACGACGGCGCATGTGGGGTGTTTGTCGGGGTTGAGGGCGTGATGCTCGGGGCGCTGCACCTGACCGACGAGATTCGGCTGGAAACACCGAGAGCCCTGCGCCTGTTGCGCAGAGCAGGGATAGAGCGCTTCGTGATGCTGACCGGCGACCGGCAAAACGTTGCCGAGTCGATCGGCGCCGTACTCGGTGTGAGCGAGGTCCTTGCCGAGCAAACGCCTGGCGACAAGCTCGCTGCTATCCAGACGGCGCGCCGCGATGGTGTGGTCATCATGGTGGGCGACGGCGTGAACGATGCCCCGGCGCTGGCGGCGGCCGACATCG
The DNA here is from genome assembly GCF_001695625.1 of Pseudomonas defluvii. Lineage (GTDB taxonomy): Bacteria > Pseudomonadota > Gammaproteobacteria > Pseudomonadales > Pseudomonadaceae > Aquipseudomonas > Aquipseudomonas defluvii. The sequence continues at coordinate 19,423 of NZ_MBPN01000045.1, forward strand.
GTGTCTCCATGGGCGTACGCGGCGCAGACGCCTCGTCCGAGGCGGCGGATGTGGTGTTGCTGGTGGACCGTCTGGATCGCCTGGCGGAAGCACTGATCGTGGCACGTCGAACGCGCCGCATCGCGGTTCAGAGCGTTGGTGTCGGCATGGGGCTGACACTGGTGGCGATGATCGTTGCAGCGTTCGGCTATCTACCGCCTGTCGCAGGCGCCCTGTTGCAGGAGGTGATCGATTTGCTCGCGATCCTCAGTGCGTTGCGTGCTCGCCAGGTGGGGGCGGCACGCCCAGCGGGCGTGTTGTCGAGCGAGCAGTGGGCACAGTTGCAGGTTGAGCACCAACAGCTCAAGCCCGTGCTGGAGAGTGTCAGGTCCCTGGCCGACCGCCTTAACAGCCTGTCCGGCCCGGTCGCGGCAGCTGAACTTGCTGCGTTGAACGAGCGTTTACTGAATCAGCTAGTGCCTCACGAGCGCCAGGACGACACTGAGCTGTACCCACGCATTGCCATCCTGACAGGGGGTGATGACCCGATGGCGGCGATGAACAATACACACCGCGAGATTTTTCGTATTACCCGGCGGCTTGCACACATTGCACAGGATCTGCCGGCAGAAGGGCCCGACCCCGCCTACCTGCAGGAAATCCAGCGGCTCTTGTACGGCCTGGATGCGATTTTGCGTATGCACTTTGCTCAGGAAGAGGAGCTTTATCACGCGTTCAGGGACAGTGCCTGAGTTGCCTGCCACACATCCGGGAGCGTCTGGAAATGTGGGCTTTTTTGATAAAAGTCAAGGCTGCCCGGGGGCATTCATGGAGGCTGTCAGTACAGGTCGGTGGCTGAACTACCCCGGAGTGCAGGCTGATGGCTCACACAAAAATTCTCTTCCGTTCCGCTGCGCGGGAGAAGATCCTCTGCGGTGCGGCGCAATTGGCAGATGCGGTTCGCGTGACCCTCGGGCCCAAATCGAAATCGGTGCTGATCCAGAGCAAATGGGGCAACCCCATCGTCTGCAATGACGGTGTGACCATTGCCAAACGGGTCGATTTGCAGGACCCCGAGGAGAACCTCGGTGCGCAGATGCTGCGTCAGGCGGCCGAGCGTACGGGCGATGCAGTGGGGGATGGCACCAGCACCTCGACCTTGCTGGCCCATGCGATCCTCGCCGATGGCATACGCAACGTCGTCGCGGGCGCCAGTGCCATTGACCTCAAGCGCGGCCTGGACCGTGGGTTGGCGCTGGTGATGCAGTCGCTGCTTGACCAGTCGCGTCCGGTGAGCTCCTTCAAAGAGAAGGCCCAGGTGGCCACACTTTCGGCTCATAACGATGCCAGCATCGGTCAATGGGTGGCGGATGCCCTGGAAAAGGTCGGTATTGAGGGCGTCGTCAGCGTCGAAGAGTCCAAGACCACCGAAACCATGGTCGAAGTCATGGAGGGCATGCGCTTCGACCGTGGTTATGTCTCGCCGTATTTTGTGACCGATACCGAGAAAATGCAGGTGGAACTCGATGAGGCTTACCTGCTGCTCTGTGACCACAAGATCGGCCTTCTGAAAGACCTGCTGCCATTGCTTGAGAAGGTTGCTAAAAGTGGCCAGCCGCTGGTGCTGATTGCCGACGACATCGAGGGTGAAGCCCTGACCACGCTGGTCGTCAACCAGATTCGCGGCGTATTGCGCGCAGTGGCGATCAAGGCCCCGGGGTTTGGTGACCGACGCAAGGAGATGCTCCAGGACATTGCTGTCCTGACCGGTGGAACGGTGATTTCCAGCGAGCTGGGCATTGAATTGGAACAGGTCGAATTGAGCCAGTTGGGGCAAGCGCATCGTGTCGTTGTACAGAAGGACAGCACGGCACTGATTGGCGGCGCGGGTACGCGTGAGGCGATTGAGGCGCGGCTGCAACACCTGCGTCAGCAAATGGAGAGCACCACCAGCGACTATGATCGCGAGAAACTTCAGGAGCGTCTGGCCAGGCTGTCGGGCGGTGTTGCGGTGATCCGTGTAGGCGCACCTTCCGAAGCCGAGATGAAAGTCCGCAAGGATGCCCTGGATGATGCCATTTCAGCGACGCGTGCGGCCATTGCCGAGGGCATCGTCCCTGGCGGTGGGCTGGCGCTGCTCAAGGCTATTCCAGTGATTGCGGCCGAGGAAGCGACCAGTGAAGGGGACTTCAAGACGGGCCTGCAGATTCTGCGCCGGGCTTTGGAGGCACCGGCGAGGGTGATTGCGGAAAACTCTGCGGTAGATGCCGGGGTCGTCGTCGCGCGCATGCTCGCAGAGCCTGCCAACATTGGCTTTGATGCCTCCAGCAATCGCTACGTGGACATGTTTGAGGCCGGCATCATCGACCCGACAAAGGTGGTGCGCATCGCCTTGGAAAACGCGGTGTCAGTGGCCAGCATCCTGCTGTTGACCGAAGCCACCATGACCGATATCCCGGAAAAAGAACCCTCACCGTCCATGCAGCTCCCTGAGTGACAGGCCCCCGCACCTGTCGCTCAGTATGGGGCTTTGCGTTAACCGGGCAGGGCACTCAAGAGGTCAATCATGCATCCGACGCTTATCACCAAAACCATGGGCGAGTGCCCGGTGACACCGAATTGGCTCGACAGCAGGCAAGCCCGGGAAAGGTTTTCCTGGCAGGCGCAAGCAGCCGAGTTGGCCGGATTGCCGGGCAGAGGGTTGAACCTCGCCTTTGAGGCCGTTGACCGGCATGCGCTGGGCGAGCGCCGGGAGCATACGGCATTGCGGCTGGTTGAACGTAACGGCGGTTGCCGAGACATCAGCTATGCCCAACTGAGCCTGCTGAGCAATCGTTTTGCCAGCCTGCTGAACCGCTTGGGTGTGCAGCCGGGTGAGCGCGTGTTCATGCTGTGCAACCGCGGGCTGGAGTTGTACCTCGGCGTGCTTGGCGGCTTGAAGCTTGGTTGCGTGGTGTCGCCACTGTTCTGTGCATTTGGTCCCGAGCCGATCGAAACGCGCCTGCGCCTTGGCGAGGGTCGCGTGCTGTTGACCACTGAAGCGCTCTATCGACGTAAGGTCGCGGCCATTCGTGAGCGCTTGCCCGCGCTCCGGCACGTGCTGCTCTATGACGAACAGGGCGCCGAGATCGAGCCGTTGGCCGGCACACTCCGCTTGCAGCCGTTGCTGGACGAGGCCGATGAGCAGTTCCCGGTTGCCCAGACTACCCCTGACAGCCCTGCGCTTTTGCACTTCACCAGTGGCACGACGGGCACGCCCAAGGGGGTGCTGCATGTTCATGGCGCGGCGTTGACTCACCGGGTCACGGGCAAGTACGCGTTGGATCTGCACCCTGATGATATCTATTGGTGCAGCGCCGATCCTGGCTGGGTCACGGGTACCTCCTATGGCATTTTCGCGCCCCTGTTGCTGGGGGTGACCAGCGTGGTCGACAGCAACGAGTTCGACGCCGAGCGCTGGTACTGCATGCTTGAAGCCCAGCGGATTACGGTCTGGTACACGGCACCGACGGCGATCCGTTTACTGATGAAAGCCGGCGCAGCACTGGCGCACAACCATCATTTTGACTGTTTGCGGTTCATTGCCAGCGTTGGCGAGCCGCTTAACCCAGAGGCGGTCTGGTGGGGCAAGGAAGTGTTGGGCCTGCCGATCCATGATAATTGGTGGCAGACCGAAACGGGCGGCATCATGATTGCCAACACCGTGTCGATGGACATCAAGCCCGGCTCCATGGGCAAGCCGCTGCCGGGCGTGGACGCCGCGATTGTCTCGCTCAATGCAGATGGCACCTTGTGCTTCCTGGCAGATGAAGAGGTCGGCGAGTTGGCCCTGAAACAGCCGTGGCCGGCGATGTTTCGTGCCTATCTCGGACAGGAAGCGCGTTACCGTCAGTGTTTTGTCGGTGACTGGTACCTGAGCGGTGACCTGGTGCGTCGGGATGCTGATGGCTATTACTGGTTCATTGGCCGTAGCGACGATGTGATCAAGTCGGCCGGACACCTGATCGGCCCGTTCGAAGTCGAGAGCTCGCTCATGGAGCACCCGGCCGTGGCGGAGGCGGCGGTGATCGGCAAGCCCGACCCTTTGTTGGGTGAAACCGTGAAGGCCTTTGTCTCCCTCAAAAGCGGCTTCACAGCCAGCCCGCAATTGCATGACGAGTTGCTTGGTCACGGGCGTAAGCGACTGGGCGCGGTGGTCGCGCCCAAGGAGCTGGAGTTCGTCGCGCAACTGCCACACACCCGCAGCGGGAAACTCATGCGACGCCTGCTCAAGGCAAGGGAACTGGGCTTGCCCGAAGGTGACACCTCCAGCCTGGAGAACCCGTCATGAGCACGCAGCCGTTGCCCTATGCAGACGATGTGCTGCTTGCCTTGCTCCGTGACATGCTGCGTATCCGCCGTTTCGAGGAGCGCGCCGCCGAACTCTATGGCGAAGGAAAAATTCGCGGTTTCCTGCACCTTTACATCGGTGAAGAGGCGGTGGCTGTTGGCGTCATGCATGCACTTGGCGCCCACGATGCGGTGGTCTCGACCTACCGTGAGCATGGTCACGCGTTGCTCAAAGGGGTGCCGATGCAGGCGATTTTCGCCGAGATGTATGGGCATCAGGAGGGATGCTCTCGCGGTCGCGGCGGCTCGATGCACCTGTTCGATGCCAAGACCCGTTTCTACGGCGGCAACGCGATCGTCGCGGGTGGTTTGCCGCTGGCCGTCGGCCTGGCCCTGGCCGACCGCATGCAGGGAAAGACCGATGTCTCGGTGTGTTTCTTCGGTGAAGGGGCGATGGCAGAGGGCGCATTTCACGAGTCAATGAATTTGGCGGCACTCTGGCAACTGCCCGTGCTGTTTTGTTGTGAAAACAACCTCTATGCCATGGGGACCGCGTTGTCGCGCTCACAATCACAAACCGACCTCTGCGCCAAGGCTGCGGCCTATAAGGTCGCGACTCAGTCGGTGGATGGCATGGACGTGATTGCCGTGCATCAAGCCACGAGCGCAGCCCTTGAGCATGTTCGGGCAGGGCGTGGTCCTTACTTCCTGGCGTTTCAGACCTATCGGTTTCGCGCGCATTCCATGTTCGACCCGGAGTTGTACCGCGACAAGGCAGAAGTGGAGCAATGGAAGGCACGTGGCCCGATTCACACCTACAGCGCATGGCTCAAGGCGCAGGGCGTGGTTGACGAAGCTGGTTTTCTCGCGATCGCGGCCCAGGTGGAGGCGCAAGTGGAGGCCGCGATTGCCGATGCCGAGGCCGGGAGCCTGGAGCCGCTAGAGGATCTGTACCGCGATGTGCATACCCCGCAGGCTGCGCCATGAGCCCGTCCATGACCTACCGCGAAGCCCTGCGCGAGGCCTTGCGCGACGCGTTGCAAAAGGATTCCCGGGTGTTCTTGATGGGTGAGGACGTAGGGCGCTACGGTGGCAGCTATGCCGTCTCCAAGGGGTTGCTTGAGGCGTTCGGCCCCGAACGCATTCGCGACACGCCCTTGTCCGAGCTGGGGTTCGTGGGCGCCGGTATTGGCGCGGCGCTTGGCGGCATGCGCCCGATCGTCGAGATCATGACGGTCAACTTCAGTTTGCTCGCCCTGGACCCGCTGATGAACACGGCGGCGGCCTTGAGGCATATGTCCGGTGGGCAGTTTTCCGTGCCGCTGGTGGTGCGTATGGCGACGGGTGCCGGGCGCCAACTGGCCGCACAGCATTCACACAGCCTGGAAGGCTGGTACGCCCATATCCCAGGCTTGAAAATTCTTGCGCCAGCGACCGTCGAGGATGCGCGCGGCATGCTCTGGCCAGCGCTGCAGGACCCGGATCCGGTGCTGATCTTCGAGCATGCTCAACTCTACAACCTCGAAGGTGAGCCAGGTGATTGGCAACACGTGGATATCGGCAGCGCAAAGGTCCGCCGAACAGGCAAGGACCTGACCCTGATTGCCTATGGCGGCACGCTCGGCAAAGCACTGAAGGCAGCCGAGCAGCTGGCCGGGGAGGGCATTGATTGCGAGGTCATCGACCTGCGCGTGCTGCGTCCTCTGGATGATGCCACCCTCATGTCTTCCGTCGGCAAGACCCATCGCGCGCTGGTTGTCGATGAGGGCTGGCGCAGTGGCAGCCTGGCAGCCGAAATCATTACACGGATCGTCGAACAGGCTTTTTTCGAGCTGGATGCGCCACCCTCAAGGGTGTGCAGTGCCGAGGTACCGATTCCCTATGCCCGGCACCTCGAAGAAGCCTCGCTGCCACAAGTCGCGACAATCGTCGCCGCCGCCCATGAACTGTGTCGAGGGACGTGAACATGCATAGCGCAACGTGTCGCGTGCGCAGGCAGGGCCGGGGGCGCACACCATGATCGAGTTCAATCTGCCGTCACTCGGTGCCGACATGGATGAAGGCACCTTGTTGGAGTGGAAGGTTCAGCCGGGTGAAGTGGTCAAGCGAGGTCAGGTGATTGCCGTTGTCGACACAGCCAAGGCCGCCGTAGAGGTTGAGTGTTGGCATGACGCTACGGTCGCGCAATTGTTGATTGAGGTTGGCACCAAGGTACCGGTCGGCACACCGATCGCGCTGTTGCTGGCGCCAGGTGAGCAGGCACAAAGCGCGCCAGTCAACGCCACCGGTAGCACCGCCACTGGCAGCGGCCATGGACGGGTTGAAACGCCCAAAGCCGTCGCCGGCCGACCACGGATTTCCCCGGTGGCCCGCAAGCGCGCGGCCGAGCTTGGCCTGGATGTCACGCTGCTTGGCGGTAGCGGACCGCACGGTGTGATCACGCTGGACGATGTCGAAGCGGCCGCTCGTGCTGCGACGCCACCGGACCGGAACCAGGCCATGCGTCAAACCATCGCCATGGCCATGAGCCGTTCCAAGCGAGAGATTCCACACTACTACCTGTGCGAGACCCTTGAACTGGGCCAGGCCATGACCTGGCTGCAGGCACACAATGCGCACTGTCCGTTGCAAGAGCGCTTGTTGCCCAGCGTACTGCTGCTAAAAGCTGTGGCCCTGGCCCTGCGCACGTACCCCCGGCTCAATGGCTTCTGGCGCGACACGAATACCTTCGAGCCTGCAACCGGCAGTGACCTTGGGGTGGCGATCTCGCTGCGCCAGGGCGGGCTGCTTGCGCCGGTCTTGCACGATGTCGCTGACAAGTCATTGCCCCAGTTGATGAGTGAACTGGCCAGCCTGGTGGAGCGTACGCGCAGTGGCTCCTTGCGCAGCTCCGAGCTCAGCGGTGCGGGCCTGACGGTGACGCTGCTTGGCGATCAGGGGGTGGACACCGTCATTGGCGTGATCTACCCGCCCCAGGTGGCGCTGGTCGGCTTCGGGCGGATCAGTGAGCGGCCCTGGGTGCGTGAGGGGCAACTCTGCGTGATGCCCACCGTCGTCAGTAGCCTGTCTGCCGATCATCGGGTCAGCGACGGCCACTATGGCGCGCGGTTTCTCGTTGAACTTGGTCATTTGCTACAACAACCCGAGAACCTTTGAGGCATGCACACATGGATCGACAATTGATCAGCAGTGAGGTTCTGAACGCCTTGAAAGGCATCGCGCCAGAGCTGGAGGTCGAGCACCTGCGCAGCGACCGGTCACTGCGCGAAGAGGTTGATCTGGACTCCATGGATTGGCTTCGCTTTATCGAAGCCTTGAACAAGCGCGTCGGCATCGTCATTCCCGAAGCCGATTACCAGCAGGTACAAACCCTGGATACGCTCGTTGACTATTTGTTGCAAAAGGGCACGACGAGCGCGGATCCGCCCTTGATAAGCCCTTAGGAAGGTGTCAGATGAACCCTAGTCCTTCGCTGCAAATGACCTTGCGTGACAGAACGGCTGCCGGCCGAAGCCTGGTGGAGCCGTTGCTGAAATACGCACAACGGGATGATGTGATTGTTCTCGGCCTGCCACGCGGTGGTGTTCCGGTTGCCTACGAAATCGCCACCGCTCTTGAGGTTCGCCTGGACGTGATGCTGGTCCGCAAGCTGGGCGTGCCCTCCCATGAGGAATACGCCATGGGCGCCATTGCCAGTGGCGGTATACAAATCGTCAATGAGGATGTGTTGCGAGCCAATCACATCGATCAGATTACCCTCGACGCCGTGGTCGAACGGGAAACCCGTGAGTTATCACGCCGCGAGCACGCCTACCGGGCAGGGCGACAGCCCTTGAACCTCAAGGATCAGGTGGTGATTCTGGTCGATGACGGGCTGGCCACCGGGGCCACAATGATGGCTGCGATACATGCCGTACGGCGACACAACCCGGCGCACATTGTCGTTGCCGTGCCTGTGGCGGCACTGGACTCTGCCGAGGCCTTGCGCAGTGAAGTGACCGAGCTGGTGTGCCCGCTCACGCCTGAGTGGCTGGTGTCGATCGGGCAATGGTACCTGGACTTTTCCCAGACATCGGACGGCGAGGTCATCGACCTGCTGCAGCGTGCCTGGCAGCGTGAATCTGGGGTGTGAATGGCACCGTTTTATGGGGAGCAAGCCGCTGTTGAAGCGGCTGCGTGACCCCTACACGCCAAACGGATAGGTCTCGTCTTCCGGTTCCAGCTTCTGGGACTTCGGCAGTGGCAACGCTGTGACCGGAAGCGTCTTTTCAAACCACACCATTGCGTCGAATTGGTCGGCCAGTACTGCCTGAAAATAGTGGCTTTCGCGTTCACTCTGCGGGCGGTAGATGACACCTATGGCCCGTTCCAGCAGCGACATCGACAGCGTGTCGCGCAGATCCTCTCGTTGTGGATCACGCCAGTCGGTCAATGAGCGGGCCACGCCGGCCTTGAGAAATTGCTGTTCCCAGCTATCGGCACGTGAGGGGCGCACATCCTTGATGTGCATGTCGCCATCCCAATCATCGGCCGCCGCTACCTGACCCTGATCGGTGCTCATGCCGATCAGCACCACGTCCCGACCATAGGCGCTGCGGCACAGTTGGCCAATGTTGAATTGTCCCTTCCAGCCCATCTCCGTGGCACTTGCATTGCCGATATGGGAGTTGTGCGCCCACACCACGGCTTTGGCTTCAGCACCCCGATGTTCGAGCAGCGCCTGCAAGGTGTCGAACATATGCCGGTCGCGCAGGTTCCAGGAGGCGCTCGAACCACGATAGATGGCGCGGTAGTACTGTTCCGCCGCCCGGATGACTTGGGCATTCTGCCGGGCATCGAAAAAGGCTTCATCGTCCTTTACCAGCCCGGCCAACTGCTTGGCCAACATGACGTTCAGTTGCTCGACCACCGCTTGCTCACAGGGCATTACACCTGCACGTTCGACAAAGTGACCATACAGGGTCGGATCATCCTGCCAAGGGGTCAGACAGCCGTAGCGTTGCCGCGCTTCATGGGCCAGCAGCGGGTCGACACCCTCCAGATAGTGCAGCACCTCCCGAATGGAGTTGCGCAAGCTGTAGACATCCAGCCCACGGAACTCGACACGCCGCTCCGGGGCCATCGAGTGGTTGTACTGGTGTAGCCAGTGGGCAAAGGTTTTCACCTCGGTATTGCGCCACATCCAGGTAGGAAAGCGGCTGAAGATATGGCGCTTCCAGGCCGTTGGTGCCAGCCCGCGCACATAGCGGTCAACGTGGCTGGCATCTGGCCAGTCTGCTTCGACGGCAATGATGTTGAAGCCGTGCTGGGTTATCAGCCGTTGAGTAATCGCCGCACGGGCCCGATAGAAGTCCGAGGTGCCATGACTGGCTTCGCCGATCATGACCACCCGCGCATCGGCGTAGCGGTCAAACAGCGCGCCGAAGGCTTCTGTCTCCAGCGCTGGCAACGGTTCAGCGTAATGGCGTAGCAACGGCGTAATAGCGGCCTGGGCGCTGTTGGCGCGGTAGGCATAGGGTTTCTTCAACATGCTGTGGGTACTCCCGGACGTGGGCTTTCGTCATTCAGGTAGCCCTGTGCCTGACGCAGCAATTGCCGGGCTTTATCGGCTTTCAGTTGCTGCAAGGCGCAGTCCTGCTGGCGCACTGAGCCGTTGGCGAGGGAAAAACTGCGAGTCGCGGCCCTTAATGAAAGAAAGAATGCCAAGGGGCGGCAGTCTTCGTTCATGTCACCGTGTTGTAGATAGCTGTTCAACAGGCACACCGCCAGAGGGTGCAGGCCATGATGGTCCAGGTCCATTAACACGAATGCCACGTCGTAGAGCCTGTCGATACAGGCGATTCGCTCGCTGAACTCAATACCGTCGAATAACGTCGGGTGCCCGTTGTACAAACAGATGTTGGCCAGGCGCAGGTCGCCATGACAACGCCGCACCCGTCCCTCGCGTCGGCGCTGTTCCAGGCATTGGGTCAAGCCGTCGAGTGTCGAACGGCTGGCACTGTAGAGGTCGTTGACCGCGTCCATCGCCAAGAGCTGCGGATAGCGGCACATTTCCCGATGGTTTTTTTCAACTTCCCAGGCCAGGTCATCCACGCGACCGAAGACCGGGGTAACCTCGGCGCTGGCATGAAACCGTGCAATCTCCGCTCCCAGTTCAGTGATCAGCGGCTCGCTCAGTCGACCCTCAACGGCCATGCGGTCGAACAGCGCTTCCTGAGGAAAGCGCCGCATGACCACCAGCCAATCCACGACCTGGCCGTCACCGTCGAATGCCAGTTGGCCATCTGATTGGCGTGTGATCGGGCATAGGCGCAAATACAGGTCTGGGGCTGTCCGGCTGTTGAGTCGCAACTCAGCCCGGCAGGCCTGCTCGCGGCGTTCCAGGGTCAGGAAATCCAGCGCAGCATAAGCCACTGCGAGCTTGAGCTTGTAGGCTCGATCCGCGTGGAGAAACACTCTGGAACCGTGGCTCTCTATGCAGATGACCGGCTGCTCAGGCCCTGGGTAGTTGCCGGGGCATGAGAGAAAGGCGATGACCTCGTCCTGCGAGCTGCTCATGGTCGTCTCGATGGGTAGGTAGCCGTTGCAACTACTCTATCCAAGACAGGTCCGGGCCTTTTGACATTTGTCAGAAAGGTGGACTCGGTGCTGTCTACTGGTCATTTGAGTTTTCGGACTGTAGGTATTAATGCACCCTGGGAACGTCTTCCTCCCTGGCAGAATCCCTCAGGCAGTACCGTGTAGCATGATGGTTCATGACTCGCCAGATAGAGACCGTTGCGCTTGGCAACGTCGCGCCATATTACTTCTTCTGCTGGTGCAGATAGTGCTGTATGGCATCTATCTCGGCTTTATTCGGTGCTACACCGTTATCCGATTTAAAACTGCTGCCCTGCCAGTGCGGCATAGGAGCTTTCAGCGGCTTACCATGATCGTCTGTTCCGCCGAGTACGGCTCGTTCGAACAACGCACGCCTCCATTCGCTGGAGTCACCTGCCAATTTGGGTGCTGATCCGCCCATGCCTCCGGCACCATGGCAGACGCTGCAATTCTCATGGTAAAGCGCTTCACCATCGGGTGTAGCAGCCACGGCGGCAGAGCACGCGAAGACTACTGTGAGGGCATAGCAAGCACTTCTCATACACGACTCCAGATGCGAGGCACATATTGTGTTGTGCGCCAACACCGTAATGACCGCTAAGTGTTGCTTATGGAGCATAGCAGACTGGATAGCGGGGTCTGAGCGTGTGCTGCGCCGGTGTCGTCTACTGATAGTCCAGACGACAAAAAGCCCGCGTAAGGCGGGCTCTCTGCGACGGGTCGCTGATCCATCAGCTGAAGGCAGTGTGCGTTTGCAGTGCCGACGCCACCATGGGCAAAAGGTCGTACTGTCGATGCGCGCGCCGACGGCAGAACTTACGCAAACGCTGCGGTGATGGTCACCCTGGTGGCCCTGAATGCGCTTACTTCAAGGTTTTCAGGTAAGCGATCAGGTGTTGGCGGCTCTGCGCGTCTGCCTGGCCGGGGAACATCATCATGTTGCCCGGCAGCAGGGTGGCAGGGCTGCTCAGCCATTTGTCCAGGTTGGCTTCATTCCACTGCAGCTTGGCGCCTTGCAGTGCGGCAGAGTAGCTGAAGGCGGGTGCTTGGGCACTGGCACGGCCGAACACGCCATGCAGGCTTGGGCCCATGAGATTCTTGCCCGCTTCGGGGCTGTGACAGAAGCCGCACTGGGCGGTGAACAGGGTTTTGCCCTGGGCGGCGTCGCCCTGAGCCAGGGCCAGAGGGGCAGCCAGCAGCAAGGCACTGGCAGCGAACAGTTGCGCGTAGTTCATGGTATTTCCTAGCGGTAAAAACCGCCCCGCCGAGAGGTGCCGGCGGGGCATCAAGAGCAATCAGAACGGGTTGGCGAGGTCGATGCCCGACTTGCCTGGCGCCAGAATGTTGTTCGGGTCCAGGGCACGCTTGAGTGCATGCTCAACCTTGCGCTTCACCGGGCCGTAGCTCTGCGCCACACGCTCCTGGAAGGCGGTGTTGACGCGGTACACGGCGTAACCTTCGCTCTCGAACACATCCAGCAGTTCGGCGAAGCAGGCGTTAGCGCGCTTGGTCTCTTCCGGGTTGGTGCGGTCGTACAACACGTCGATGACGTGGTGCATGTCGCGCCAGCCGACGATGAACTCGCCGACATAGTCCAGGCCATGCTTGTTGAGGATCTTCTTGGCCAGCGCCTGCTGCTTGTTGCACTCGCTGCCACGGGCCTGGCTCACCGGGGCGAACCACATCGAACCACCGCCGCCACGCCAGTTGTACAGGCCGAATTCCTGCAGGTTTGGCACACCCGACATCAATTGCGCGCGGTACTTGAACGGCTGGGTGTCACCGGCTTCTTCCTGGGTGACGATGCGGCCTTTGCCCAGTTGTTTCAGGGCGCCGGTGACGATCTTCCAGTTCACATCGACCTGTTCCTGAGTGCCGTAGAGCGCGGCGTACACGTTCCAGGCACCGAGGTTCTTGTCTTTCTGGATCTGCTTGAGGATCGCGTCGGAGGTCGCACCCGGCTCAGTGGTGTAGTCGGCACGGCGGGTGTTGCAGGTGGAGGCTTCCCAGAGTACGCCGGCGATGACCACCGAGTTCGGGATGACCTGGGCAATACGCAGGGGGCGGATGAATTCGACGATCTCAGCGATGTCCGACTCGTTCTCGAACTTGATCTCGAACGGCTTGAACACCGGTGGTTTTGGCATCAGCCAGAAACCCATCTTGGTGCAGATACCATAGTTGGCCTGGGTGAACATGCCGTCCAGGGTTGGGCCGTAGCCCCATTTGAACACCTGCCAGGCCTTGTCGCCCTTAACGCCGCCCATGCCGGTACGGTAGACGTCACCGTTGGCCAGTACCACTTCCATGCCGCATTGCATCAGGAAGTGCTCACCGTAGGGGGTGTAGCCCACGCCACGGTCCATGGTATTGCCCAGCGGGCCGGCGATGGCCGACGGCGCGGAGAACGACAGCATGAGCGGCAGGTTGTTTTCCTGCAGGTAGTCGTACAACTGCTGGTAGGTCACACCCGGTTCGACCAGTGCCGTACACAGCTCTGGGTCGACATGCAGGATCTTGTTCATCTTCTTCAGGTCGAGGATCACCTGGCCGCGTTGGCCTGGCGCCGCCGAACCGTAGCCGAAGTTACGGCCGGTGGAGATGGTCCATACCGGAATCTTGTGTTCGTTGCAGATCTTCACCACGCCTTGCACCTGCTCGACGGTGGTGGCGGTGACGGCGGCGGATGGCGTGTGTTCGGCGTTGTCCACGGCCATCATGATCTTGGTGTAGGGGATCAGTTGATCGTCCTTGACCAGAACATTGTCCTCGCCCAGCAGCTTACGGAACTTGGCGATGGCTTGTTGGAAGTTGGCAGCATCGACGCCGCGCGGGAGCAGGGTGTTGTTGGTTTGCTCAGTCATCTGTTAGCTCCTTCAAGCTTCGATCGAGAACGAAACGAAATTGCCGGTCAACGGCGATGGGCGGCTGGCCACCAGGGGTGCCTGTCCGCTGTCGGCGCTGCCCATTACTGCCAGGGCGTAGCCGAGCGTGGCGGCCCATTGCTCGGAACCGGCGCGGTTACGGCTGGCGGCGCCCATCTGCAGGGGGGCTTTGTTGCCATGCAGGCGCTGCTCGCTGAGGCTGAACCCGGTGCCACAGGCGTTCAACTGCAGGCCCAGCTGCGGGGCGCAGCCGCTGGCCGCTTGGGCGCTGAGCAGGCGGTGCTGCGAGGCGGTGGCCGTTGCGTTGTGCTGGCCCAGCCATTGCACCCGGGCACCTGTGCTGCGCGCCAGGTCTACGATCAGCGCGGCGCTGGCATCGTCGACCAGGCCAATGATGCGTTGCGGCTGGCCACTGCGCAGGCGCTTTTCCAGGCCGAGGATGAAGTCCAGGCTGAGGTCGGTGCGCTGCACACTGACCTGCCTGGCGGCTGGGCTGGCGTTGATCCCCTGGAGGAAGGCCGACTCAGCGACATTGCCACTGACCAAGGCCAGGGTTGGCAGCGCCGGCCGGGCCTGGCCGCCGAGCATGGTGTTGGCCATGGCCAGGCTGGAACTGCCCATGGCAACACCGGCCAGGCCGCCCAGGGCCATACCCTTGAGCAGGAAACGACGTTCGACGTTCATGACGCGCTCCTTAAGGTTTGGCCGCTGGCGCAGACGCTTTGGAAATGTAGTCGGCGACCTGTTGCAGCGAGTTGTCGTCGATGAACGAAGCGGGGAAGGCCGGCATGGCGCGGAAGCCGTTGCGCACCACGGCGGTGATGTACGCCGGTGGCAGTTGGCGACCCTTGATCACCGGGCCGACCTTGTTTTCATGGCAGTGGCCGCAAACCTTGGCGTAGACGTTTTCTCCGCCTTTCCAGACGCCATCACCATCGGCGGCGGCATTACCGGCAAGCACGACAAAAGGCAGGGCGAAGCAAGCCGCGAAAGTCCGTTTCACAGCTGAGCTGTTGAGGAGTGATGACATTTCGTACTCCATTTTTTTATTGGTAGGTTGGTTCATGGGAGCCTTGGACCGGATCAGAATGGATACGGACGAGGGGCGTGTTGCAGGGTGATCCAGTGATCAGTGGTGAACTCTTCAATGGCCCAGTCGCCATTGAAGCGGCCAAGGCCGGAATTCTTCTCACCACCGAACGGTGCGTTGGGTTCGTCATTGACCGGGATGTCGTTGACGTGGGTCATGCCGGCATGAATACGCTGGGCGAACTGCACGCCGCGCTCCAGGCTGGAGGTGAACACCGCGCTGGACAGGCCGTACTCGCTGCGGTTGGCCAGCTCCAGGGCATGCTCGGCATCACGGGCAGACTGAATGCCGACCAGTGGGCCAAAGATCTCTTCCCGGGCGATCTCCATGTCGGCGGTCACGTCGCCGAACACATGCGGTGGCATTACATTGCCCTGGGCTTGCGCGCCGACCAGCAGCGTGGCGCCCTCGGCGATGGCCGTGTTGATCTTCTCCTGCAGGCCGGCCAGTTGCTTGGCGTTGATCACCGGGCCGACCACGGTCTCGGCCTTGCTCGGGTCGCCGTAGGGCAGGGCTTTGACGCGCTCGACGAAGCGGCGGGTGAAGGCTTCCAGCAGTGGCTGTTCGACGATGATGCGGTTGATCGCCATGCAGATCTGCCCCTGGTGCAGGAACTTGCCCACCACGGCGGCATTGACGGCCTGCTCGACATCAGCGTCGGCCAGGACCACGAACGGGCTATTGCCGCCCAGCTCGAGGGCAACGTGCTTGAGGTGTTCGCCGCCGCCGGCAATGCGGCCGATGTTGCGCCCAACTTGAGTGGAGCCGGTGAACGAGATGAACGCCGGTACCGGGTGCTCGACAAAGGCATCGCCGATTTCCGCGCCGGAGCCCACGACCACGCTGAGTACGCCAGCTGGCAGGCCAGCTTCTTCGAAAATACGCGCCAGCAGCAGGCCGCCGGTGACCGGGGTATCGCTGGCCGGTTTGACCACCACAGCGTTGCCCAGGGCCAGGGCGGGTGCCAGTGAGCGGGCGGTCAGGTGCAGGGGGAAGTTCCACGGGCTGATGACACCGATCACGCCCAGTGGCATGCGGTAGACGCGGCTTTCCTTGCCCGGGATGTTCGACGCAATGATGCGCCCGTGTACGCGGCTCGGCAGGCTGGCCGACTCCAGGGTGATGGCACGGGCGGCGCCCCACTCGATCTGTGCCTTGATGCGGGTACTGCCGGACTCCCGGATGATCCAGTCGATGATTTCTTCGCGACGCTCGTCGAAAATTTTCACCGCATTGAGCAGCACCTGGGCGCGCGCGGCGGGCCCTTTGCTTGCCCACTCGGCCTGGGTTTCGCGTGCCTTGCAGTAGGCCGCGTCAAGGTCTTCACGATTGGCCAGGGGAATGTCCAGCAAACGCTGTTGGGTGAAGGGGTCGAACACTTCCAGCGAGCGACCGGCGCTGCCGGCACGCCATTCTCCGGCGAGCGGCTGCAAGTCAAGGTTCTGATAGGCAGGGCGAGTAGCGGTCATGATGTTCTCTCTTATAGAACCGAAAGGTCATCCATCAGCGGCTTGAGCGCCGCTGGCCGAAGGCTTCCGGCTGGTCGTGGTACGCAGGGTTACGGTTCAGCCTTGAAGCTGATGGAGGGCACCGAGGGCGCTGTCCGGGAGGTCGCACAAGGAGATTAGCCACACCGGCAAGGTGCAGCGGGTGTCAAGCGCGAAGTGGGCAGTGGTCATGTCGGGGTCACCTGTATTTTTTTTATCGATGTGCACGTGACCTGTGACTAACAATTATCGTGCCACGCGGCTTAAAATTAATTTTTCCCTTTTAAAACAGTGTCTTGCGAGAATTTTCAGGCGCGACAGGACGTCGCGGGCAGGAGGGTTTGAAGCGGCAGGTGCGGAAATTTATGCAGAGAAGTCGCAAGCTGTCGAAAGCTCGGCAGTGCGCTGAATGAAGAGAAATTGTGCGGTTATCGGACGAAAGTGCCTGAAGGGGGGGCTAGTCGTCTGCCTGCCGATTGACCCGACGGGGGGGCTGGGCATACTGAAAGGCTACTTATCTGCCTTCTGTTGATTGCCTATGACTCGTACAACAACAACCAGCAAGACCGGCCGTCCTGCGGATGAGGATTTTCTCAAGCAGTTACTCGGTCGACAGAAGCGCCTGATCGTTGATCGGGCCAGTCAGTTCGGTGCCAGTGGCTTGCCTTCCGCTGAACAACTGGCTGAAACCGTGGCCTTCGCCCCACAGGATGGCAGCATCTGGCTGTGCGGCCAGCGCATGATGCTGCTGCAGGGCTCTGCGTTCGGGGCTATTCGCCGTGAACTGATTGACGCGCTGGGGTTTGACAAGGCGCGTGGCTTGCTCACGCGTATCGGCTGGCAAGCCGGTGCACGCGATGCTGCGCAGGTCAGCGAGCAATGGCCCGAGGGTGATCACGCCAGCCTCTACAGCGCCGGGCCGCGCCTGCATATGCTTGAGGGCATGGTCAATGTCGAGGTCGTGCGTTTCGAGATCGATTCCAGCGCCGGGCACTTCTACTCCGAATTCCTCTGGCACAACTCCCTGGAGGACGACGAACACATTGCGGTCTACGGCTTGGGTGGCGAACCGGCCTGTTGGATGGAGATCGGCTATGCCAGCGGCTATGCCTCGTCGCTGCTCGGGCGTCTGGTGGTCTTTCGCGAGGAGGAGTGCCGCGCCATGGGGCACCAGGCCTGCCGCATCGTCGGCAAGCCGGCCGAGCAGTGGGAGGATATCGATGTCGACCTGGCGTATCTGGACGCGGGTGACTTCCTGAGCCGCAGTGCCTACAGCTCAGGTACCGAGACGACCCTTGCCGAGCTCGACGTACCGCCTGAGGGTAAACAGCTGGTGGGGATTTCCGCTGCCTTTGTCGCGGCCAGTCAGCTGTTGCAACGCGTAGCACCGACCCAGGCCACGGTCCTGCTGACCGGCGAGTCTGGCGTGGGCAAGGAGTTGTTTGCACGTACCCTGCATCAGGCCAGTTCGCGGCACCACACGCAACTGGTGGCCTTGAACTGCGCAACCCTGCCAGAGAATCTGGTGGAGGCCGAGCTGTTTGGTGTCGAGCGCGGGGCCTTCACCGGGGCTGACCGTTCGCGGCCCGGTCGTTTCGAGCGGGCTGATGGCGGTACCTTGTTCCTTGATGAAATCGCCACGCTCAGCCTCAGTGCGCAGAGCAAGATTCTGCGTGCCTTGCAGGAAGGCGAGATCGAGCGGGTAGGGGGTACGGCGCCAATCGCGGTCGACGTACGGGTGATCGCCGCCACCAACCTGGACTTGCGCCGTGAAGTCGAAGCCGGACGTTTCCGTGAAGACCTGTTCTATCGACTGAACGTCTTCCCGATTCACTTGCCGCCGCTGCGTGAACGTCGCGAAGATATTCCGCTGTTGATGAGCTACTTCCTGCGTATCTTCAGCCAGCGTCATGGTCGTCAGTTGGCCGGTTTCAGCACGCGCTTGGTCAATGCACTGCTGACCTACCGTTTCCCGGGCAATATCCGCGAGCTGCAGAACCTTATCGAGCGCGGTGTGATTGCTGCTGGTGACGGCGAGGTGATGGACGTTGTGCACCTGACCGAAGCCGGGGCGCCGCTGATGGCGACGGCGATCGGCCTGACTGCCGAGGGGCGTCTGTCGGCGACGCGAGCCGCTGAGGAGGCTGTATCGCCCGCCTCGGAGGCTGCCGTTGAGCCTGTCGCCGATGGTGCGGCCGAGGAGCCGGCGTTGGCGAGCCTGCAGGACTTTGTCTCGGGACGCCAGCGGGTCTTGAGCACCTCGCTGGAAGAGATCGAACTGCGCCTGGTGCGCCTGGCGCTGGAACGCTCCGGTGGCAAT
>NZ_MBPN01000046.1 GCF_001695625.1 Pseudomonas defluvii
AGCAGGTCGTTGGGGCCAAGTGCAGGCAGTGGGGTTGGGCGAGTCATGGTCGTCTTCCTTGTCAGTTAGGACACGCGGGTCAGGCGATTGGAGGGCGCGTTTCAAGGAAAGATCCCGACGCTGGCAAGGATTTGTTCAGCTGGCCGTCAGGGGATGTGCCATTTGCAAGGCCGGGCTATTCCTTTGCGTGTGCTGGCCGATAAGTGTAGAAGGGCAGGTTTGGGGCCAACGAGCATGGCCCGGCTTGATAGGCTGGCATAAGCCCGCGCTTGGGTTTGCCAAAAGCGCTGGTTATGCTGGCGCCAACTGTTTGAGGAGTGAATTCGTGAAAGCGTGGATCGTGATGCTGGTGGCCCTGATGCTGCCTGCGGCCGCTATGGCCGAGGAGTCCAAGGAAGATGCACCGAAAGTGGCCTACATCTCCCTGACACCGCCCTTTGTTGGCAACTATGCCCTCGACGGTGGGCCGAAACTGCACGTGTACAAGGCTGATGTTGCCCTGCGGGTGACCGGTGAAGCCGCAGCGGCAGCGGTCAAGCACCATGAGCCGTTGATCCGCAACCAGCTCGTTGCACTGTTTACCCAGCAGAACCTGGAGAGCATGAGCAATGTCGAGTCCAAGGAAAAGCTGCGTCAGGAAGCGCTGAAGCAGGTCCAGCAGGTGCTCAATGACGAAGAGGGCAAGCCGATCGTCGAAGACCTGCTGTTCAACAACCTGATCGTGCAGTAATCAGGAGGTCAGGGTTCGTCTGAAGCGCGCCAACGCGATGCTGAAGAACAACAGGCCGATCGCGCCGAGCGCGAGCAGGTCTGGCCAGACTACGTCGACGCCGGCATCGCGGAACAGGATGGCGGCGGCGAGGCTGACGAAGTGGGTCGAGGGTGAGCCCTGCATGACCCACTGCAGCCACTGCGGCATGCTGTCCAGCGGTGTGCTGCCGCCCGAGAGCAACAGCATCGGGATAATCACCGGGATCGCCAACAAGCCGAACTGCGGGGTCGAACGGGCCAGCGTGGCGAGGAAAATCCCCAAGGCGGTACTGGCGAACAGATAGAGCGCGGTCACTGCCAGGAACAGCCCGAGCGAACCTGCCAGCGGTACACCCAGTGCGCCTTTGACCACCACCTCCAGCGATACCCAGGTGCACAGCACTACCACCAGCGCGTTGCTGCCAATTTTCGCCAGCATGATTTCCAGTGCGGTCAATGGCAATACCAGCAGGTGGTCGAGGGTGCCGTGCTCGCGCTCACGAAGCAGTGCTGTGCCGGTCAGGATGATTGCCAGGATGGTGATGTTGTTGACGATCTGGATCACCGCCAGGAACCAGCCACCTTCCAGGTTGGTGTTGAACAACGCCCGATTGGTCAGCAGGGCCGGTGCACGCTCGACGCTTGAGTCGGGGTTGGCGTAGTCGAGCAACTCGCGTTCAAAGATCCGCCCGATGTAGCCAGCCCCCATGAACGCCTGGCTCATGGCGGTGGCATCCACATTGATCTGCAGTTCCGGTGAGCGCCCCGCGAGCAGGTCGGTCTGGAAGTTCACCGGAATGTTGATCACAAACGTGTACTGACCGTTGTCCAGAACCTGGTCGATCCGGTCATAGGACAGGGCGGTGGCCGTCTGGAACTCGGGAGGTTGCAGGGCCTGGGTGAGTTTGCGCGAGATCAGGCTGTGGTCTTCGTCGACCACGGCGACGCTGGCGTTGTGCACGCCAATCACGGAACCCGCCGCCGGCATATAGATGGCCACACTGAAGGCATAGAGGAGGAACAGCAACAGCACGCTGTCATGGCGCAGGCTGGTGAGCTCTTTGAGCCCCAGGCGCAGAATGTGAGCAAGGCGATGCATCAGGCCTCCTGCTTTTTCAACATGGCCAGGCTCAAGCCCGTGAAGGCAAGGAAGAATCCCAGCAGGGCCAGGCATTGCGGCCACAGCTCGCGCAGGCTCAGGGCCTTGGTGAAGGTGCCGACGGCGATGTCGAGGAAGTAGCCGGCGGGGAACAGCTGCCCCATCACCGCTGCTGTGCCTTCGAGTGACGAGCGTGGCACGATCAACCCGGAGAACTGAATGGTGGGCAGGCTGGTGATGATCATGGTGCCGAGGATCGCGGCGATCTGGGTGCGGGTGAACGCAGAGATCAGCATCCCCATGCTGGTGGTCGCCAGCAGGTAGAGCACGCCACCGCACGCCAGGGCGAAGGCGCTACCCTTGAACGGCACGCCGAACAGCCAGCGGTTCATCGCCACCAGCAGTGCCAGGTTGATCAGGCTGACGATCAGATAAGGCACCTGCTTGCCGAGCAGGAATTCCA
This sequence comes from Pseudomonas defluvii, assembly GCF_001695625.1. Taxonomy (GTDB): domain Bacteria; phylum Pseudomonadota; class Gammaproteobacteria; order Pseudomonadales; family Pseudomonadaceae; genus Aquipseudomonas; species Aquipseudomonas defluvii. The sequence goes on from NZ_MBPN01000046.1 coordinate 2,313, forward strand.
GGCGTGTCAGGGGTGTGGCATAGAAGTTGGTAATCGAGCCCAACTCCTTCTCACGGACGATACCCAGCGCGGTCAGCATGGCCGGGATGAAGGCCAGAATCAGCGCCATGACGCCGGGGCCGATGGCGTTCACGCTGACGACATCCTGGTTGTAGCGAAAGCGTGTTTCCAGGTTTACCAGTGGCTGTGCCGGCTGAGCGGCACTGCTCAAGGACGCCAGTAATGCCAGGTTGCCCTGATGCACGGCTTCGACATAGTTCCGGCTGGTTTCGGCGCGAAACGGCATGCCACCGTCGAGCCAGGCGGCTACGGTCGGCTGGCGACCGGCGTAGAGGTCGCGACCAAAGCCCGGCGGTATCTCCAGCGCCAGCTTGATCTCGGAACGCTGCAGGCGCCGGTGCATTTGCCCCAGGTCGGTTATCGGTGCTTGCTCATCGAAGTAGCGCGAGCCACGAAACGCTTCCAGGTAGGCGCGGCTTTGCGGGCTTTGGTCCTGGTCATAGACCGCAAAGGCGAGGTTCTCGACGTCCAGCGAGATCCCGAAACCAAAGATCACCATCATGAACAGTGCGCCGAGCAAGGCAAACGCCAGGCGTACCTTGTCCCGCAGTAGCTCCTTGCCCTCGCGGTTTGCCAGGGCGAACAGGCGCTTGAGGCTGAAGCCTCGGCGCTGGCGCAGTAACGTCGGCGCGGCGGCCGTGTTCAGCGGGGTGTCAGTGGCAGGCGCCTCCATCGGGCCCTGGGCCTGTTCCAGGCAGCGCACGAAGGCGTCTTCCAGGGTGTCGCCGGCGAACTGTGTCTGCAGCGCTGAGGGCGTATCGCAGGCCAGTACCTGGCCGGCGTGCATCAACGAAATGCGGTCGCAGCGTTGTGCCTCGTTCATGAAATGGGTGGAGAGGAAGATGGTCACGCCCTGTTCCCGTGACAGCTCGATCAGCAGGCGCCAGAAGTCGTCACGGGCGGCGGGATCGACTCCCGAGGTCGGTTCGTCGAGGATCAGCACTTCCGGCCGGTGCAGTACCGCCACTGCGAGCGAAAGCCGTTGGCGAATCCCCAGGGGAAGCGCGCCGGATTGTTGGTCGGCCACGTTGTTCAGATCGAAACGCTGGATCAGTTCGGCGATGCGCGGACGACTTTCGGCGTTGGGCAAGTCAAACAGGCGTGCGTGCAGCTCAAGGTTTTGCCGCACACTCAGCTCGCCGTACAGGGAAAAGCTCTGCGACATGAAACCGACCCGTTTGCGGGTGGCCAGGTCGCTGGCATCCACGGGGCGCCCGAGCAGGCTGGCGCTGCCTTCGCTGGCGGGCATCAGGCCGGTCAGGACCTTCATGGTGGTGGTTTTACCGCACCCGTTGGAGCCAAGAAAGCCGAAGATCTCGCCACGACCAATGGCGAAGCTGACCTTGTTGACCGCGGTGAAGTCGCCAAAGCGCAGGGTCAGTTCATGAGCTTCGATGGCGATTTCGGCGTTGCTGTCGGCCCGTGGCGGTATGTGCAAGGGTTGCCCGCTGCGCTTGCTGTCACCCTGAAAGTGAGTAAAGGCGTCGTCGAGCTTGTCGCTGGGGGTCACGGCGGCCAGTTCGCGGCTGGGCCCGGCGGCGATCATGCGTCCGCGGTCGAGCATCAGGCAATGCTCGAACTGCTCGGCTTCTTCCATGTAGGCCGTAGCGACCAGCAGGGTCAGTTGCGGGCGCTCGCGGCGCACCTGCTCGACCAGTTCCCAAAAGCGCCGCCGGGACAACGGGTCGACGCCTGTGGTCGGTTCGTCGAGGATCAACAAGTCGGGGTCATGGATCAGCGCGCAGCACAGCCCGAGCTTTTGTTTCATGCCGCCTGAGAGCTTGCCGGCGGGACGGTCGGCGAAACGCACCAGGTCAGTGGCCAGCAGCAGCTCGTGAATGCGTCGCTCGCATTCCGCGCGGGGCAGGCCGAACAGGGTGGCGAAGAAACTGATGTTTTCGCGTATCGACAGGTCCGGGTAAAGGTTGTTGCCCAGCCCTTGGGGCATGAAGGCGATGCGTGAGTACAGGCTGCGGCGATGGCGACGCTCGTCGATCGAGCCGTCGAGCACCTGTAGCGTGCCGGTCTGCAACTTTTTCACCCCGGCAATCAACCCAAGCAGGCTGGACTTTCCCGCACCATCGGGGCCGATCAGGCCGCAACGGGTGCCGGCTGGCAGCTCGAAGTCGATGCCCTGCAGGGCCACTACGGTGCCGTAGCGATGGCTGATGCCCTTGGCGTGCAGCGCCAGCGCATTCATTGCAGGTTGGCCGGCCAGTCCACGGGGGCCGTGCGTACATAGCCGGCCCCCGGCATACCGGGTTTGGCTTGAGGCAGGGCGCTAGGGTCGGTCAGTCGCAGTTTTACTCGGAACACCAGCTTCTGGCGTTCGTCACGGGTTTCCACTTGCTTGGGGGTGAACTGAGCCTTGGCCGCGACAAAGGTGATCTTGGCCGGCAGGGCTTTGTCGGGCAGGGCATCGAGTACGATCCGTGCCTGATCGCCCATGGTCAGTTTGCCGGCGGTCGAAGCTGGCAGGTAGAGGTTCATGTACTGATCGTTGGGGTCGATCAGCAGGAGTACACGTCCGCCCGCCGGCAGCACCTCGCCGGGCTCGGCCAAGCGTAACTGGATCACCCCGTCGATGGGGGCGCGCAGGCTGCTGTCGTCAATTTCGCTGGTCAACTGTTCGACCTGTGCCTGCGCCGCACCAATGGCCGCATTGATAGCCGCCAGTTGTGCACGAGCGGCGACCACCGCCGAGCTGCTGGTGTCGAAGCGTGCCTGTTGCTGATCGAGCAGTTGCTGGCTGGCGTACTTGCGCTGGAACAGTTCACGACTGCGCCGCAGCTCTTGGCTGGCAAGCAGCAACTCGCTCTGACGCAACTGCACGTTGGCCTGGGCCGCGGCGTAGTTCTCCTTGGCGCGCAGCACTTCCGCTTCGGCCTGGGTACGTTGGGCTTCGAGGGTTCGGGTGTCGATGCGGGCCAGCAATTGTCCCTGCTTCACGCTGTCGCCTTCATCGGCCAGCACTTCGGCCAGGCGCCCGGGAACCTTGCTGGCGATCTGCACTTCGGTGGCTTCAAGCCGACCGTTGCCTTGGCTCAGGCCTTCGGGCAGGCGATCATGCAATGATTTCCAGTAGCCCAAGCCGCCCGCGGCCATGAGCAGAGCAATCAGGGCAACGGCGAAAAGTCTTGGTGTGTGTTGGCTAAGCGACATTGTTCAAGCATCCTGCGGCAATGACGTCAGTGTGACGGTTCCCTGTTTAGCTGGGTTGATGTCCGTCAATTGAGTAGGAATCCTACCCTGTTCAGCGCAAGGCGAGTACAGCGGCCCATTGTTCGGCCGTTACCGGCATGACCGAAAGGCGGCTGCCTTTCTGTACCAGTGGCAGCTCGGCGAGGGCTGTTTGCTGTTTCAGGTAACCCAGGCCAAGCACCTTTGTGAATGTCTCGACATGGATGACATTGATGGCGCTCCACGGGTTCTTCTCGGCAGTGGCCTTGGCGTCGAAGTAGTGGCTCTCGGGATCGAGCGCGGTGGGGTCCGGGTAAGCGTCCGAGGTGATCCGGGCAATGCCGGCAATACCCGGCTCCGGGCAGCTGGAATGGTAGAAAAAGAACGCATCACCTACCGTCATCGAACGAATGAAATTGCGTGCCTGGTAGTTGCGCACGCCGTCCCAGCGGGTTTCGCCGAGCGTGGCCAGGTCTTGGATCGAGAGCTCGTCGGGCTCGGATTTCATCAGCCAATAGGCCATGGAAGGTGCTCCTGAAAAAATTGGAAACAACCTGTGGCGCGAAACCGACAGCCGGTTGACGTCAACGTTTGCGTGTCGCTTCAGGTTGTCGGAGAATGCGCGGGTTTTAAGCATGACGCTGCTGCACGGCCTACCTCGCTAACCGTTGCTGCCATCGTGATCAGTTTGCCTGAGGGGGGCAATCGATGAATCGCAAACCGGATATGATCTGGGTACTCGTTTTTCTGTTCGGTTTGGGTGTGGTCACTACCGGTTATGCGGAAAGCCTCTGGGAGCGCAACCTCGCCACCAATTATGAAGTGTCGGTCATCCCGCAACAGCGTTGATCGGCTGCTTGCCTGCGCTTAGTTCGCCAGGTACCAGCCCTTGTCCGAAACAGTTCCTTGAAGCGGTACATCCCAACTGGCTTGAGTCAGTCGCTCGACCTTCTGGCATTCATGCGCCAGCCCCAGCAGCAGTGGTTTTCTCCAGGTTTTGCGTCGGGCAAGGTAGCCCAGGCTTCGGTCGTAGAAACCACCGCCCATACCCAAGCGTCCCCCTGTTTCATCGAACCCTACAAGCGGCAGTAGGACCAGGTCCAGCGCCCATACGGGGCGTTGCCGTGCCTGACTAATGACGGGTTCAGGAATGCGGAAGCGGTTGGGGCGCAGCTTTTCGCCTGCCTCAATGCGTTGAAAGGCCATCTTGGTCTTCGGCCAGGCGTGCAGTACTGGCAGGTAGGTACGCTTGCCACGGCGTTGGGCCTCGCGCAGCAACAGGCGCGGGTCGATTTCGCTGTCGTTGGGCAGGTACAAGGCAATGTGCCTGGCGCGACGGAACAACGGATGCTGTGCCAGCTGGCAATACAGGTTCTGCGCGGCCCGGCGTTGTTCGGCAGGCGTCAACGCACGACGGGCATCTCGAAGCAGGCGGCGTAGCTGGGGGCGGGTGAGCAGCGCGGTGTCGGTCATGGCACGGGCGGTCTCTTGAGCAACTGCCAGGCGGGTGGCAGCGCATGTGCGCGTGCCAGGGTTGGCAGGCGCAGGATAATCAGGCTCCCCGACGAACCGCTGTCGGTGTAGCCCTTGAACCCGAAAGTTCAAGGTGGAGATTGCAGGGGGCGTTAAGGCTTTCCGTCAGGCGGACATGCGCACCGGCCCCAGCGTGCAACCCCCGTGGTTGTGCGTATCGGCTCAGGGACATGACCGACTGGCAAGCACTCCAGGGAGTGAGCGAGAGTATACCTGAAACTCAATTGGATGGTGTATCGGCATCGTTGGCCAACGCCTGATCGACGCGTTCCAGCAGGTCGCGCACCTGTTCGCGGGTGGCGCCGCCGACTTGAGGGGCTGGGCGTTCCTGGCGGTGCAGCAGGTCGTGGGTAATGTTGAGGGCGGCCATGACCGCGATACGGTCGGCGCCAATAACCTTGCCGCTGCTGCGGATCTCGCGCATTTTGCCGTCCAGGTAGCGTGCAGCGCTGATCAGGTTGCTGCGTTCTTCCGGCGGACAGATGATCGAGTACTCTTTGTCGAGGATCTGAACGGTGACGCTATTGCTTGAACTCATGAGTCTTGCTCCAGGGCCTTGAGTCGCAAAATCATCGATTCGACCTTACGCCGGGCGATTTCATTTTTTTCGATGAGGTGGGCACGTTCCTCACGCCAGGATTTTTCCTGAGCTAATAAGAGTGCGTTTTGCCGTTTTAGTTGCTCGACCCGTTCAATCAACAGTTCGAGTCGGCCCATCAGCGCTTGCAGCTCGGTCTCTTGCATGAAATGCCACTCGATTGGGTGTGCCTGAGTTCCCGGCGATTATGCCCTGCCAGCCCCGAGTTGGCCGCGTCGATGGTCTTGGCGCGCCTGCCGGTGCTAGGATACAAGGTCTTCATTCTAGTCATTGCGCCGTCTGGCGCCTAGTTGCCCATGCCCAATACCAACTCGCCGTACACCGCATTCGCCGCCCTGCTGAGCAGCGGCGGTCATCCAGTTTCTCCTGCCGAACTGCACGGGCTGTTGCTCGGGCGTAGCTGCACAGGTGTCGGCTTCGATGCCGACAGCTGGTTGGCCGACGCAGCCCCCCTGCTTGATACCGAGCCGGCCGACAATGTTCGCAATGCCCTGATTGGCTTGCAGGAAATGGTCAAGGCCGAACTCACCGGTGAAGACATCACCATCGTCTTGCTGCTGCCGGGCGATGACGCGCCGCTGACCGAGCGTGCCGTTGCGCTGGGCCAGTGGTGCCGGGGCTTCCTCGACGGTTTCGGCCTGAACTCGGGTGGCCTGACATTGAGCACTGAAGCCAAGGAAGTGCTGCAGGACCTGGCCGCCATTTCCCAGGTTCAGGATGCTCTGGAGGAATCCGAGGACGGCGAGAGCGACTACATGGAAGTCATGGAATACCTGCGCGTCGCGCCGTTGCTGCTTTACACGGAGCTGGCCAAGCCTGCCCCAGCCGCTGCGAAACCTTCCCTGCACTGATTTTTGCCTGGACGCCATCTGCCCATGACCCACATCCCCAAGTCGGAATACGCCCGCCGGCGAAAGGCGCTGATGGCGCAGATGGAGCCCAACAGTATCGCCATCCTGCCGGCGGCTGCGGTCGCCATACGCAACCGCGATGTCGAGCACGTGTATCGCCAGGACAGCGATTTCCAGTACCTGAGCGGCTTTCCCGAGCCCGAAGCGGTGATTGCGCTGATACCCGGGCGTGAGCACGGTGAATATGTGTTGTTTTGCCGTGAGCGCAATCCTGAGCGTGAGTTATGGGATGGCTTGCGCGCCGGGCAGGAGGGTGCCATTCGCGATTTTGGCGCCGATGATGCCTTCCCGATCACCGATATCGACGAAATTCTGCCGGGGTTGATCGAGGGGCGCGACCGCGTGTACTCGGCGATGGGCAGCAATGCCGAGTTCGACCGCCATTTGATGGAGTGGATCAACGTGATTCGTTCCAAGGCGCGCCTCGGTGCGCAGCCGCCCAACGAATTCGTTGCCCTGGATCATCTGCTGCATGACATGCGTCTGTATAAATCGGCAGCGGAAGTGAAGGTGATGCGCGAAGCCGCGGCCATTTCGGCGCGTGCTCATGTGCGGGCGATGCAAGCCTGCCGGGCCGGCTTGCACGAGTACAGCCTTGAAGCCGAGCTGGATTACGAGTTTCGCAAGGGCGGGGCGAAGATGCCGGCTTACGGCTCGATCGTTGCGGCTGGACGCAACAGCTGCATCCTGCATTACCAGGAAAACGATGCGCCGCTGAAGAATGGTGATCTGGTGCTGATCGACGCGGGTTGCGAGATTGACTGCTACGCCAGCGATATCACTCGGACGTTTCCGGTCAGTGGCACCTTTTCGCCGGAGCAGAAAGCAATCTACGAACTGGTACTCAAGGCGCAGATGGCGGCTTTCGAGGAGATTGCGCCGGGCAAGCATTGGAACCACGCGCACGAAGCGACCGTGCAGGTGATTACCGAAGGGCTGGTGGCGTTGGGCCTGCTCGCAGGCGAAGTGCCGGATCTGATCGAGTCCGAGGCTTACAAGGCCTTCTACATGCACCGTGCCGGGCACTGGCTGGGCATGGATGTACACGATGTCGGGGACTACAAGGTTGGCGGCCAGTGGCGGGTACTTGAGCCGGGGATGACCCTGACGGTCGAGCCAGGGATCTACATCTCGGCGGACAATATGCACGTGGCGAAAAAATGGCGTGGTATCGGCATACGCATCGAGGACGACGTAGTGGTAACCAAGCATGGGTGTGAAGTTCTGACGGCGGGTGTGCCGAAGACAGTCGCTGAAATCGAAGCCTTGATGGCTGCTGCGCGAAGCCAGGCCGCATGAACCGGTTCAATCTGGCAATTATTGGCGGCGGCCTGGTGGGGGCCAGCCTGGCCCTGGCGCTGCAGGCCGGTGCCAAGGCTCGTGGCTGGACGATCCTGTTGATCGAGCCGTTTGCGCCGGGTGACAGCTATCAGCCCAGCTACGATGCACGCTCGTCGGCGTTATCCTTCGGTACCCGACAGATCTATGAACGGCTCGGGCTGTGGCAGGCGATCAGTCGCCGTGCCGAGCCGATCCGGCAGATCCAGGTGTCTGATCGGGGGCGTTTCGGCGCGGCCCGTCTGAACGCAATGGAAGAGGGCGTACCGGCCCTCGGCTATGTGGTGGAAAACGCCTGGCTAGGGCAGTGCCTTTGGAAAGGGCTGGACCCCGAGGTGGTCAGTTGGCGCTGCCCGGCCGAAGTGACGGCCTTGCAGGCGCTGGAAGACGGTTATCGCCTGTCGCTCAACGACGACACGACCCTTGACTGCGACCTGGCGGTGCTGGCCGACGGTGGCCGTTCTGGCCTGCGCGAGCAGTTGGGCATTCATGTCACGACGCGGCCTTACAACCAGAGTGCGTTGATCGCCAACATCACGCCCAGTGAAGCGCACTGCGGGCAAGCGTTTGAGCGCTTCACCGACGAAGGACCTATGGCGCTGTTGCCGCTGCCGGAAAACCGCTGCGCGCTGGTCTGGACCCGTAAGGGGATGGACGCCAAGCGGCTGGCCGAGCTGGATGAGCGCAGCTTTCTCGACGAATTGCAGGGCGTGTTCGGCTACCGATTGGGCGCCTTGTGTCAGGTGGGTGCTCGCCACCTGTATCCGTTGTCATTGGTCGAGGCGCAGGAACAGGTGCGTCCTCACCTGGTGGTGCTGGGCAATGCGGCGCACAGCCTGCACCCGATTGCCGGGCAGGGCTTCAACCTGTCGTTGCGTGACGTGCAGGCCTTGTCTGAAGCCTTGCTCGCCGGGCCGCAAGCGCCCGGTGACCTGGCGACGTTGCAAGCCTACTGTGAGCGTCAACGCCTTGATCAGACCTTGACCATCGGCTTTTCCGACCGCGTCACCCGGCTGTTTGGCAACAACCAGCCGCTGGTGACAGCCGGGCGTAACCTGGGCCTGCTTGGGCTCGACCTGCTGCCACCGGCCAAGCGCTGGTTCGCCCGGCAAGCGATGGGCCTGGGCACCCGTTCGGACCTGCAGGGTTGAGCATGCGCAAGGGCTACATACCACTTTCCCTTTATCTGCGGCTCCGGCCGCAAGCAATACAGGCTTAAGGCATGGAAATGCGCGCGGATCTGTTGATTGTCGGTGCCGGTATGGTCGGCAGCGCCCTGGCGTTGGCGCTACAGCACAGTGGCCTGAATATTTTGCTGGTCGATGGCAGCCCGCTGTCGGTCAAACCCTTTGATGCCGAGGCCGCATTCGAGCCACGGGTCAGCGCCCTGTCGGTGGCTAGCCAGCGGATCCTTGAACGGCTCGGTGCCTGGGACGGTATCCGCGCCCGACGCGTCTGCCCGTATGGGCAGATGGAGGTCTGGGACGGCAGCGGGACAGGTCGTATTCACTTTTCCGCAGCCAGCGTGCATGCCGAGGTGCTGGGGCATATCGTCGAGAACCGAGTGGTCCAGGATGCGCTGCTGGAGCGCCTGCATGACAGCGAGATCGGCCTGCTGGCCAATGCGCGCCTGGAGCAGATGCGTCGTTCTGGAGAGGACTGGCTGCTGACCTTGGCCGATGGCCGTACGCTGCGTGCACCCTTGGTGATCGCAGCCGACGGGGCGAACTCGGCCGTGCGCCGCCTGACGGGGTGCGAAACCCGTGAGTGGGATTACTTGCATCACGCCATCGTGACCAGTGTGCGTTGCAGCCAGGCTCATCAGGCCACGGCCTGGCAGCGCTTTACGGATGATGGCCCGCTGGCGTTTCTGCCGCTGCAGCGCGACGGCGAGCAGGGGTGGTGCTCGATTGTCTGGTCGACCACGCCGGAGCAGGCCGAGCGCCTGATGGGGTTGGCCGATGAGGCGTTCTGCACCGAACTCGAGCGCGCCTTCGAAGGTCGTCTGGGCCAGGTGCTGAGTGCCGACCCGCGACTGTGTGTGCCGCTGCGCCAGCGCCATGCCAAGCGCTATGTGGCCGAGGGCCTGGCGCTGATTGGCGATGCTGCGCATACCATTCACCCGTTGGCCGGGCAGGGCGTCAACCTGGGCTTCCTCGATGCGGCGGTGCTCGCCGAGGAGTTGTTAAACGCTCTGGACCGTGGCGAGCGGCTGGCCGATGTGCGGGTACTGAGTCGCTTCGAGCGGCGCCGGATGCCGCACAACCTGGCCTTGATGGCGGCAATGGAAGGCTTCGAGCGGCTGTTCCAGGCCGATCCATTGCCGCTGCGCTGGTTGCGTAATACGGGCCTGAAGTGGGTCGAGCAATTGCCTGAGGCCAAGGCGCTGTTTGTGCGTCAGGCCCTCGGCTTGAGCGGTGATCTGCCCGAGTTGGCGCGGCCCTGAGAGGCTTGCAACATCTGGTAACTGCTCTGTTGTGAGTTAGGTTGAGATGGCAAATGGGATTCACTACCATTTCTGCCTTTCTTGTCTTTCGAGGACCGCTTCCATGTTGTCACGCAAGCATTTACTGGCCGCTCTGGCATTGACGCTGTTCGGTAGCACCGCCCAGGCAGCGGATGAAGTGGTGGTGTACTCCTCGCGAATTGATGAGCTGATCAAGCCGGTATTTGATGCCTACACGGCCAAGACCGGAGTGAAGGTCAAGTTCATTACCGACAAGGAAGCACCGCTGATGCAGCGGATCAAGGCCGAGGGCGAGAATGCCACCGCCGACCTGCTGCTCACCGTCGATGCGGGCAACCTCTGGCAGGCCGAGCAAATGGGCATCCTGCAGCCGATCCAGTCGTCGGTGATCGATGCCAACATCCCGTCTCAATATCGTGCCTCGTCCCATGACTGGACAGGCCTGAGCCTGCGCGCACGAACCATTGTCTACTCCACCGAGCGGGTCAAGCCGGAAGAGCTGAGCACCTACGAGGCACTGGCCGACAAGCAATGGGAAGGCCGCCTGTGCCTGCGTACCGCGAAGAAGGTCTACAACCAGTCGTTGACCGCCACCCTGATCGAGACCCATGGCGCCGAGAGAACCGAACAGATCATCAAGGGCTGGGTGAACAACCTGTCCACAGACGTCTTCTCTGACGATACGGCCTTGCTGCTGGCGATCAAGGCCGGTCAGTGCGATGTCGGTATCGTTAACACCTATTACTACGGTCGCTTGCACCAGCAGGACCCGAAACTGCCGGTCAAGCTGTTCTGGCCTAACCAGGCGGACCGCGGTGTTCACGTCAACCTCTCGGGTATCGGCCTGACCAAGTACGCGCCGCATCCAGAAGCAGCCAAGGCCCTGGTCGAGTGGATGACCGGTGCGGATGCACAGAAGATGTTCGCGAGTATCAACCAGGAGTTCCCGGCCAACCCGAAGGTTGCACCGTCCGAGGAAGTCGCCGCCTGGGGAACCTTCAAGGCTGACGCCCTCCCGGTGGAAGTCGCAGGCAAGCGTCAGGCTGAAGCGATTCGCTTGATGGACCGGGCTGGCTGGAACTAAGCCCCAGGCTTTATGCTTGTTCGACCCTTTGCGGCTTCATCGCCGGCAAGGCCAGCTCTGATGGGCAGGTGTTGCCGGCGACAGTCATTAAAACCTAGAGCATCGCCCTTTGGCCCACCCTGCCCAACGCCGCTGGTATCCCCTGGTTTTCGCCGTTGTCACCTTGGTGCTGTTGCCGATCAGTGTTCTGCTCCTGTCCTGGGAGACGATTGACCGGCAGATCTGGTCGCACCTGCTCGAAACCCAGATGTCCCGCCTGTTGGGCAATACCGCCACACTGGTCGCCGGTGTCGGCATGGGTGTCACCCTGTTGGGCGTCAGCCTGGCCTGGTTGACCAGCCTTTGTGAGTTTCCCGGGCGTCGTTGGCTCGATTGGGCCTTGATGCTGCCCTTCGCCATCCCGGCCTATGTACTGGCGTTCGTCTTTGTCGGCTTGCTGGATTTTTCCGGGCCGGTGCAAACCCTGCTGCGCGAGTGGTTCGGGCCGATGCGTCTGCCTCGGGTGCGCTCCACCGGTGGCGTGATCACGGTGCTGGTGCTGGTGTTCTACCCCTACGTCTACCTGCTGGCTCGCACTGCGTTCATTGCTCAAGGCAAGGGTTTGATGGAGGCCGCGCGGGTACTGGGGCATTCGCCGTTGCAGGCATTCTGGCGGGTTGCCCTGCCCATGGCGCGCCCCGCAATTGGCGCGGGCGTGGCATTGGCACTCATGGAAACCCTGGCGGACTTCGGTGCGGTCTCGGTGTTCAACTTCGATACGTTCACCACGGCCATCTATAAAACCTGGTACGGCTTCTTCAGCCTTTCCAGTGCGGCACAACTGGCCAGTCTGTTATTGCTGGCGGTCATGCTGGTGCTGTACGGCGAGCGCCGGGCACGTGGTGCAACCCGCAGTGGCAGTGAGCGGCCACGGGGCAAGGCCTTGTATCACCTGCGCGGGGTCAAGGCGTTTGCAGCGACCGGTTGGTGCCTGCTGGTCTTTGCCTGTGCGTTCGTAATCCCGGTGCTGCAACTGCTGGTGTGGTTCTGGCAGCGTGGTCGTTTCGACCTCGACGAGCGCTATGCCGGGCTGATTGTGCACACCCTCTATCTGGGGGCCATGGCGGCGTTGATCACGGTCTGCGTGGCACTGATGCTGGCATTTGCCCGACGGCAGGCGCCCACGCGCGGTATCCGGGCTGGCGTCAGCCTGGCTAACCTTGGTTACGCCTTGCCGGGATCGGTACTGGCTGTGTCGATCATGTTGGCGTTCAGTTACCTGGACAAGCAACTGGTCATCCCGCTGTCCAGCTGGCTGGGTGGCGCTGGCAAGCCGTTACTGCTGGGCAGCCTCAGTGCATTGATACTGGCGTACCTGGTGCGATTCGTGGCTGTTGCCTACGGGCCTTTGGAAAGCAGCCTTGCGCGGGTTAGGCCTTCGCTGCCGGAAGCTTCGCGCAGCCTTGGGGTTGCGGGGCCGCGCCTGTTTTTCAAGGTCTACCTGCCGTTGTTGGTGCCTGGTGCGCTGAGCGCGGCGCTGTTGGTGTTTGTCGACGTACTCAAGGAAATGCCTGCTACCTTGCTACTGCGGCCCTTTGGCTGGGACACGCTAGCGGTGCGGGTCTTTGAAATGACCAGTGAGGGCGAGTGGGCACGTGCTTCGCTGCCTGCGCTAACCCTGGTGTTGGTCGGCCTGTTGCCGGTTATCGGGCTGATTCGACGGTCGGCTCGGCACCCCGGCCAAGCGCACTGAGGGTGTAAGCATCCAGCCTTGCAGCTACAATGCGCGGCATTCGCTACGTCGGTGGCTGCACTGCCGCCGGTCGTAGCCTCGCCACGCGCGGAAGGAGAAACCCATGGGACTGCGTACGCCTCTTTATGACCTGCATTTGGCGCTTGGCGCCAAGATGGTCGATTTTGGCGGTTGGGACATGCCCCTGCATTACGGCTCGCAAGTCGAGGAGCACCATCAGGTGCGTCGCGACTGCGGGGTTTTCGATGTATCTCACATGACCGTGATTGATATCGGCGGCGCTCAGGCAGCGGCGTGGCTGCAGTATGTGCTGGCCAACGATATCGAGCGCCTGAGTGCCACAGGCAAAGCCCTGTACAGCACCCTGCTCAATGAGCAAGGCGGGGTGATCGACGACATGATCGTCTACCGCTGTGATGACGGTTATCGTCTGGTGGTCAACGCTGCGACTCGCGACAAGGACCTGGCCTGGCTGCAAGCGTGCCGGGTTGGTTTTGACGTGAGTATCCAGGAGCGCACGGATTTGGCGATCCTAGCGGTCCAGGGGCCTCATGCCCGCGAAAAGGTCGCAGATCTGGTGACTGCCGCACGTGCGGCATTGATTCGCGAACTCAAGCCGTTCGAGGGCCTGGTCGACGGTGACTGGTTTATCGCCCGTACCGGTTATACCGGCGAAGATGGTTTGGAAATCATGCTGCCAGCAGTTCAGGCGCCCGGGTTCTTCAACGACCTGGTCGGTGCCGGTATTGCCCCGAGTGGACTGGGCGCACGCGATACCTTGCGTCTTGAGGCGGGTATGAACCTCTATGGCCAGGATATCGACGAAGCGCATTCCCCGCTGACCTCGAACCTGGCTTGGAGCATTGCCTGGGAGCCGGCGACGCGAGACTTCATCGGTCGTGCCGCGCTTGAGGCCGAGCGTGATGCCGGGCCGAAGCTTAAACTGGTGGGCCTGGTGCTGGAGGAGCGCGGGGTGTTGCGGGCGCACCAGGTCGTGCGTATCAGTGAAATTGGCGAAGGAGAGATCACCAGTGGTAGTTTCTCCCCTACGCTGAGCAAATCGATTGCTCTGGCACGGGTGCCAATGGCGACTGCCGATCGCGCTGAAGTCGAGATCCGTGGTCGCTGGTACCCGGTGCGAGTGGTCAAGCCAACGTTCGTGCGGCATGGCAAGATTCTGATCTGAATTTTTTCTGGCGGGCCGACCGCTGACCTTATCGAGGACAACAATATGAGCGATATCCCTGCCGAACTGCGTTTTGCCGATAGCCATGAGTGGGCCCGTCTGGAGGCTGACGGTAGTGTCACGGTCGGCATCAGCGACCACGCACAGGAAGCCTTGGGCGATGTGGTGTTCGTTGAGCTGACAGAAGTGGGCATGGTGTTTGCCGCTGGCGATACCGCCGGTGTGGTCGAGTCGGTCAAGGCCGCTTCGGACATCTACGCCCCGATCAGCGGCGAAGTCATTGCGGTCAACGAGGATCTGAGCGACAGCCCTGAGTCGCTGAACAGCGATCCGTATGGCGCCTGGATCTTCAAGCTGAAGCCCGCCAATCCGGCTGAACTGGACAAGCTGCTCGACGCGGCAGGCTACAAAGCGCTTATCGGCGAATAGTTTTCCGACACAAGCGGCAATCTCTTCCTAGACTCAATATGCCTCGGCTGGTCGAGGTTTGGTCTAGGAAGAGAGAGCCGCTATGTCCCAGTCGCCGTCCCTGAGCCAACTGTACGACGCCAATCCTTTCCTGCGTCGCCACCTGGGGCCTGACCCCAGCGAGCAGCAGGCCATGCTCGAAGCCCTTGGCCTGGGCAGTCGTGTCGAGCTTATCGAACAGACCGTCCCACCCGGCATTCGCCTGAACCGCGCCCTCGACTTGCCGCCCGCCCTCGATGAAGAGGCCGCGCTGGCGAAGCTGCGTGGTTACGCCGAGCAAAACCAGATCTGGACCAGCCTTATCGGCATGGGCTACCACGGTACCCTCACGCCAACGGTGATCCTGCGTAACGTCCTGGAAAATCCCGGTTGGTACACGGCCTATACGCCGTATCAGCCCGAAATTGCCCAAGGGCGACTGGAAGCTTTACTGAACTTTCAGCAGATGATCATTGACCTCAGTGGGCTGGACCTGGCGAACGCCTCGCTCCTTGATGAAGCCACGGCCGCCGCCGAAGCGATGGCCTTGGCCCGCCGCGTTGCCAAGTCGAAGAGCAACGTGTTTTTTGCCGATGAGCACTGCCATCCACAAACCCTCTCGGTATTGCAGACCCGCGCCGACGGTTTTGGTTTTGAACTGGTCATCGACGCTGTGGATAACCTCGCCAAATACGCTGTGTTCGGTGCCTTGTTGCAGTACCCCGACACCCATGGCGAGGTGCGCGACCTGAGGCCGTTTATCGAACAGCTGCATACGCAGCAGGCACTGGCGTGTGTCGCCGCCGACCTGCTGAGCCTGGTGCTGTTGGCGCCACCGGGCGAGCTGGGGGCCGACGTGGTGCTGGGTTCTACCCAGCGCTTTGGTGTGCCGATGGGCTATGGCGGGCCGCATGCGGCTTATTTCGCTTGTCGTGACGAGTTCAAGCGGGCGATGCCGGGGCGGATCATCGGTGTGTCCAAGGACGCCCGTGGCAACCTCGCGCTGCGCATGGCACTGCAGACCCGTGAGCAGCATATTCGTCGGGAGAAGGCCAACTCGAACATCTGCACGGCGCAAGTGCTGCTGGCCAATATCGCCGGATTTTATGCGGTCTACCATGGGCCGGAAGGCCTGAAACGGATTGCTCAGCGGGTACACCGATTGACCTTCATCCTGGCGGCCGGGCTGGAGAGCAAGGGTATCAAGCGGCTCAATGAGCATTTCTTCGATACCCTGACCCTGGAAGTAGGCGGCAGCCAGACTGCGATCATCCAGAGCGCCGAGGCGGCGCAGATCAACCTGCGGATTCTGGGGCGCGGCCAATTGGGTGTCAGCCTCGATGAAACCTGCAACGAAGGCACGGTGCTGCGCCTGTTCGATATCTTCCTGGGCGCCGACCACGGCCTGGACATCGCAACCCTCGATACCCATGCCCTGCCTGAGGGGATACCTGCAGCGTTGGTGCGCCGCTCGGCCTACCTGACGCACCCGGTATTCAATCTGCACCACAGCGAAACCGAGATGCTGCGTTACCTCAAGCAGTTGGAGAACAAGGATCTGGCGCTGAACCAGTCGATGATTCCACTGGGCTCTTGCACCATGAAGCTCAATGCCAGCAGCGAGATGATCCCCATTACCTGGCCAGGTTTTGCCCAACTGCATCCGTTCGCCCCCGCCGCGCAGGTGCAGGGCTACAAGGCCATGATCGACGAACTGGAGAATTGGCTCTGCGCGATCACCGGTTTCGACGCAGTCTGCATGCAGCCCAACTCCGGAGCCCAAGGTGAATATGCCGGGTTGATGGCGATTGCCAAGTACCATCGCAGCCGCCAGCAGGGCCAGCGCGATATCTGCCTGATCCCCGCCTCAGCTCATGGGACCAACCCGGCGTCTGCACAAATGGCCGGTATGCAGGTGGTCATCGTTGACTGTGACAAGGACGGCAACGTCGACCTGACCGACCTCAAGGCCAAAGCCAAGGCGGCAGGTCAGCGCCTGTCCTGCCTGATGGCGACCTACCCCTCGACCCACGGTGTGTATGAAGAGGGGATTGTCGAAATCTGCGAGGTTATCCACAGCCATGGTGGTCAGGTGTACATGGACGGGGCCAATCTCAATGCCCAGGTCGGCCTGACCCGGCCGGCCGATATCGGTGCAGATGTGTCGCACATGAACCTGCACAAGACTTTCTGCATTCCCCATGGTGGCGGTGGCCCGGGTATGGGGCCGATTGGTGTTCGGGCCCACTTGGCGCCCTTTGTCGCCAGCCACCCGGTGGTGCCGGTGCCGGGGCCTGACCCGAAGAACACGGCAATCAGCGCAGCGCCGTGGGGCAGCGCGAGTATCCTGCCGATCAGCTGGATGTACATCGCAATGATGGGGCCGCAATTGGCGGACGCCAGTGAGGTGGCGATCCTGTGTGCCAACTACCTGGCGCAGCAATTGGGCGGCGCGTTTCCGGTGCTCTACCGCGGTCGCAATGCGCGGGTGGCGCATGAGTGTATTCTCGATTTGCGGCCGTTGAAGGCCCTGACCGGCATTACCGAGGAGGATGTCGCCAAGCGCCTGATGGATTACGGATTCCATGCCCCGACCATGTCCTTTCCGGTGCCTGGCACGCTGATGGTCGAGCCTACGGAGAGTGAGTCAAAGGCGGAACTGGACCGGTTTATCGAAGCGATGCTGAGTATCCGCGCAGAAATTGCCGAAGTGCAGAACGGTAACTGGCCAGCAGAAGACAACCCACTTAAAGGCGCGCCGCATACTCTGGCAGACGTTATCGGTGTATGGGAGCGGCCATACAGCATTGCGCAGGCAGTGACGCCCAGCACGCATGCCCGGCTGCACAAGTACTGGCCTGCGGTGAACCGGGTCGACAACGTGTATGGCGACCGCAACCTGTTCTGCGCGTGTGTACCGGTAGAGGACTACCGCTGAAGGGCTGGTCGCGGCGCCTTGATCGCGGGCAAGCCCGTTCCTACAGGGTTTGTGGGAGGCTTGCCTGCGAGGTTTCTGTGCGGCTTATTCGTTGGCGCCTGCGTTTTTCGCCAGGATGGCGTTGGCCAGCTCCATGTCGCTGGCTTTCAGCCCTGGGTTGTCGGCGCGCACTTTCTGGATGGCCGCTTCAAGGTACGGTCCGCGAATGCTGCCTTCGCTTGCGACGAAGCTGCCCGCGTCGTCTTGAGCCGCAACGATCAACTTGTGATCCCTGAACGTCAGGTAGGTAGAGGCGGTGGTTGCACCCGAGGAAATAACGTCGCGCCAGAAGGTGTCGGCCATGGCAGCGCCGAAGGGCAGGGACAGTAATGCAAGTGTTGCTACAGCACGCTTGAAGCGCATGGTGGGTGACTCCAACATTGGGGGGTGATCTAGCGGGTTTGATCTTGTCACCCCTCGGCAAGTTCCCTGGCCCTCAACGGGCCGATGAACGTACGTTGATCATGGTGCGACCCTGATAATTTCCGCCACGCTGGTAAGGCCAGCGGCGACCTTTTGCGCGCCGTTCAAGCGCAGGCTTCGCATCCCTTCGGCGAGCGCCTGGTGACGTAACGCCTGGGCGTCTCCGTCGGCACAGATCAATGGCTTGAGCGACTCGCTCAAGGGCAGCAGTTCATGGATGCCAGTACGCCCTCGGTAGCCGGTGTGTCGGCAGGCTGGGCAGCCCGCGGCCTGCTTCGCCTCAGTGGGTAACGGCCACTGCTGGGGCTGGACCAGGGTGTGCCAATCCTGGTCGGACAGGGTTGCGGGCACTTTGCAGGCCGGGCAGAGGGTGCGGATCAGACGTTGGGCCATTACCCCGATCAACGTTGCACGGATCAGGTAGTGCGGGATGCCCAGCTCCAGCAAACGGCCAATGGCAGTGCAGGCATCGTTGGTGTGCAGGGTGGACAGCACCAAGTGACCGGTCAGCGCCGCCTGGATGGCCATCTGTGCAGTCTCCAGGTCGCGTATCTCCCCGATCATGATGATGTCCGGGTCCTGGCGCAGCAGTGCGCGTACACCATTGGCGAAACACAGGTCGATGGCCGGGTCGACCTGCATCTGATTGAACGCGGGTTCGACCATTTCGATCGGGTCTTCGAGGGTGCAGAGGTTGACCTCAGGCGTTGCCAGTTGCTTGAGGCTGGCATACAAGGTGCTGGTCTTGCCGGAGCCGGTCGGCCCGGTGACCAGGACGATCCCGTGGTTGTGTCCCAGCATGCGTTGCCAGCATGCCAGCTCATCGCCGACCAGGCCCAACTGCTGGAGATCCTGTTGCAGCAGCTCAGGGTCGAAAATCCGTAGCACCAGCTTTTCACCGAAGGTGGTCGGCAAGGTGGACAGGCGTATTTCCACCTCGCTGCCGGCGGGTGTGCGAGTCTTCAGCCGACCGTCCTGTGGGCGGCGTTTTTCTGCGACATTCATGCGTCCCAGGCTTTTCAGCCGGCTTACCGCCGCCAGCGTCACCCACGGTGGGAACCGGTAGGCCTCATGCAGCACGCCGTCGATACGAAAGCGTACGCCACCCTGCTCGCGGCGAGGTTCGATATGGATATCGCTGGCGCGCTGCTCGAAGGCGTACTGCAGCAGCCAATCGACGATGCTCACAATGTGCGTGTCGTTGGCGTCCGCTTCCTGGTGTGCGGTGCCAAGGTCGAGCAGGTGCTCGATGCTGGCAGCGGGCCGGGCGATTTCCAGTTGGCAGGCGCTGTTGACCGAACGGGCGACATTGAAAAACTCCCGGCTCAGGTTGCGAATGCGTTCAGGGCTGGCGATTACCCGCTTGATCTGCCGTTTGAGGACGTGGGCCAGGTCGCTCTCCCAGCCGCGTACAAACGGTTGCGCACTGGCCACCGTCACGCTGTCGGCATCCACCTCGACTGCAAGTATGCCGTGGCGCTGGGCAAACGCGGCAGACATCAGGGCGGTGACGTGGGCTGCATCAATGCGCATCGGGTCGATGCACAGGTAGGGTTGGCCAGCATCGGCGGCCAGCCATTGGCACAGCCCTTCCAGCTCCAGCACCTGGCCAGGCTGGCGCGCGTCGGGCAGCCTGCGGCGGGCGATGACCTCCAGCGGATGGTTCGGGTCGTCGGCGGTTGGCACAACACGTTGGGCGTCTTCGGCGTGGATCACGTGTTGTGCAACCAGTGCATCCAGCAGGGTGACAAGGTCGAGTGGGCGATCCTCTGCGAGCGCGGGCATGGGGCTTCCTTGCAGGTCGGTTATGGCCTGCCAAGGCTAGTTGCTGCCGTTCTCGACGGTCGGGCGCAAGGTTTTCCGGGTATGTCGTGGCTCAGCGTGCGGGTCGTGATTCGAAGGCCCTGACCGGTGGCAGGCAGGGCTCAAGGTGTACCTCGACAACACTGATCAGGTTGCGCATTTTTTGCGCAATGAGCTCGGCGCGATGCCAGCTCAGACCGCCGATCTGTACCTCAATGTGCATCAGCTCATCTTCTTGTTTCATCTGTAGCTGTTGAGGCACGAGGAACTGTAATGCGAACAGATTGAGAATACGGCACAGGCTGTCCGGCTCGGCTTCAGCCTGCAATCGGTACTGAACGTGTGCGTGCGCTGCATTGGTGGCCCACGCATCGGTGCGCAGCGCAGTGACAGGGTGGTCCAGCCGTTCGAGTGCGCTCATGGAATTCTCCGAAGTTGATGAGAAGATTTTTGCATGATGCGCGGGGTATTTTTTCTCTATGATCCGCAGTTATTACCATCAATTGAATTAATTAATTCTTGAATAAGTCGTCTGGAGAAAAAATTATGCAGAGCGAGTTAGATGCCTATGACCGACGCATCCTGGCCCTGCTGCAGGAGGATGCTTCGCTGTCCAGCGCGCAGATTGCCGAGCGTGTGGGGTTGTCACAGTCGCCCTGCTGGCGGCGTATACAGCGTATGAAGGAGGAAGGGATCATTCGCGGGCAGGTGACCTTGCTCGACCGCAAGAAAATCGGCCTGAACACTCAGATCTTTGCCGAGGTCAAACTCAACGCCCACGGGCGTTCAAACTTCACCGAGTTCACCGAGCAGATTCGCGGCTTCCCTGAAGTTCTGGAATGTTACGTGCTGATGGGGGCTGTGGATTTTCTCTTGCGCATTGTCACCCCGGACATCGAAGCCTACGAACGGTTCTTCTTCGAAAAGCTGTCGATGGTGCCGGGGATCCAGGAGGTCAACTCGATCGTGGCCTTGTCTGAAATCAAGTCCACGACGAGTCTGCCGGTGCTCTGAGGCTTACTTGCGCAGCAGGTATTTCCAGGCACGGCTTTGGAACACGGCAATGGCCTGTTGTACCCGGGCGTCCAGAGCTTCGTCGTTGATGGGCTGATGGGCCAGGTGTTGCAGCTTGTTCAGCTCGCCGTACAGGCGGTCGACTTCCGGTACCTCAAGCACGTTGCGGGCGTGATGCAGCCAGGCCAACAGGCGTTCGATGCGCGGCAGTTGCTCGGCCAGGTCTTCAGGCTGCTGCTGGTAGCGCGGCAGTTGCAGGGCCTGGGCTTCCTCGGCCAGCAGGTGGGTCAGCCAGTTACCCAGTTGCGCAGCGCCCTGGCGATTGCCACGGTTGTTGCGCTCGACTGTCCAGGCACGGGCCAGCAGCCAGCGCGAGGTGTCCAGGGAGAACTGGCCCCAGCGGGTTTCCAGCAGCTCTTCAGCGAACTGTTCCGGGGCGGCACGGCGGACGTCTTCGTCTTCCAGGCCGGCCTGTACCAGCGGCTTCCAGTCTTCCAGCAGGGCATCGAGGCTGTTGCGCAGCTCACGGGTGCTGGCGCGCGGCGCAGCCTGGCCCAGGCTGCTGGCCAGGGCGCGCAGCTCGGTCAGGTTCTCGACCCAGTCCTGCAGCAGGCGCCAGTGGCCATTGAAGCGGTACTGCTCGGCCAGTCGCTGGCTGCTGCCCAGCAACTGCCAGCCCAGTGCGGCGAAGGCGTCGTCCAGGGTCATTTCGGCGTTCAGTTCCGCCGCAGGCAGGCTCAGGTCATAGCTGGCCGGGTCGAGCAGGCGGTAGCCACGCTCGGCCTTGCTGATATCACAGGGCATCATCGGCAGGCTGGCGGCGAGTTCGGCGGCCAGCTCCAGCAGGGCTTCGGCGGGGCCTTCACGCAGTTCCAGCTCCAGTTCGCAGATCTCTTCGTGCTGCTTGCCGACGATGACTTTGCCCAGGTCCAGGGCCGCTTCGATCACGACCTTGGCCTTGCCGCGGCCCCAGGCAATTTCCGCGTATTCGCGGGTGAAGTCGGTGCTGAACAGCGGCTTGATGGTTTTCTTGTCGACCTCGGCCAGTTGTTCTGGCCAGCACTGTGCGTCGAGTTTCTTCAGGTCCAGCTTGGTTTTTTCCAGGTGCCATTCGTATTCATGGCGCTCGGACAGGCCGGCAACGCTTTGACCACGGGTCTTGAGGGTCTGGATGATGACCTCGCCATCGCGGCGCAAACGCAGGGCGACCTTGGCCGCAGCCAGGTCGCGCTCAGGCGTGTCGAAGTACTGGTTGAGCAGCTCGCGCTGCTGCCAGCCGGACTTGTTGCGCTTCTTCAGCAATGGGTGTTCGCGCAGGGCCGCGAGGGTGTCGCGGCTGACCCGCAGTTTGATTTCGGTTTCTTTATGCATTGCTGGGCAATCCGGCGTCGGATGACAGGGGGCGTCTTGGCCGTGCAGTGTACAGGAGTCGGCCGCAGACGGTTTATTCCAGATGCCCGATGGCCCTATGATGAGGTCCGACCCGAGGAGAATCCGCATGCCGTTGCCGCCGCTCAAAGACCAGTTTGCCGCGCTGATTGCCGCACCCTCGGTCAGTTGTACTCAAGCCGCGCTGGATCAATCCAACCGTGCGGTGATCGACTTGCTCGCCGGTTGGCTGGGCGACCTCGGTTTCGCCTGCGAGATCCAGCAGGTGAACCCCGGCAAATTCAACCTGCTGGCCAGCTATGGCAGCGGCCCGGGCGGGTTGGTGCTGGCCGGGCACAGCGACACCGTGCCGTTCGACCCGCAACTGTGGCAGACCGACCCGCTGAAGCTGACCGAGGTGGACGGGCGCTGGGTGGGCCTGGGTAGCTGTGACATGAAAGGCTTCTTTGCATTGATCATCGAAGCGGTGCGCACCCTGCTCGATCAACCGTTCAAGCAACCCCTGCTGATTCTCGCGACCTGCGACGAGGAAAGCTCGATGGCGGGGGCCCGGGCGTTGGCGGCGGCGGGGCGGCCATTGGGGCGCGCGGCGGTGATCGGTGAGCCCACCGGGCTGCGGCCGATCCGCCTGCACAAAGGCGTGATGATGGAGCGCATTGATATTCTCGGGCGCAGTGGCCATTCGTCGGATCCGCGCCTGGGCCATAGTGCTCTGGAGGCGATGCATGAGGCGATGGGCGAATTGATGGTGCTGCGTCGGCAATGGCAGCGCGAGTTCAACAATGCGCAGTTCAGCGTCCCCCAGCCGACCCTGAACTTTGGTTGCATTCATGGTGGCGACAACCCCAATCGCATCTGTGGCCAATGTGCTCTGGAGTTCGACCTGCGGCCGTTGCCCGGCATGGACCCGGAAGCGTTGCGTGCCGCCATTCGTGGCAAGCTTCAGCCATTGGCCGAGCGTCATCAGGTGCGTATCGACTATGCGCCATTGTTTCCCGAGGTGCCGCCGTTTGAGCAGGCGGCTGACGCCGAACTGGTGCGTCTGGCCGAACGTCTTACCGGGCATAGTGCTGAAGCAGTAGCCTTTGGCACCGAAGCGCCTTATCTTCAGCGCCTGGGGTGCGAGACCCTGGTGCTTGGCCCAGGCGACATCGCCTGTGCGCATCAGCCGGGTGAGTACCTCGAAATGTCACGCTTGCAGCCTACCGTGCGTCTATTGCGTGAGTTGATCGAACATTATTGCCTCAGCCCGGCTGTTGCCCGCTGAGTTCGACTGTATTTTTTCAAGGAGAGTACGCGTGACGCCAAGCCTGTTCCGACGATAACCCTTCGAGCGCTGTGTGTTGTTCCGCCTTTGTTCAATTTTTTACAGGCTCTGGTTATGCACGATTACGTCAACTGGCTGCGTCACGCTTCGCCTTACATCAACGCCCACCGGGACTGCACGTTTGTTGTCATGCTCCCTGGCGACGGGGTTGAACACCCTAATTTTGGCAACATTGTCCACGACCTGGTGCTACTGCACAGCCTGGGTGTGCGCCTGGTACTGGTGCATGGCTCGCGCCCACAGATCGAGAGCCGCCTGGCGGCACGCGGCCTCACGCCGCATTACCACCGTGGCATGCGCATCACCGATGCCGCGACCCTGGAATGCGTGATCGATGCCGTCGGCCACCTGCGGATTGCCATCGAAGCGCGGCTGTCGATGGACATGGCAGCCTCGCCGATGCAGGGCTCGCGCCTGCGGGTGGCGGCCGGCAACCTGGTGACTGCAAGGCCGATTGGAGTAGTTGAAGGCATCGACTATCACCACACTGGCGAAGTGCGCCGGGTTGACCGCAAAGGTATCAACCGGCTGCTCGACGAACGTTCGATCGTGTTGCTTTCACCACTGGGTTACTCGCCCACCGGCGAAATTTTCAACCTGGCCTGCGAAGACGTGGCGACTCGCGCCGCCATAGACCTGGGTGCCGATAAGCTGCTGTTGTTCGGTGCCGAGCGTGGCTTGATCGACGAGAATGGCAACCTGGTGCGTGAGCTTCGCCCGCAGCAGGTACCGGCGCATCTGCAACGGCTGGGCAGCGATTATCAGGGCGAGTTGCTGGATGCGGCTGCCGAGGCATGCCGTGGTGGCGTAGCGCGCAGCCATATCGTCAGTTATGCCGAAGACGGTGCCTTGCTGACGGAGCTGTTCACCCGTGACGGTGGCGGTACGCTGGTTGCCCAGGAGCAGTTCGAGAAGGTCCGCGAGGCGGCCATCGAGGATGTCGGTGGCTTGCTGGAGCTGATCAGCCCGCTGGAGGAGCAGGGGATTCTGGTGCGTCGTTCGCGTGAGGTGCTGGAGCGTGAGATCGAGCAATTCAGTGTGGTTGAACGCGAGGGCATGATCATCGCCTGTGCTGCGCTTTACCCAATTGCCGATTCCGATGCGGGTGAACTGGCGTGCCTGGCGGTCAACCCCGAGTACCGCCATGGGGGGCGCGGTGATGAACTGCTCGAGCGCATCGAGACGCGCGCGCGGGCAATGGGCCTGAAGACCCTGTTCGTATTGACGACCCGTACTGCGCACTGGTTCCGTGAGCGTGGGTTCTCCCCAAGTGGCGTCGAACGCCTGCCAGCGGCGCGGGCGTCACTGTACAACTTCCAGCGTAATTCGAAGATCTTCGAGAAAGCCCTCTGAGGCTATCGCCGGTAGAGCCGGCGATAACGAGACAGCAGGCGCATAAAAAAACGCCGTCGACCCAGCGGGCCGACGGCGTTTTTCAGTGCAGCGCACACCGTTTACACGGTGTGCAGGTACCAGTTGTACTCGAGGTCGGAGATCGAGTGCTCGAACTCTTCCAGCTCACTTTCCTTGCACGCGACAAAGATGTCGATGTACTTCGGATCGATGTACTTGGCCATGATCTCGCTGTCGTCCAGCTCGCGCAGGGCATCGCGCAGGTTGTTCGGCAGGCTCTGCTCGTTCTGCTCGTAGGAGTTGCCTTCCACCGGCGCACCGGGCTCGACCTTGTTGGTCAGGCCATGGTGTACACCCGCCAGGACGGCCGCCATCAGCAGGTACGGGTTGGCATCGGCACCGGCAACGCGGTGTTCGAGGCGCACCGCGTCGGAGCTGCCGGTTGGTACGCGCAGCGCCACGGTACGGTTGTCCAGGCCCCAGCTCGGCGAGTTCGGTACGTAGAACTGTGCACCGAAACGGCGGTACGAGTTGACGTTCGGGCAGAGGAACGCCATCGACGCGGGTAGGGTCTCGAGCACACCGCCGATCGCGTGACGCAGTGCGGCGTTCTGCTCGGGATCCTCACTGGCGAAGATGTTTTTACCATCTTTATCCAGTACGGAAATATGGACGTGCAGACCGTTACCCGCCTGGCCTGGGTAAGGCTTGGCCATGAAGGTGGTGTCCATCTCATGGTCGTAGGCGATGTTCTTGATCAGTCGCTTGAGCAGTACCGCATAGTCACAGGCCTTGAGCGGGTCTGGGACGTGGTGCAGGTTCACTTCGAACTGTGCCGGGGCGCTTTCCTTGACGATGGCGTCGGCAGGGATGCCCTGTTCCTTGGCCCCTTCGAGGATGTCCTGAAGGCAGTCGACATACTCGTCGAGGTCGTCGATCAGGTAAACCTGAGTCGAAATTGGACGCTTGCCGGAGATTGGCGAGCGCGGCGGTTGTGGACGGCCGTTCACGTTCTCCTGGTCGATCAGGTAGAACTCAAGCTCGAAGGCGGCGCAGATGGTCAGGCCCAGTTCATCGAATTTGGTCACGACCTGACGCAGGACTTCCCGAGGGTCGGCGAAGAACGGCTCACCTTCCAGCTCGTGCATGGTCATCAGCAGCTGCGCGGTAGGGCGCTTTTGCCAGGGTTCGTTGGAGAGAGAGCCCGGGATCGGATAGCAAATCCGGTCGGCGTCGCCGATATCCAGGCCCAGGCCGGTGCTTTCCACCGTCGAGCCGTTGATGTCCAGGGCAAAGAGTGAGGCCGGCAGGTTGATGCCTTTCTCGTAAACCTTGTGGAGGCTGGTGCGTTCGATGCGTTTGCCACGCACCACACCATTCATATCCGCAATCAGAAGGTCAACGTACAGAACCTCAGGATGTTCCTTAAGGAACGCGTTCGCTTCGTTAAGCTGAACGGCACGCGGGGGTACCGACATGATGCAACACCTTTGTTGTTAAATATATCAATCAATGGGGGCTTGCAGCTCCAGTCAATCCGAAAGCCACCCTTAAGTCAAGCTGACCCAATGATGCCCTAAAACGGCGCCTCAGCGGCACTTTTGCTGCAATTGAGGGCGCCGATAGCCCGTCCATCGGGTA
The DNA here is from genome assembly GCF_001695625.1 of Pseudomonas defluvii. GTDB lineage: Bacteria > Pseudomonadota > Gammaproteobacteria > Pseudomonadales > Pseudomonadaceae > Aquipseudomonas > Aquipseudomonas defluvii. Next base: position 28,776 of record NZ_MBPN01000046.1, read on the forward strand.
AACATGGGTGATGCTGAGCAGGCCGTGTTCTATTTTTTACGGGGGTGTTGTGTAAAAAAATGAACAAGGCTAAGCTCGAACGTAACCCATAACAGCAATAATACCGGGGGTTACATGTCTCGCATGCCGATAATCGGCGTGACCGCCTGCACCAAGCAGATCGGTCTGCATGCTTTCCACATCAGTGGCGACAAGTACGTGCGCGCAGTTGCGCTGGCAGCCAAAGGCTTGCCATTGATTCTGCCGTCGCTGGCGGAACTGCTCGACCCGGCTGAAATAATTGACGGCCTGGACGGGCTGCTTTTTACCGGCTCCCCCTCAAATATAGAACCTCATCACTACCAAGGGCCGGCCGATGGCCCGGGCACCCCTCACGATCCTCAGCGTGATCACACCACGCTGCCGTTGTTGCGTGCTGCGGTTGCTGCTGGCGTACCCGTACTGGGCATCTGCCGTGGCTTCCAGGAACTGAATGTGGCGTTCGGTGGCAGCCTGCACCAGAAGGTTCATGAAACCGGAACCTTCATGGATCACCGTGAACCTTCAAACGAACCGGTCGAAGTCCAGTATGCCCCAAGCCATACCCTGTGGGTTCAACCTGGCGGTGTACTGGCCGGTTTGGGCCTGGCATCCGAGATTCAGGTCAACTCTATCCATGGTCAGGGCATCGCACGTTTGGCACCGGGCCTGCGTATCGAGGCTGTGGCCCCAGACGGTTTGATTGAAGCGATATCAATTGAAGGTAGCACGGCTTTTGCTTTGGGGGTGCAATGGCACCCCGAATGGCACGTGATGTCCAATCCGGACTATCTGGCCATTTTCAAGGCGTTTGGCGATGCCTGCCGAAAGCGGGCCAGTCAGCGTGATGCCAATTCATCGCACCGCGCCTGACGCCACCTTAATAGAAGCAGGTTACCTTCAGAGGTGTTTATGAGTACCAATCTCGATCAGCTCACCGATTGGTTGAAAGAGCACAAGATCACTGAAGTCGAGTGTTTGATCAGCGATCTCACCGGGATTACCCGCGGCAAGATATCGCCTACCAACAAGTTCATTGCCGAGAAAGGCATGCGCTTGCCCGAGAGTGTCCTGCTGCAGACGGTCACTGGCGATTACGTCGATGACGACATTTATTACGAACTGCTCGACCCTGCCGACATCGACATGATCTGCCGCCCCGACGAGAACGCAGTGTTTCTTGTCCCGTGGGCCATCGAGCCTACTGCACAGGTGATTCACGACACCTATGACAAGTTTGGCAGCCCGGTCGAACTGTCACCGCGTAACGTCCTGAAGAAGGTGCTCAAGCTGTATGCCGACAAAGGTTGGCAGCCGATCGTCGCGCCAGAGATGGAGTTCTACCTGACCAAGCGTTGCGAAGACCCGGACTTCCCGTTGCAGCCACCGGTCGGTCGCTCCGGTCGCCCGGAAACCGGTCGCCAGTCGTTTTCCATCGAAGCAGCCAACGAATTCGACCCGCTGTTCGAGGATGTCTACGACTGGTGCGAACTGCAGAACCTGGACCTCGATACGCTGATCCACGAGGACGGCACGGCACAGATGGAGATCAACTTCCGTCATGGTGACGCGCTGTCCCTGGCCGACCAGATCCTGGTGTTCAAACGCACCATGCGTGAAGCTGCGCTCAAGCATAACGTCGCCGCCACGTTCATGGCCAAGCCGATGACGGGCGAGCCAGGCAGCGCGATGCACCTGCACCAGAGTGTGGTGGACGTGCAGACCGGGAAGAACATCTTCTCCAATGACGACGGCAGCATGAGCGACCTGTTCCTCTACCACATCGGCGGTCTGCAGAAGTTCATTCCCGAGCTGTTGCCGCTGTTCGCGCCCAACGTCAACTCGTTCCGGCGTTTCCTGCCTGATACCTCGGCACCGGTGAACGTCGAATGGGGCGAGGAAAACCGTACTGTCGGTTTGCGGGTTCCAGATGCCAGCCCGCAGCATCGCCGCGTCGAGAACCGTCTGCCGGGCGCCGACGCCAACCCGTACCTGGCAATCGCTGCCAGCCTGCTGTGTGGCTACATCGGCATGGTGGAGCGCATCAACGCCAGTGCGCCGGTGCAGGGGCGCGGCTATGAGCGACGCAACCTGCGCCTGCCTTTGACCATCGAGGATGCGTTGGAGCGGATGGAAAACTGTAAGGCCCTGGAGAAGTACCTGGGCAAGAAATTCATCACAGGCTACGTGGCGACCAAGCGCGCCGAGCATGAAAACTTCAAACGCGTAATCAGCTCTTGGGAACGAGAGTTCCTGCTGTTCGCGGTCTGATCAACCCGGGGCCGCAGGAGCGCGGCCGCCAGCAATTGGAGAAGCACATGAGCGTCAAGAACCCGCAAACCCGTGAATGGCAAGCCTTGAGCGGCGAGCACCACTTGGCCCCTTTCAGCGACTATAAACAGTTGAAGGAGAAGGGCCCGCGCATTATTACCAAGGCCAAGGGTGTGTACTTGTGGGACAGCGAGGGCAACAAGATCCTCGATGGCATGGCCGGGCTTTGGTGTGTGGCGGTTGGCTACGGTCGTGAAGAACTGGTGAAAGCGGCCAGCGACCAGATGCGTGAGCTGCCTTACTACAACCTGTTCTTCCAGACTGCTCACCCACCGGCACTGGAGTTGGCCAAAGCCATTTCCGCGGTTGCTCCGAAGGGTATGAGCCATGTGTTCTTCACCGGTTCCGGCTCCGAAGGTAACGACACCGTACTGCGTATGGTGCGCCATTACTGGGCGCTCAAAGGCAAGCCGCAGAAGAAGGTGATCATCGGTCGCGTTAACGGCTACCACGGTTCGACTGTCGCGGGCGCCAGCCTGGGTGGCATGGCCTTCATGCACGAACAGGGCGACCTGCCGATTCCGGGCATCGTGCACATTCCGCAACCTTACTGGTTCGGTGAGGGCGGCGACATGACCCCGGATGAGTTTGGCGTCTGGGCGGCCGAGCAGTTGGAGAAAAAGATTCTCGAAGTGGGTGAGGACAACGTTGCGGCCTTCATTGCCGAGCCGATTCAAGGGGCCGGTGGTGTGATCATTCCGCCAGAAACCTACTGGCCCAAGGTCAAGGAAATCCTCGCCAAGTACGAGATTCTTTTCGTTGCCGACGAAGTGATCTGTGGCTTTGGTCGCACCGGTGAGTGGTTCGGTTCCGATTATTACGACCTCAAACCCGATCTGATGACCATCGCCAAGGGCCTGACCTCCGGTTACATCCCCATGGGCGGCGTTATCGTGCGTGACGAAGTTGCCCGCGTGGTCACTGAAGGCGGTGACTTCAACCACGGCTTCACCTACTCAGGCCACCCAGTGGCGGCTGCAGTAGGCCTGGAAAACCTGCGCATCCTGCGTGACGAGAAGGTCATCACGCATGTTCATGAGGAAACGGCACCGTATTTGCAGAAGCGTCTACGCGAGCTAAACGATCACCCGCTGGTGGGCGAAGTTCGTGGCTTGGGGATGCTGGGTGCGATCGAACTGGTCAAGGACAAAACGACCCGTGCGCGCTATGAAGGCAAAGGCGTGGGCATGATCTGCCGGCAGTTCTGCTTCGACAACGGGCTGATCATGCGCGCTGTAGGCGACACCATGATCATTGCGCCGCCGTTGGTGATCACGCGTGAAGAGATCGATGAGCTGGTGGAAAAGGCACGTAAATGCCTGGACCTGACCTATGAGGCGATCCAGTAAGCCTGCTGCTAGGCTAGCGTTGTGACATTAAGGGGGCTCAGGGTTGCTCTTTCCTTGAAAGAGCGCCTTGTACCTTGCCAGACTAGCGGCTGTTTCAGTCGCCTAGTGCCTGCGCCGAAGGTCCCGGTTGCTGAACAGATGGTCAATAAAAATTCTGGAGCATTACGCATGAAGAAATTGGGCAAGACGCTGTTGGCAATGTCCCTGATGGGGGCAATGGCCAGTGCTGTTCAGGCAGAAGACAAGACGCTGCACGTGTACAACTGGTCTGACTACATTGCAGCAGACACCATCGCCAAGTTCGAAAAGCAGTCGGGCATCAAGGTGGTCTACGACGTTTTCGACAGTAACGAAACGCTGGAAGCCAAGTTGCTGGCCGGTAAATCCGGTTACGACGTGGTCGTACCTTCGAACAACTTCCTGGCCAAGCAGATCAAGGCCGGGGTTTACCAGGAGCTGGACAAGTCCAAGCTGCCGAACTGGAAAAACCTCGATACCGACCTGCTCAACGCCGTTGGCAATGCCAGCGACAAGGGCAACGTGCACGCCTTCCCTTACATGTGGGGCACGATCGGCATCGGCTACAACCCGGAGAAGGTCAAGGCTGCGCTGGGCGTCGACAAGATCGATTCCTGGGACGTGGTGCTCAAGCCGGAGAACATCGCCAAGCTCAAGAGCTGCGGCGTGAGCTTCCTCGATTCGCCGACCGAGATGATTCCGGTGGCGCTGCACTACCTCGGCTACCCGACCGATTCCCAGGACAAGAAGCAGTTGGCTGAGGCCGAAGCACTGTTCCTGAAAATCCGTCCTTCGATCGCTTACTTCCACTCCTCCAAGTACATCTCGGACCTGGCCAACGGCAACATCTGCGTCGCCGTGGGTTACTCGGGCGACCTGGAGCAGTCCAAGGCGCGTGCTCATGAGGCTGGCGACAAGGTCAAGCTCAGCTACGCCATTCCGAAAGAAGGCGCGGGCAGCTTCTATGACATGGTCGCGATTCCAAAGGATGCGTCGAACCTCGACGCAGCCTATCAGTTCATGAACTTCCTGATGCAGCCGGAAATCATGGCCGAGATCACCAACGCCGTCCGCTTCCCGAACGGCAACAAAGCGGCAACGCCGCTGGTGGACAAGGACATCTCTGGCGATCCGAGCATTTACCCGTCGGATGAAGTGAAGGCCAAGCTGTATGCAATCAGCGACTTGCCGCCGGCTACCCAGCGGATCCTGACGCGCAGCTGGACCAAGATCAAGTCGGGCAAATAAGCCTGGGTTGACCCGCTGAGCGCTGCCCGGAAGCTCTAGGGCAGCGCTTTTGCGGGAGGTGAGGGCAAATATTTTTTGCCGGTTGGGTGTATCGAAGGTAAGTTGCGCGCCGGTTTGGTTATCCGGCAGAGCATTCTGTCGTTTAGCTCGGGCACTATTGAGAGGACCTTCCACTTGTCTATTTCTGTATTTCGCAAGGCCTTGATGGCTGGAGCGGGTCTGACGCTGGCGATCAGCGTCCAAGCGGCGCCCACGGTGCACATTTACAACTGGTCGGACTATATCGGTCAGACCACACTGGCAGATTTTGAGAAAGAAACCGGCATCAAGCCGTTGTATGACGTGTTTGATTCCAATGAAACCCTGGAAGGCAAACTACTGGCCGGTCGTTCCGGCTATGACGTGGTCGTGCCGTCCAACCATTTCCTCGGCAAGCAGATCAAGGCGGGTGCGTTCCAGAAGCTCGACAAATCGCTGCTGCCGAACTGGCAGAACCTCGATCCTGCGCTGCTCAAGCGCCTGAACAAGAACGACCCGGGCAACCAGTACGCGGTGCCTTACCTGTGGGGCACCAACGGCATTGGTTACAACGTCGACAAGGTCAAGGCCGTGCTGGGTACCGACAAGATCGACTCGTGGGCCATGCTGTTCGAGCCGGAAAACATCAAGAAGCTGTCCGCGTGCGGTGTCGCGTTCCTCGACTCCCCGGACGAGATGCTCCCGGCAGTGCTCAATTACATGGGCCTGGACCCCAACAGTACCAACCCGGCCGACTATAAAAAGGCCGAGGCCAAGCTGATGGCGGTGCGCCCTTACGTGACCTATTTCCACTCGTCCAAGTACATCTCGGACCTGGCCAACGGCGACATCTGTGTGGCCGCTGGCTTCTCCGGCGATGTATTCCAGGCCAAGTCCCGCGCTGAAGAGGCGGGCAAGGGTGTGCAGGTGGCGTATGCAATTCCCAAGGAGGGCGGCAACCTCTGGTTCGACATGCTGGCGATTCCCAAGGACGCCGGCAATCTCAAAGAGGCGCACGCTTTCATCAACTATTTGCTCAAGCCTGAGGTTATTGCCCAGGTCAGCGATTACGTCGGTTATGCCAACCCGAATCCAACGGCTGGCGATCTGATGGACCAGAGCGTTAGAACCGACGCAGCGGTTTATCCACCGCAAGAGGTGCTGGACAAGTTGTACGTCAATGCTGAGTTGCCACCCAAGGTGCAACGTTTGATGACCCGTAGCTGGACCAAGGTCAAGTCGGGCAAATGAGTATCCAGGGTCCGTCACGGCAGGGGCGGGCTGCAAAAATTCTTGTTGGGAGTTTCACACATGGCTGTTGCCTCCGGTGCCTATAAAAAAGCCCTCGATGGCGGCCAGCAACCTAAACAGGTGCTGGTGAAAATCGATCGGGTTACAAAAAAGTTCGACGAAACGGTCGCCGTGGACGATGTGTCCCTGGAAATCCGCAAGGGCGAGATCTTCGCTCTGCTGGGTGGCTCCGGCTCGGGTAAATCCACATTGCTGCGGATGTTGGCCGGTTTCGAGCGTCCGACCGAAGGCCGCATCTTCCTTGATGGTGTCGACATCACCGATATGCCGCCTTATGAACGGCCGATCAACATGATGTTCCAGTCCTATGCGTTGTTCCCGCACATGACCGTTGCGCAGAATATCGCGTTCGGCCTGAAGCAGGACCGCATGCCGGCTGCCGAGATCGACGCCCGTGTGGCCGAGATGCTCAAGCTGGTGCACATGACCCAGTATGCCAAGCGCAAGCCGCACCAGCTTTCCGGCGGTCAGCGTCAGCGTGTGGCCCTGGCCCGCTCCTTGGCCAAACGGCCAAAACTGCTGTTGCTCGACGAGCCAATGGGCGCACTGGACAAGAAGTTGCGTTCGCAGATGCAACTGGAACTGGTGCAGATCATCGAGCGCGTGGGGGTGACCTGCGTGATGGTGACCCACGACCAGGAAGAGGCCATGACCATGGCCGAGCGCATTGCGATCATGCACCTGGGCTGGATCGCCCAGATCGGTAGCCCGATCGACGTCTACGAGACCCCGACCAGCCGCCTGGTCTGTGAGTTCATCGGCAACGTCAACCTGTTCGAAGGCGAAGTGGTGGACGACGCCGAAAGCTATGCGCTGATCTCCAGCCCCGAGCTTGAGCGCGGCATCTATGTTGGCCACGGCGTCACTACCTCGGTGGAAGACAAGCACATCACCTATGCGCTGCGCCCAGAGAAGCTGCTGGTAACCACCGAGCAACCGTCATGCGAGCACAACTGGTCGCGCGGCAAGGTTCACGATATTGCCTACCTGGGTGGCCATTCGGTGTTCTACGTCGAGTTGCCGAGCGGCAAGGTGGTGCAGTCGTTCGTTGCCAACGCCGAACGCCAGGGAACCCGGCCAACCTGGGGTGACCAGGTCTATGTGTGCTGGGAAGATGACTCCGGTGTGGTACTGCGCTCATGAAAATTCGAAAACTGAAGCGCGCTTTCCAGCGCCTGGTTCCCGAGGGGCGTCACCTGGTCATTGGTGCGCCATTCCTGTGGCTGTTCCTGTTCTTCATGCTGCCGTTCTTCATCGTTCTGAAGATCAGCTTTGCCGAAGCGGACGTCGCTATTCCGCCGTACACCGAGATCTATACCTTCGTCGAGCAGAAACTCGAACTGGTGCTGAACCTCGGCAACTACGCCATGTTGACCGACGACGAGCTGTACCTGTCGGCGTACCTGGGCTCGTTGAAGATGGCCTTCATCAGCACGCTGCTGTGCTTGTTGATTGGCTTTCCGATGGCTTACGCCATCGCCAATGCGCGCAAGGAAACCCAGACGGTCCTGCTGCTGTTGATCATGATGCCGACCTGGACCGCGATCCTGATTCGGGTCTATGCCTGGATGGGCATCCTCAGCAACAACGGCCTGCTTAATGGCTTCTTGATGACCATGGGCTTTATCGACCAGCCGTTGCAGATCCTCAATACCAACCTGGCGGTTTACATCGGTGTGGTGTACTCGTACCTGCCGTTCATGATCCTGCCGCTGTATGCCAACCTGGTGAAGCACGACCCAAGCTTGCTTGAAGCCGCTTCCGACCTGGGTTCCAGCACCTTCAACAGCTTCTGGAAAATCACCGTGCCGCTCTCCAAGAACGGGATCATCGCCGGTTGCATGCTGGTGTTCATTCCGGTTGTAGGTGAGTTCGTTATCCCAGAGCTGCTCGGCGGCCCGGAAACCCTGATGATCGGTAAAGTGCTGTGGCAAGAGTTCTTCAACAACCGTGACTGGCCAGTGGCTTCGGCACTGGCGGTAGTGATGCTGGCGATCCTGATCGTACCGATCCTGCTCTTCAACCGTAGTCAGGCCAAAGAGATGGAGGGTCGGGCATGAAGCGTTTCAGTTTCTCCAAGCTGATGCTGGTAGTGGGCTTGCTGTTCATCTACCTGCCGATGCTGATCCTGGTGATCTACTCGTTCAACGCCTCCAAGCTGGTGACGGTCTGGGGCGGCTGGTCGGTGAAGTGGTACGTTGGCCTGCTCGACAACAGCCAGTTGATGGGCTCGGTGGCGCGCTCGCTGGAAATCGCCTGCTACACCGCGATTGCCGCCGTTGTCCTCGGTACCCTGGCGGCCTTCGTGCTGACCCGGGTAACCCGCTTCAAGGGCCGTACCCTGTTTGGTGGCCTGGTCACTGCGCCGTTGGTCATGCCTGAGGTGATTACCGGTCTGTCGTTGCTGCTGCTGTTCGTGGCAATGGCACAGATGATCGGCTGGCCGCAGGAACGTGGCATCCTCACCATCTGGATTGCGCACACCACCTTTTGCTCTGCCTATGTAGCGGTGGTGGTGTCGGCACGCCTGCGCGAGCTGGACCTGTCTATCGAAGAGGCTGCAATGGACTTGGGTGCGCGGCCATGGAAGGTGTTCTTCCTGATCACCATCCCGATGATCGCGCCTTCGCTGGCTGCGGGCGGCATGATGTCCTTTGCCCTGTCGCTGGACGACCTGGTATTGGCCAGCTTCGTCTCCGGCCCTGGCTCTACCACCCTGCCGATGGAAGTTTTCTCGGCTGTGCGTCTGGGCGTGAAGCCGGAAATCAACGCGGTGGCCAGCTTGATTCTGCTGTCGGTGTCGTTGGTGACCTTTCTGGTCTGGTACTTCAGCCGTCGGGCTGAAGAGCGCCG
>NZ_MBPN01000047.1 GCF_001695625.1 Pseudomonas defluvii
TGAAAGGGCACGATATCGTCGGCCGCTACCTGCACGTTGTCGAACACCACCGAACCACTGCCGGTGGTGCGTTGGCCGAAACCACTCCAGTCGTCGATGACATTCAGGCCCGGGCTGTTGGCTGGAACGAAGGCCAGGTGCTGTTCACCGTGCTCGTCGACCACCGAGGTCGGAATCCGTTGAGCATACAGCGCACCGGTGGCGTAGAACTTGCGGCCATTGATGCGCCAGTGCTCGCCTTCACGGCTCAGTGCGGTGGTGCGGTCATGGGCGGTTTTGGTGCCCAACTCAGCCAGGGCATTGCCGAAGCGCTGGCCTGCGAGTACTTCGGCATACAGGCGCTGCTGTTGCTCTGGGCTGCCGTTGACGCGCAGCACTTCCAGTGCATAGAAGTGGTTCTGCGGGATCTGGCCGAGCGATGAGTCGGCCTGGGCAATACGGCTGATAACCTTGGCCAGGGTGACGTTGGACACCCCGGCACCACCGTAGGCTTTCGGGACCGTGATACCCCATAGGCCAGAGCGCGAGAACAACGCCAGTTCGGCATGCGGCAACTGCCGCTCGCGGTCGCGCAGGATGCTGTCCTGACGCAATTGTTGGGCGATATCCTCGGCGATCTGCAAGGCCTGGGCATCAGTGTGGATAACCGCAACGCTGGCGTGCGGTAGTGACAAAAGGCTCATAGAGGCTCCAGTGGTCTGGTCAGATCCAGGAATGCCGGGCAGGCAGGGTACCGTTGAGGTAATAGGCGCCGACGGCGTGGTATTTCCAGCGCACCGGGTCATGCAGGGTGTGCACACGGGCATTGCGCCAATGCCGGTCGAGGTTGAACTCGGCCAGGCTGGCCCGGCTGCCGGAGAGTTCGAAGAGTTTCTCGCTGGCCTGCAGGGAAATTTCCGTGGTCAACACCTTGGCCTCGGCCACGGCGATGGAGGCCCGAGCGGCCGCCTCGGCGTCAATTGGTGCGGCATTGACTGCATCCAGCACGCGCGCAGCTTTGCTCAGCAGCGCCTGGGCCGCGTGCAGTTCAAGCTGCAGGCGACCGATGTCGGCGATCACGTACGGGTCGTCGCTGGCGCGTTCGACCTTGGCATCGATCCATGGGCGAGCACGTTCGCGCACAAAGGCGATGGTGTCGGCGAGTGCCGCTTCGGCGATCCCGGCATCGATGGCGGCCTGGATCAATTGCGAGACGGCGCCCTGAATATTCGGGCTTTCACCGATCCGCCAGTTATCGACGACCAGTTCCGCGTCGACCGGAACCTTGTCCAGCAGGACGGTGCCGCTGGCGGTGGTACGTTGGCCGAAGCCAGACCAGTCATCGACAATGCGCAGCCCCGGGCTGCCCCGGCGTACAAACGCCATGACCTGACGGCCTTCATCATTCAGCGCTTTGACCGCGACCCAATGGGCGTACAGGGCGCCGGTCGAGTAGAACTTCTGCCCGCTGATAACGTAACCGTCGCCTTGGCGGGTAATGCGCGCCTTGAGCTCCAAGGTGTTCTTGGTGCCGCGCTCCGGGCCGGCATTGCCGATGCGCCAGCCGTTCAGCACGCTGGTGAACAGCAGGGCTTTCTGCGGCTCGGTTGCTGCGCCTTGCAGCAGTTGCAGGATGCCGACCTGATTTTGCGGGATCTGCCCGAGCGCAGGGTCGGCGGCGCTGATAATGCGAAACACCTCGGCCAGGGACTGAAACGAGACCTGCGGGCCACCATAGGCCCGGGGGATCGTGATACTGCCCAGGCCGCTGTGGGTGAAAAGTTCGATTTCACTCCAGGGCAGCTTGCGTTGCTGATCGCGTTTGGCTGCCTGGGTGCGGGCGACTGCGGCCAGTTCGTGAGCTGCCTGCAAGGCTTCGGCGTCATTGCGCAGAACCTTGGCCGGCAAGAGTAATGGGGCGCTGTCCAGATCGCTGTGGACTGTGGTGATTGCCAGACTGGACATTTCAGTACCGCTCCTTGGCTGCACTCAATGCCCTGGCGTTACGCACTGGGGTGATTGTGTTCCTGACCATACCTACCTCACTGATGGGAAAGTCGCCGCGGGTGCGGCGACGGAACAAGCGTGGGTCCGGTGGTCCGGTTTATATACCTTAATTGTTTGTAAAAATTAAATGAACGAACTTTTGGGAATATACATAGAAGGGAGGTCAGGGCCGGCTGTTGTAAACCTTCACCTGCAGGGGAGCCGCCCATTGCGAGCTGTTACCCACGCGGTCAAGGACGCAGTAACTGATGTCGAGAAAGTCGTCCGCTCCGGCTTCGATGACCAGCGCCCTGGGGATTTCGCCATGCACGGCGAGGCCGATAGCGTCAGCGCCGAGTGCAGGCAGGTCGAGGCGCACGTCACCCCAGCGAAGGGTGATTTCATCGCCTTCGGCCATGTTCAGGTAAGGGGCGATGCGAAAGGGCAGCGTTGGCCCCAGGCGCTGCAGGTCGAGGCCATGGCGAACAATTGCAGGGGCCAGGCTCAGCGGGGCGAGCGCCGGGTTTTCGGTGGTCTCGCACAGGGTCTCACCGCCAGGGCAGGCCAGCTTGATGAGCACCTGCAGTGACTGTGACTTTACAGGCCGGCACCCGGGCTTGAGCAGGCGATAGTGCAAGCGGTTCGCGCCTGGGCGCAGCAGCGTACGGGGTACCTGGAAACTGATGTGTTGGTCGAGGTCGTTGGCCGAAAGCTGGTGTGCGGCAACGAAGCAACTGCCCCAGAACAGTTCCAGCACGTCACCCGTTTGCATGGCCGCATTGGTCTGGATGCAGGCGCGCAGGTTGCTGGCAGCGGCCAGGCCAATGCCCTCATGGGCAACGTCGGGGAGGGCAGGAGGGGGCAGTTCAGTTCCTTTGGCTGCACAGTGCATGGTGATGTTCCCGTACGAAGTAAATGAGTGGTCGAGGACGACGTTGCTCAGGTTTATTGGCGAGTACGGGAAGCGAGTCAAGGCATGCGGGCGCCGCCTTGGGCTGGGTGCAGGATCTTCGGAGACGTCCTACTTCGAGGGGGAAACCAGGGTGTTCGTCGGGTGCAAAAGTCGTCGTCCTGGCTCAGGGCTGCGAGGCGTGCATACCGAGGAACTTGCCAAGGAATTGCCGGGTGCGTTCTTCCCTGGGATTGGCAAAGAGTGCCTTGGCTTCACCCTGCTCGACGATGACCCCCTTGTCGAACAGAATCACTTCGGGCTCCATGGCCAGTGCCCGAGCAATGGCTACCCGCTGTTGCTGGCCGCCGGACAAGCGTCTCGGATAGGCATTTTCCTTGTCGCCCAGACCGACTTTCTGCAACAAGGCGCGGCCCAGGGTGATGGCCGCATCGCGTGGGGTTTTCTTGACCACGATGGGGCCTTCGATAACGTTTTCCAGCGCCGTGCGGTGGGGAAACAGGTTGAAGTTCTGGAACACGAAACCGACGTGCTGGCGCAGTTGGCGGATCAGGCCCTGTTGCTGTTTCAGCGGACGGTTGCCGTCAATCTCGATGTTGCCGACGCGAATGCGACCGCTGCTGGGGGTTTCCAGCAGGTTCAGACAGCGCAGGAAGGTGGTCTTGCCCGAGCCGCTGGGGCCGATGATGGCAATCACTTCACCGGCGTTGACGGTAAGGTTGATACCGGCCAGTACGGTCTGGCCGTTGAACTGCTTGGTCAGGTGCTCTACGACGATCCTGCGCTCAGGACTCCAGGTCGTGCCGGTTGACCCGCGCTTCAAGGCGGTGCTGCAGGTGGGCGAGGAGGCTGGACAGTACCCAGTAGATCAGTGCTGCCGCCAGGTACAGGGTGAACACCTCGAAGGTGCGTGCGGTAATCAACTGCGCCTGACGAAACAGCTCCGGCACCTGGATGGTCGCGGCCAGCGCCGTGTCCTTGACCAGGGAGATGAAGCTATTGCCCAGTGGTGGCAAGGCGGTGCGTGCAGCCTGTGGCAGGATCGCCCGACGCATGGCCTGGCTGCGGGTCATGCCGATGCTGGCGGCGGCTTCCCATTGGCCGCGGTCGATGGAACTGATGGCCGCCCGCAGGATTTCGCAGGCATAGGCGGCCATGTTCAGCGACAAGCCGATCAGTGCCGCTGGCAGTGGGTCGAGTTCCAGGCCCAGTTGCGGCAGGCCGTAATAGATCACGAACAGTTGGACCAGCAGCGGTGTGCCGTGAAAGAACGACACGTAGACTCGGGCAGTCCAGCTAAGCACTTTCAGCGATGACAGCCGCATCAGCGCCAGGCCGAACCCCAGCAGCAAGCCGAAGAACATACCGCCCAGGCTCAGGCCTACGGTGAAGTACGCGCCCTTGAGCAGAAAGGGCGCGGAATCCAGCGCCAGCTGGAGGCTGTCGGCAATCATTTTGTGACGTCAGCGTTGAACCATTTCTGCGACAGCTTGGCCAGGGTGCCATTGGCCCGAAGCGTGTCGATGGCCTTGTTGATCGCCTCAAGCAGTTCCGGCTCACCTTTGCGCAATGCAACACCGGATTCCTGGCGGGAGAAGGCTTCGCCGGTGACGGCGGTGTCCTTGGCCTTGGCGACCAGCTCGAATGCGGCCAGGCGGTCTACCAGAATGGCGTCGATACGGCCGACCCGCAGGTCCTGGTATTTGGTGGGGTCGTCGTCGTAGGTCTTGATGATGGCTTTCGGTACGTTGTCCTTGAGCCATTGCTCGTAGTTGGTACCCAGGCCTACGCCGACTTTCTTGCCGGCCCCAGGCGTGCCGCCAGGGCATCTGCGGCCAGGTATTCAAGCTTGCGCAGTTTGTTGCCACCGAATGCCAGCGGCGTCAGGTCGTCGCGTTTGACGTAGATGGCGCGGCCTGCCCACGTAGACAGTCGCTCGAGTTTTTCCAGTGGCGTGGGCCCGCTCAGCAGTTCAAGGCGGTTGAAGCGAGTGAGCTGGCGTTCGAGTTCGGTCATGGGAAGTTGTGCCTGACAAAAAATCGAGTATAGGCAGCCGGTGGCGTTCGGCGAATAGCTCGGCTTATGCCCCCGGTATAGCGGATTGGAATAAAGGGTTATTTTTTCCAGCGACGCCAATTGCCGTAAAGTGGTCAGCTATCAGGCGAGCATTCCAATCCAGCAGCTGCCGCGTGGCAGGAGAGCAACCGTGAGCGAGAACGCGCAAACAGGGCAATGGCAATTGCAGGGTATCGTCGGCCAGCTACGTGCTGCCCGTGATCAGTGGCGCAGCCGCAATGGCCGCAGCAGTGGGGAGCAGGGCGGGCGCGAATTACCCTCGCGTGAAGCCATGCGGCAGATCCTTGAGCAGTTGTGTGGCGCGTTGTTCCCGATGCGCCTGGGCCCGGTCGACCTGCGTGAAGAGAGCGAAGACTTTTACGTGGGGCATACCCTCGACACAGCCCTGACCGCGTTGCTCGCGCAGGCCCGTCTGGAGCTGCGCTATGTTGCGCGTCAGGGCAAGGCGGCCCCGGCACAGGTCGATGCCACCGCCTTGCGTCTGATCCAGGATTTCGCCGCGGCCTTGCCCGGCCTGCGCAGCCTGCTCGACACCGACGTGTTGGCGGCGTACCACGGCGACCCGGCGGCCCGCAGTGTCGATGAAGTCCTGCTGTGCTACCCCGGTATCCTTGCAGTGATTCATCACCGTCTGGCGCACCACCTGTACCGTGCAGGCTTGCCGCTGCTGGCGCGGATCAGCTCGGAAATCGCCCACTCGGCCACGGGTATCGACATCCACCCCGGCGCGCAGATCGGCCCGAGCTTCTTCATCGATCACGGTACCGGTGTGGTCATCGGTGAAACCGCAATCATCGGTGAGCGGGTACGGATCTATCAGGCCGTGACCCTTGGTGCCAAACGCTTCCCGGCCGACGAGTCTGGCCAATTGCAAAAGGGCCACCCGCGCCATCCGATCGTCGAGGACGATGTGGTGATCTATGCCGGCGCCACCATCCTTGGCCGAATCACCATCGGCAAGGGCTCGACCATTGGCGGCAACGTCTGGTTGACCCGCAGCGTGGCACCGGGCAGCAACTTGACCCAGGCCAATCTGCAGCATGATGACGGGACGCAGAAGTAGGCGGGCTTAGACCGGTTGGGTCGCATCTGAGCGCCATCCATGTTTAACTTGAACGCTCGTTCAAGTTAAACGGTGGTCCGCTGCCGGTGTTCAACAGGAGGAAACCCTTTGCTGAACCCGTTCAATCCAACCCTTTCCACGCGTCGTGAGGTGCACTGCCTATGAGTGCATCCACGCCTGTCCCGACCAGCAAGATCCGCATGAACCCGCCGGTGTTCTACTTCGCGGCAAGCTTCATTCTGTTGTTTGGCCTGGTGGTGATCACCAACCCCACGGCCGCCGGTGAGTGGCTGTTGGCCGCGCAAAACTGGGCTGCCAATACGGTCGGCTGGTACTACATGTTGGCGATGACGCTGTACCTGGTCTTCGTGGTGGTCACCGCCTTGTCTGGCTACGGCAAGATCAAGCTCGGTGCCGACCACGACGAGCCCGAGTTCAGTTACCTGTCATGGGCCGGCATGCTGTTCGCCGCCGGTATCAGCATTACCCTGTTCTTCTTCTGCGTCTCCGAACCGCTCACCCACTTGCTTCAGCCGCCTCAAGGCGAGGTCGGTACGGTCGAGGCCGGGCGCCAGGCCATGCAGTTGCTGTTCCTGCATTGGGGCCTGCATGGCTGGGGTGTTTTTGCCTTTGTCGGTATGGCCCTGGCGTATTTCGCCTACCGGCACAACCTGCCATTGGCCCTGCGTTCGGCGCTGTACCCGCTGATCGGCAAGCGTATCAACGGGCCGATAGGCTATGCAGTGGATGGCTTCGGCATCATCGCCACGGTGTTCGGCCTGGGGGCCGACATGGGCTTTGGTGTCTTGCACCTGAACGCCGGCCTGGATTACCTGTTCGGTATTTCCCATAGCCATTGGGTGCAAGTTGCGCTGATCACGCTGATGATGGGCGCCGCAGTGGCTGTTGCCGTGGCCGGTGTGGACAAGGGCGTGCGGGTGATGTCCGACATCAACATGCTCCTGGCCTGTGGGTTGCTGCTGTTCGTGCTGTTCGCCGGCCCGACACAGCACCTGTTCAACACGCTGATCCAGAACCTGGGTGATTACCTCGGTGCCTTGCCGCGCAAGAGTTTCGATGTCTATGCCTACACTCAGGCCAACGACTGGCTGGGTAACTGGACGGTGTTCTACTGGGCCTGGTGGATTGCCTGGGCGCCCTTTGTCGGCCTGTTCATCGCACGGATCTCCCGGGGCAGGACGATCCGTGAATTCGTCTTTGGTGTGCTGCTGATTCCACTGGGCTTCACCCTGGCCTGGATGTCGATCTTCGGCAATAGCGCCCTGACCCAGGTGCTTGATCATGGCATGACCAGCCTGGCCCAGTCGGCCCTCGACAACCCGTCGATGACCCTTTACCTGCTGCTGGAAACCTACCCGTGGAGCAAGGCGGTGATCGCTATCACGGTGTTCATCAGCTTTGTCTTCTTCGTCACCTCGGCCGACTCCGGCACCGTGGTGCTGTCGACCTTGTCCGCCCGTGATGGAAACGCCGATGAAGATGGGCCGAACTGGCTGCGGGTGTTCTGGGGCGCCATGACCGGGCTGATCACCATTGGCCTGCTGTTCGCGGGCAGTATCGACTCGCTCAAGTCGGCAGTGGTACTGACCTCGTTGCCCTTCTCGGTGATTCTGCTGGCAATGATGTGGGGGCTGCACAAGGCGTTTTACCTGGAGTCGCAGCGGCAGATTGCCCAACTGCACTCCCTGGCCCCATTCGCCACTTCACGCCGTGGTCGCGGTGGCTGGCGTCAACGTTTGAGCCAGGCCATTCACTTCCCGTCGCGGGATGAGGTCTACCGGTTCATGGATGACGTGGTGCGCCCGGCGATTGCCGAGGTCACCGAAGTGTTTGCCGAGAAAGGCCTGGCGGTGATTTCCCAGGAAGACCCGAGCCACGACAATGTCAGCCTGAAGATCGGCCATGGTGAAGAGCAGCCGTTTATCTACCAGGTGCAGATGCGCGGCTATTTCACACCGTCCTTCGCGTTGGCAGGGCTGGGTACGCAAGAGTTGAAGAACCGTCGCTACTACCGTGCGGAAGTGCACCTGAGTGAAGGCAGCCAGGATTATGACCTGACGGGTTACAACAAGGAGCAGATCATCAACGACATCCTCGACCAGTACGAACGGCACCTGCAGTACCTGCACCTGGTGCGCTGAGCCCACTGCCTGCAACCTGCTGGACAGGTGGCAGCCATCTTGCCCTTTTACCGGGAGGTGGCTGCCGCGAGGTTCAGAACGGTGCGTCGCCCAGAATCGTCGCCCGGTGCATCACGCGTCGCTGCGGACGGTAATCGTCTACCGCGTAATGCTGGGTGACGCGGTTGTCCCAGAATGCCACGTCGTTTTCCTGCCAACGCCAGCGAATGGTGAATTCGGGGCGGGTGGCGTGGGCAAACAACAGGGCGAGCAGCGCCTTGCTCTCTGCCTCGCTGAGCTCGTTGATGCGGGTCGTGAAACCTTCGCTGACAAACAGTGCCTTGCGCCCGCTAACCGGATGGGTTCTGACCACCGGATGTGAAAGCGGCGGGTTAGCGCGGCGGGTCGCCTCCCAGCGTTCGCGGTCTTCGGCGGTCGTGCCAAAACGTTCCAACGGAAACGACTGGGTGAAGTCATGGGTCGCAGTGAGGCCGTCGAGCATCTGCCGCAGGGGTGCCGAAAGGGCCTCAAAGGCGGCGATGCCGCTGGCCCACAGGGTGTCTCCCCCATAAGCCGGCAACTGCTTGGCACTGAGCACTGCGCCCATCGCCGGGGTTGCCAGGAAGGTTACGTCGGTGTGCCAGACGGCGTTGTCGCGCACGTCGGTGACCGCCGTGTCGAGCACCAGCACCTCTGGTGTCTCAGGGACGTTAGGGTAGATCGGGTGAATGTGCAGGTCGCCAAAGTGCGCAGCGAAGCGTGCTTGCTGGGCAGGCGTCAGCGGTTGATCACGGAAGAACAGTACCTGGTGCTTGAGCAACGCCTGCTCGATGGCATCGCGTTGCTCGGCATTGATCTCAACACTCAGGTCAATGCCGCTGATCTGTGCGCCCAGTGCCGGGCTCAATGGGGTAATGGTCAGGCTCATAGGGGTCTCGTTCGGTTCGGCGCCGAGCTGTCGGCGTGGTCAGTGTCGGTGCGCGATCAATGGCTCTGGCCGTGCCAAGGCACCAGTTTGCGTTGCAGTGCACGCAGGCTCATCTCCAGGGCGAAGGCGATCAGGGCGATAACCAGAATGCCCAGTACCACCACATCGGTGACCAGAAACTGTGCTGCCGATTGCACCATGAAGCCCAGGCCGCTGGTGGCGGCGATCAGTTCGGCGGCAACCAGGGTCGACCAGCCGACACCCAGGCCAATACGCACACCGGTAAGAATGTCCGGCAGTGCGCTGGGCAGAATCACATGGCGAATCAGCTGTGCCCGTGTGGCACCCAGCGACTGCGCAGCGCGCAACTTGGCCGGGTCGACCGTGCGCACGCCAGTGGCGGTAGCGATGGCAATCGGGGCGAAGATCGCCAGGTAGATCAGCAGCACTTTCGACAGCTCGCCGATACCGCACCAGATCACAATCAGGGGCAAATAGGCCAGCGGAGGAATGGGCCGGTAGAACTCGATCAGTGGGTCGAGAATGCCCCGTGCAATCCGGTTGTGGCCGATGGCGATGCCGATCGGAATGGCGCTGACAATCGCGGCACCCAGGGCCAGGCCGATACGTCCGAGGCTGGCGCCCAAATGTTGCCAGAGGGTCGACTCCATGTAGCCCTGGGTCAGCAGTAACCAGGCTTTGGACAACACCGCGGCAGGCGAGGGCAGGAACAGCGGTTCGATCCACTCGGCTGCCGTGACGGCCCACCAGACGGCCAGCAGGCTGATCAGGGTCAGGCCGCTGATCCAGCGGGTGCTCAGGCTGCGGCGTGCTGCCGTTGTGTGGGCCAAGGGTTTGGCGGCTTTTGCTGCCAACGGAACGTCCAGGCTGCTCATGCGGACTCCTGCCGCGTGGCGGCGCTGCGTTGTGAGAACACCCGCGCCAGCACATGCTCGCGGGTTTCGATAAAGCGTGGGTCGGATTTGATCGCCCGGGCCGATTCACCGGCGGCGTAACGGCGCCCGAAGTCCAGCGGCAGGCGCTCGACAATCCGCCCCGGATGGGGTGCCAGCAGCACGAGCTCGGTGGCCAGGAACACTGCTTCCTCAATGTCGTGGGTAATCAGGAACACCGGCTTGGCGGTACGCTGCCACACCTGCAGCAGCAACTCCTGCATCTGCTCGCGGGTGAAGGCATCCAATGCGCCGAAGGGTTCATCCATCAGCAGCACCCGCGGGTCGGCTGCCAGCGCGCGGGCCAGGCCCACACGCTGCTTCTGACCACCGGACAGCTGCCAGATACGCCGGCTGCCGAACCCGGCAAGGTCAACCAGGGCGAGCATTTCGCGGGCCTTCTGTTCCCGTTGCACACGTGGCACACCGGCCAGCTCCAGGCCGAAGGCAACGTTGCTCAGCACGTCCTGCCAAGGCAGTAGCGCGTCGTCCTGGAACACCACACCACGCTCGGCGCCGGGGCCTTGCACCGGCTTGCCGTCGAGAGTGATGCGCCCGGCACTGGGCGCAACAAAGCCGGCGATCAGGTTCAGCAGCGAGGTCTTGCCGCTGCCGGAAGGGCCCAGGGCCACCAGCAACTGCTGTGGGCCCAGGCTCAGGGAGATGTCGGCCAGTACCGGCTCGGCCGCACCGAGGTACTGTGCGCTGATGCGCTCCAGCTCAAGCAATGCCATGACAGGCTCCGATCAGTTGGCGATGAATTTGGCGCTGACGTAGGGCGAGTAGTCCGGCAGTACCGCCTCGACCTTGCCTTGCGCCTTGAGGAAGGTGGCGGTGTCGGTGATGGCCTGGGTGGTCGGTGCGCCGAGGGCTGCGATCTGGTCATTGGCCAGCGGGAAGACGTTGCCCTGAAGCAGCGCCGGGATATCGGTAGCCTTGGCCCCGGACAGTTTCACCAGCTTGTCGACGTTGCTTTGGTCGGCAAGCCAGGCTTGCGGGTCTTTGCGGTACTCGGCGTAGGCGTCCAGGGTGACCTTGGCGAAGGCTTTGACGATTTCTGGGTGTTTGGCGGCAAAGTCCTTGCGCACGATCCAGGCGTCGAAGGTGGGTGTACCGGTCTTGGCCAGTTCGCCGGAGGTGATCAGCACCTTGCCGTTTTCCTTGGCCACACCCAGTGCCGGGTCCCAGACGTAGGTGGCGTCGATGTCACCACGTTTCCAGGCAGCAATGATGGCGGGCGGCGCCAGGTTGAGGATCTGTACCTTGGCCGGGTCGATGTTCCACTGCTTCAGCGCGGCCAACAGGCTGTAGTGCCCGGTGGAGACAAACGGCACGGCGATTTTCTTGCCGACCAGGTCTTGCGGCGAATGGATCCCCGCACCGTCGCGAGCGACCAGTGCTTCGGCGGCGCCAATCTGGGTGGCGATCAGGAAGGTTTCCACCGGCAGCTTACGGGTCGCGGCCGCCGCCAGAGGGCTTGAGCCCAGGTAGCCGATCTGCACATCACCCGAGGCTACGGCGGTGATCACGTCGGCCCCGCTGTCGAACTTGCGCCAGTCAATGCTGGCCTTGCTGGCTTTTTCATAATCGCCGTCAACCTGGGCGACTTTCGCCGGGTCAACAGTGGTCTGGTAGGCCACGGTCAGGTCGGCCGCCTGGGTGAACCAGCTGGCACCGGCCAGGGTCAGTGCGGCGAACAGGCGCAGCGGCGTATGCAGGGTCATGGAAAACTCCTTCTCAGGCGGAGGGTGATGGGTGATTGAGAAGAAGGCTAAATGATCTAAAAAAATTAAAATAAATAACTTTTAGGAATTAGCTTAGGAGCCAATTGCTTTAAGGCGCTTGCGTGTCTGGGGAGGGTGCGTTGGTTTGGCGATGGGCTGACCACGGTCAACCTCGCCACTGCACGGGTGGGAGAGGATTGAAATGGCTGCGCGGAAAGGCAGGAAGAGAAAAATTCTATTTTTATGTCAGAAAAATCTTAAAACGTCATAAATAATTCTTTTTAGATTTATAGGATAGTCATTATTCTTCGGCGCAAACCGGACGCATTAGACCAAAGTCTTGAAATGAATGGTTACGATTGACTCGAGCCACGCCCTTTGGTGCTAATCGGCTATCGACGTCGAGCGAGGCAAAAGACCCCGCCGACGGAGAATCACAAGAATTAGAAATGAAAGGAGCAAAAATATGTACAAGTCCACCCTGGCACTTGCCGTGGCCCTTGGGGTTCTGGCTCAACAAGCAGGTGCTGCCGGATTCGTTGAAGACAGCAAGCTGTCTGTCAGCTCGCGCACCATGTATTTCGATAACGACAACCGTGAAGAGCACAATAAAGACCAGCGCGAATCAGGCCAGGGCTTCAAGCTCGACTATCAGTCGGGTTTTACCGAGGGTACGGTAGGTTTCGGTTTTGACGCTCAAGCCGTTTGGGGTATTCACCTGGATGGCGGCAAAGGTCACCACCCGGATAACAGCAGCTTTTTTCCAAGCGACTCCGATGGTTCTGCTGTAGATCAGTGGGCGCGCATCGGCGGCAACGCCAAGGCGCGCTTCTCCAAGACCGAAGCCCACCTCGGTGGTGCACTGGCACCAAACCTTCCAATCCTCGTAGCCAACGACAGCCGTCTGCTGCCGCAAACCTTTGAAGGTGGCATTGTCACCTCCAAGGAAATCGACAACGTCACCCTGACCGCAGGTCAGATTGAGCACGCCATGGGCCGTGCTTCAAGCAACAAAACCGGCCTGTCGGTTTCTGGTGCGACGCAGGACAGCAACAAGTTCCAGTTTGGCGGCGCCGACTGGAAGGTCACCAAAGACCTGACCCTGCAGTACTACTACTCGAATCTGGAAGACTTCTACAAGCAGCACTTCCTGGGCTTGGTCCATGTCTACCCGATTGCGAACGACCAGTCGTTCAAGACTGACCTGCGCTACTTCGACAGCAGCTCGGATGGCAAGAACGGCCAAACCGGTTATGCCTTTGACAACAACAAGGGCTATGCCAAGAACGCGGGCGAGGTCGACAACAAGACCTGGAGCGCCATGTTCACCTACACCCTGGGCGGACACTCGCTCATGCTCGGTCACCAACAGGTCAGCGATGACGGTGGTTTCGTCTGGCTGAACCAAGGCAGCGTCACAGACGGAAACGGCAGGCCTGAAGGCGCTGGTGGCTCCAGCTTCTATCTGTTCACCGATAGTATGGTCAACTCGTTTGTTCGCGCGGGTGAAAACACCACGTTTGGTCAGTACTCCTATGACTTCGTTCGTTTGGGTGTGCCTGGTTTGAAGGCATCGGTTTCCTACCTGCGCGGTGAAGATGCCATCAACAAAAGCGGCCACGGCACCTTCAACGAGTGGGAGCGTGATGCACGTATCGACTACGTGATCCAGGAAGGTACCCTCAAAGGACTCGGCGCTACCCTGCGTCACGGTGTGTACCGTGGCAGCGGCGAAAGCGCTGCCGATCAGGATCAAACCCGCCTGATCTTCAACTACACCTACACCTTCATGTAAGTGTCAGTAGAGAAAGCCTCGCCTTGGTGCGGGGCTTTTTTTCGACCTGAAATTAATAGCTCTTAAAGTTATAAATAAATCATTATTTATTCCTTTTAATTTGCTTCAGGTCGATGCACAGTGGCTCCACCAGAACGTACTTCAAGGAGCCCCACCATGAGCCTCAGACTCGGCGATATCGCCCCCGACTTCGAACAGGATTCCAGCGCCGGCACGATTCGTTTCCATGAGTGGCTGGGCGACAGCTGGGGTGTGCTGTTTTCGCACCCGGCGGATTTTACGCCAGTCTGCACCACCGAACTGGGGTTCACTGCCAAGCTCAAGGAGCAGTTCGCCGAACGTGGGGTCAAGGCCATTGCCCTTTCGGTCGACCCGGTCGAGTCTCATCTGCGCTGGATCGAAGACATCAACGAAACCCAGAACACCGTCGTCAACTTTCCGATCCTGGCCGACGCCGACCGCAAGGTGTCTGACCTCTATGGCCTGATCCACCCCAATGCCAGCGACACCCTGACCGTGCGTTCCTTGTTCGTGATCGACCCGAACAAGAAGATCCGCCTGACCATCACTTACCCTGCCAGCACCGGGCGCAACTTCCACGAGATTCTGCGGGTGATCGACTCACTGCAACTGACCGACAACCACAAGGTTGCCACCCCGGCCAACTGGCAGGACGGTGACGAGGTAGTGATCGTGCCGTCACTCAAGGATGAGGACGAAATCAAACGACGCTTTCCCAAAGGCTACCGGGCGGTCAAGCCCTACCTGCGCCTGACCCCGCAGCCAAACCGTTGAGTGTGTGACGCATTGCTTTAGCCACAGCAGGGATTTTCGGGCCGTTTCGACGGCCCTTTTTTTTGCGTGGCGTACGGGTTATTCGATATTCGTTTATTGAATAAACAAATGAAAAAATATGATTTATAGATATATAAAACAGCTGTTAAGGTCACTCCATCAACGCGAGATATGCTGCTCGCACCCGTCTCGAAACCGCTAAAGGATACGCTTCAATGTTGGTTGTCTCTCTCGGTGGCAGTCCCAGCGTGCGTTCACGCTCTGGTGTGTTGCTCGAACGCGCCCGGCACTGGTTGCAAGGCCAGGGTGTGGAAGTGGTGACATTCCAGGTACGCGATTTCCCGGCAGACGATCTGCTGCATGCGCGCTTCGACAGCCCTAAGGTTCAGCACTTCCTGCAACTGGTCGAGCAGGCCGATGGCCTGATCGTCGCGACACCGGTGTACAAGGCGTCGTTCTCCGGTGCGCTGAAGACCCTGCTGGATCTGCTGCCTGAGCGAGCGCTGAGCCACAAGGTGGTATTGCCCATCGCTACCGGCGGCAGTATCGCCCACATGCTGGCGGTTGATTACGCGCTCAAGCCGGTGCTGTCGGCACTCAAGGCGCAAGAGACCCTGCAAGGGATCTTCGCTGACGACAGCCAGATCGCTTATGGCGAAGGCAGTGCTGCCGCGCAGTTGCTTCCTGCGTTGGAGCAGCGCCTGAACGAATCGCTGGAACAGTTTCACACTGCCCTGGCCCGTAGGCCAAAACCCGTTGCACCGGGGCTGTTGAACGAACGTTTGCTCAGTGCTCGCTGGAGCATCTGAGCCGTAACACGCAACACGCAACGCATTACTCGCACGTCCCACCTTACTCGCCCGCCAACGGGCAAGCAGGTGCAGCCTGAACCCTAATCGCAAAAGGAGAGCGCTATGCGCACTGTCATTTTGCGTCGTGGTCTGGTCGCTCTGTTTGCTGCGGCTGTGTCCTTCGGCGCCATTACTCAAGCCCAGGCAGAAAGCCTGCGTATCGGTTATCAAAAGTACGGCACCCTGGTGCTGCTCAAGGCCAAGGGTACGCTGGAGAAGCGCTTGGCGGCGCAGGGCGTGCAGGTCCAGTGGACGGAGTTCCCAGGTGGCCCGCAACTGCTTGAAGGGCTGAACGTCGGCTCAATCGACTTCGGTGTCACCGGCGAGACCCCGCCGGTATTTGCCCAGGCTGCTGGCGCGGATCTGTTGTACGTCGCCTATGAGCCACCGGCACCGCACAGCGAAGCGATCCTGGTACCCAAGGATTCGCCAATCGACTCGGTGAAGGCGCTCAAGGGCAAGAAGGTTGCCCTGAACAAGGGCTCCAACGTTCACTACCTGCTGGTTCGGGCCCTGGAAGATGCCGGCCTTAAATACAGCGACATTCAGCCGGTGTTCCTGCCGCCCGCCGATGCCCGTGCCGCCTTCGAGCGTGGCAGTGTCGATGCCTGGGTGATCTGGGACCCTTACCAGGCGGCGGCCGAGAAACAACTGCAAGCGCGCACCCTGCGCGATGGCAAAGGCATCGTCGACAACCATCAGTTCTACCTGGCGACCAAGCCTTACGCACAGAAACACCCTGAGGTGATCAGCGCCTTGGTGGACGAGGTTCGCGCGGTGGGTGAGTGGTCCAAGGCCAATCCGCAGGAGGTGACCGATCAGGTGGCGCCGCTGCTCGGCCTGCCCGCCGACATCACCCTGACTTCGGTTAAACGCCAAGGCTACGGTGCGACATTCCTGACGCCAGAGGTGGTCGCCGCGCAGCAAAAGATCGCCGACACCTTCCAGGCGCTGAAGCTGATTCCAAAGCCCTTGAGCATCAAGGATGTGATCTGGACACCCCCGGCCAAGGTCGCCAGCGCGCCTTGAAGTATTGCCTGCGCCGGGGCGTCGCCCCGGTCTGAGCCACCCTTAGGAGACAACTCCAATGAGCCTTAATGTTTTCTGGTTTCTGCCTACCCATGGCGACGGTCATTACCTTGGCACCGCCGATGGCGCGCGAGCAGTCGATCACGGTTACCTGCAACAGATCGCCCAAGCGGCGGATCGCCTCGGTTTTGGCGGCGTACTGATCCCCACCGGGCGCTCCTGCGAGGACTCCTGGCTGGTCGCCGCTTCACTGATCCCGGTAACCCAGCGCCTGAAGTTCCTGGTGGCCCTGCGCCCCGGAATCATCTCGCCAACGGTCGCTGCACGTCAGGCCGCAACCCTTGATCGGCTCTCGGGTGGCCGCGCGCTGTTCAACCTGGTCACCGGTGGCGACCCGGAAGAGCTGTCCGGGGATGGCCTGTTCCTCAGCCATGAAGAACGTTATCAGGCCTCGGTGGAGTTCACTCGCATCTGGCGTCGCGTGCTCGAAGGCGAGACGGTCGATTACGACGGCCAGCATATTCAGGTCAAAGGCGCCAAGTTGCTTTACCCGCCGATCCAGCAGCCACGTCCGCCGCTGTACTTTGGTGGCTCGTCCGAGGCTGCCCAGGACCTGGCCGCCGAGCAGGTTGAACTGTACCTGACCTGGGGCGAGCCGCTGGCTGCCGTTGCCGAGAAAATCGAGCAGGTGCGGGCCAAGGCCGCGAAACAGGGGCGCACGGTGCGCTTCGGCATTCGCCTGCATGTGATCGTGCGTGAAACCAACGCCGAAGCCTGGCAGGCTGCCGAGCGACTGATCTCGCACCTGGACGACGACACGATTGCCCGTGCCCAGGCATCCCTGGCGCGCTTCGATTCGGTCGGTCAGCAGCGCATGGCTGCACTGCATGGCGGCAAGCGCGACAACCTGGAAGTCAGCCCGAACCTCTGGGCCGGGGTCGGCCTGGTGCGCGGCGGTGCTGGCACGGCGCTGGTCGGCGATGGCCCAACCGTGGCCGAGCGGGTCAAGGAGTATGCGGCACTGGGCATCGACACCTTTATCTTCTCCGGTTACCCGCACCTGGAAGAGTCGTATCGGGTAGCTGAACTGCTGTTCCCGCACCTGGATGTGCAGCGTCCTGAACCGCCAAAAAGCGCAGGCTATGTCAGCCCGTTCGGCGAAATGGTCGCTAACGACATCTTGCCAAAATCTGCAGCGCAGCGCTGAGGACCGGGCCATGAGTCGTGCTAACGCGCCCTTGTCACACAGGCTTGCCCCTTGGGCCTTGCCGCTGCTGTTGCTGGCTGTCTGGCAACTGGCGGTAAGTGCCGGTTGGCTGTCGACGCGAATCCTGCCGGCACCGAGTGCGGTCATCAGCGCCGGTGTCGAACTGGTGCGCAGCGGTGATATCTGGAAGCACCTGGCGATCAGTGGCTGGCGCGCCGGTGTCGGTTTTGTCATCGGCGGCAGCCTTGGCCTGGCACTGGGCTTCATCACCGGGTTGTCACGTTGGGGTGAGCGTCTGCTCGACAGTTCGGTGCAGATGATCCGCAACGTGCCGCACCTGGCGCTGATTCCGCTGGTGATTCTCTGGTTTGGTATTGATGAGTCGGCAAAGATTTTCCTCGTGGCCCTGGGCACCTTGTTCCCGATCTACCTGAACACGTACCACGGTATTCGCAATGTCGACCCGGCCTTGGTGGAAATGGCGCGCAGCTACGGCCTGTCCGGTTTTGCGCTGTTCCGTCAGGTGATCTTGCCGGGTGCTTTGCCTTCGATTCTGGTCGGTGTGCGCTTTGCCCTGGGCTTTATGTGGTTGACGCTGATCGTGGCTGAAACCATCTCGGCCAACGCCGGTATCGGCTACCTGGCGATGAACGCCCGGGAGTTCCTGCAGACCGACGTGGTGGTTCTGGCCATTGTCTTGTACGCCGTGCTGGGCAAGCTCGCAGACCTTGCTGCGCGTGCACTTGAACGGGTCTGGTTGCGTTGGCACCCGGCGTATCAAGTTGCCAAGGGAGATCGCCCATGAGCCTGTTGAACGCGTCACCCGCACGGCTGTTGCGCGGTATTCCGCTGGCTGCGCGCAACCTGCAGAAAACCTTCGGCGAGCGCCAGGTGTTGCGCAACATCGACCTGCATATCCCGGCGGGGCAGTTCGTCGCCATCGTCGGTCGCAGTGGCTGTGGCAAGAGCACGCTGTTGCGCTTGCTGGCGGGCCTCGACCAGCCTAGCGCGGGTGAGTTGCTGGCCGGCCCGGCAGCGTTGAGCGAAGCCCGTGAAGACACCCGGCTGATGTTCCAGGAAGCACGTTTGCTGCCCTGGAAAACGGTGATCGACAACGTTGGCCTGGGGCTTTCCGGTGACTGGCGCCCTCGCGCGCTGGAGGCCCTGGCGGCAGTTGGCCTGGCTGAGCGGGCCAATGAATGGCCGGCAGCGCTGTCGGGTGGGCAGAAGCAACGGGTGGCGTTGGCGCGAGCACTGATCCATCAACCGCGCTTGCTGTTGCTTGACGAGCCGCTGGGTGCATTGGATGCCCTGACCCGTATCGAGATGCAGCAACTGATTGAAACGCTTTGGCGCCAGCACGGTTTCACCGTGTTGTTGGTCACCCACGATGTCAGCGAAGCCGTTGCGGTCGCGGATCGGGTGATTCTGATCGAGGACGGCGAGATTGGCCTCGACCTGCTGGTTGACCTGCCACGGCCAAGGGCGCGTGGTTCACATCGCCTGGCAACCCTGGAAAGTGAAGTACTGAACCGTGTTCTGTCGGTGCCGGGCATTGCGCCCGAGCCGGAACCTGTAGCCCCTTTGCCCACGCAACTGCGTTGGGCGCATTGACCTCTCGTCCCATAAGGAATCAAGCAGATGACTATTAAAGCGATCAACGTACGTAACCAGTTCAAAGGCACCGTAAAGGAAATCCTCGAAGGCCCGGTACTGTCGGAAATCGATGTACAGACCGCCTCGGGTATCGTCACCTCGGTGATCACCACCCGTTCGGTCAAGGAGCTGGAACTGACCATTGGTAGTGAAGTGATTGCCTTCGTTAAATCCACCGAGGTGTCGATCGCCAAGCTGTGAGCAGGCTGCGACACAACACCCCGACGGGCCAGCCTTGACCCGCCGGGGCGTGGTTGCGCCGGTTTACTCGGCTGCCGGGCGTAGCCCGCCAAACAGCTTCATCGCCTCTGCCTCGTTGATAGGTCCGTGCCAGGCGTTTGATACATTGCGCTCACTGCGCACCTTCAAATGGCCCGCACTTAATTTGCGGAAACCGCTGCCGGGGCGCTGTGGAAAGTGGAAGTGGGCGTACCAAAGCACGGTGTTGGCCGCCAGATCTATCACTTCATACTCTTCCAGGTACTCGATCGGCCGACCTTTGCTGTCTTTTTTCGGTTCCAGGATGCGTCCCCACCGCGCCTCGACGGCATTCTGCTCGTGAAGAAACTGCAGCTGACCGATGTTCGGTTGTCGGGTGGTCTTGATTTTAGAGATGCGCAGCTGCTTGCCATGCAGGTCCAGATTCCTGGCTGCATCCCTCAGGCGTTGCATCAACTGACGCTGGTCGCTGGTGGCCCGATCCCCCAGGGCATCCTGGAGATCGAGTGCCCGTTCGCGCAAGTTGGTCGCGTAGTGCTCGGCGATGTTTTGCAGGCTGGCTGGCGCCATGTCAGTAGCCATATAGCCTTGCCAGCGGTTTTTTTGCTCCGCGATGCCGGCCAGTTGCTCGCGGGCCCGGTTTTGCAGTTCGTTAATACGGCTTGGGTCAATTGTTCGGCTTCTGGCCGGTACCGTACTCTGCCAGCGATCTCCGTCAATCCGACGAAAACTTTCGGCATAGTTTTCGTCCATATTGTTCAGCACCACCATGTGTTCCTCACCACCAACATTCACCTGACGTCCTATAAGCAGTTGCTGGTCATCCGTTTGGAATACTCGGGCTGTACTGCGGCGTCCGGCACGTCGTTCTGGGAGCCGGTAATTGATCAAGGTATTGTCGATCTCGTTGATCAGTTGCGTCAGCATGCTACGAAAGCTGGTTACGGTTTCCGTATCAATGAACAGCGGGAAATTGTTTGACCAGGCGTCAAGGTAGGAGGTGAAGGTTGTGTATTGTCCCCTGAGCGCTCTCAATGCCTCGCCATATCTGGCTCTGCTCAGGTCAGCTTCCTGTAACTGGTGCTGGCTTAGCAGCGTGAGTACCAGATTGCGCCGCTTTGTCTTGAACTGGTTGTGGAACAGGTTGAAGTCGATGTCGTGCGAGTGGTCAAAATTGACGAGTAGCGAACTCTGTACATCCAATTTTGCCAATCTGTACGCCTGTGGCGACCCTAGCAGCAGTTCAATTGAATTGAACCTGGTGTCGTATTCGCTCAGCGCTGGGCCTTGGAGTTTTTTGCGTAAATTCAGATGGCGATCGAAGGCTTGACCAAGCTCTTCGAATTGCTCGAGCATCTGTTTACTGTTATTGCGGATTGAATTTCTGTGGGCGTGGAGGCGTGCTCTGTTTGCCTCCACGTCAGTTGGCTGAGAGTTGATGAACGCTTCGAGCTCTGCGTCGAGAATTTTTTGATTGCGGAGTATTGCGCGCGTTGCTCTGTCGCGTAGCTGGATCAGTAGCAGGTTTTGATTGGATCCATCTGTCAGGTACTCGTCCAGCAAGCGGCGGTAAAGCTGGCGGTTGATGCTTGGTTTCAAGCGGTTGAGGGTCTGCAGGCAGTGATCATTGTGTTCGACAAAACGCTGGCACACCGTGATCGCGTCCTGATGTGCTTTGCGAATTGGAGCAGGAACGGCAGGTTCTCCGATGACGCTCGTATTGCGGGCCTCCTGGATCGCAGCCGTGAGCGCTTCCTTGTGCTGATCGGTTTCACGCCTCATTCGTCTCAGCTCATCCTCCGGTTGCTCGATGGCGTTGCCGCGCAGGCGGCGAAGGTAGCCGTGCAGGGTTTCCCAGCCATTGTTGTACAGCCGGCTGAACCTCTGCCCTCCACTCTCGACCAGCCGGCCTAACTCCTGCCCTCCACCCTGCAGGCCACTCTCGACCAGCAGGCCGCTCAGGTGCCCATGGGTTTCCCAGACGCCATCTTCGCTGAGCCTTATGGGTTGCTTGTAGTGCTTGAGTGCGTTGCCTTTCAAGCGCCAGGTGTTGTAGGTCGCGTCCCATTGCACTTCGTAGTAACGGCCGTGGCGGCTGATGTAGCGCTTGCCGTCCAGCGCGAGCGTATTGCGTGTATAGCCTGCGCTGTCCAACCGCACCGTGTGTGTCGGCATCTCTGTTTCGTAGCCTTTGAACGGGTCGGGTGAGACCGTGCGCACGGTCTTGCCCAAGGTTGTCCGCTGCGCTTGGGTTTGTCGCAATCGAGTGTGCGCGCGTGCGCTGGCCACGCGTGCGCTTGGCGTGGCGCCGAGACCTGGGGCAATGTCGAGTAATGCATCAATGATCGACAGTACGACCGAATTCAAGTGATCGACGCCTTGGCTGTGTTGCCCGCGCATAAAGGCTTCGACTGCAGCGGTGGAGGCGTTCCAGCCATCGTAGAGCCCCACCGCGACACCGACACCCGGCACGAATGACAGGCATAGATGGATATAGTCGTATACCCGGTTGTGGCGGATCGCCGCTTCTTCCAGATACAGCTCGCGTTGGCTGCGGGCTGTTTTTCGATGCTGAGTGATCAACCGGCCCATTTGCAGCCGGCTCAGGTGCGTGGCCAGCGAAAGGGTTTGGCGTGTGCCGGGGGCAATAAAGCCTGTGAAACTCTTCAGCAGCGCCTGATTGATGTAGCTGCGATGCCGTTCCGGGTCGCCTGCTACGGGACGCGTTGCCAGCCAGTCGAGCATGGTGCTGTTCAATGCCATTTGCTCCAACGCCTGGCAGGCCGCTGTTGCGTCTGGGTGCTGGCTGACAATACGGCCGTTGGGTGCTTCTGGCAGGTAAAGGATGACGGTGTCGTGGCTGGCGTTTTGCAGCAGGAACACGCCGGACAGCGCGACCTCATGGCTGGAACCGTCAGCGGCAACACCGGGGTTGAGGTTCAAGGGTGTCCATTCAATCGTACCCGCTGCCGCATCGCGCAGCAGGGCCTGCCCATGGTCGTCCAGATCTGCAGGTTTGCTCAGGGCAAAGAGTTCCAGGCTGAGTGCAAACGGCCGACGGAGTACTTCATCACGCCACTCTTTTGCCATTTCCGTGTCGCCTTCCGAGCCATTGAAGGCTTCGAGGATGGCACTTTCATAAGCCCCCGCCAGATCGAGCGTCTTGTCGAGGCGAGCCAGGTAGGCGCTGGTCAAGGCATTGCTCAGGCGTGTGCTGCTTTCGGGAGGATCGAAGGCAAAACGCATGTAGTTCATGCGTTGCAGAACGTTCTCATCCATAGCCCCCAGGAGCAGGTTCTCCAGGGGAATATCGCTGCGCGCTTCACTCGGTACGAAGACCGTCCTGGTCGCATGCGCTTGGCCCGAGCCGGCAATCGGCTCTTGGTACATGTCGACCTGGTCCGGCAGGTTTACCGTGATCGTTGGGACGGTCGTAAGCCCGAGATCTTTGCGCAATTGCTGCGCCAGCTTGTCCCGTGCGAACTGGGTGCGTTCGGGCAGGCTCTGTTCCAGGCAGACGATGGAGGCTACCATCGCCTGACTGTACTGCTGGAAGCCGGCAGTCAGGGCGTTTCTCTCTTCAGCCGACAGGCGGTTTAGCCGGGTGTCAAACTGCTTGACGATGTTTTCGGTTCTGTTCTGTTCGGCAATCGCGTTGAAGGCTTGCGTTCGGGCTTCGTTTCTGGGAATCGACAACAGCGTGCTCAACCAGGCGTGAGCTTCAGTGCTGGGCTCGACCTGTTCGGCGTCTTCTGGTTGTATGGCGTCAATGATCGTCTGCACGCAGTGATCAAAGCAGTGGGTGATCAGCGGGGTGCTTTCCAGGCGCGCCGGTTCCTGGCTGCTGGCCAGCGCGGTCAACAGCGCTTGGGACGCTGTTGGCCCGACACTGTCGATCAGGGTATTGGCCCACAGCCCGGACAGGCTTTCGAGCAGCGCTTGTGTCAGTAGCGTTTCGTCAGCAAACGCCTTCAGCCCGCCATCGCGTCCAGACCGATAGAGCAGTACGTCATTTTCCTGCGTCGTTGTTTCTGCGGCGGGCCGAAAGGTCAGAAAGCCGTGCAGTGGCCACTGTTGATTGCCTATGACCAGTGTCAGCCTGGCAACCTCGACCGTGTGCTCTGGGGTGTATTCCGGTTGTGCCACGACGGCGTCGATGAGCGCGAATTGCGCGTCGTTCAATTCACCCAGCGTCTGCTGCAGACGCGCTTCGGCGAGCAGTGCCTGAGCCAGGCGGTGGCTGATGAAGTCGAAGCGAGAGGTGCCCTCGACGTGTTCTTGCCAGTCGGCAGGGGAGAGGGGGTCGGGCAACTGTTCCAGGTGCCTGGAGGTTTTTTCCTGGTGTTGCTCCAGCGCTTCTTCAAGGGCGCGCAAGGTAACCATGGCTGGCGCAGTGACTGCCGTATCGTCGCCCACGTAGCGCTCAAGGGCTGCTTGATAGGCCGCGATGCGCGAGGTTCGCCAGAGCAGCGGCAGCACAGGGCTGAGTGCATCGAAATGCAGTTGTTCTTCAGCCAGCTGCTGTTCGTGTTGCAGGGTGTTGCGGATCAGGGTCGAGGTTTCATCGGCCAGAGGTGCCACGAGGCGCAGGCTGCTGCGTTGCTCCCAGTCGGTGATCGACTGCCAGTCGAGGTTGCCGGGCTCCTGGTTCTGGTCCTTCGTCTGGTTCAGGCAGGCCTGCTCGAGTAACGGCAGTGCGCGCTCTTCATGGTCGAGCAGCAGTTGCTTCAGTACAAAGCCGAAAGCGCTTTCTTCAAGCGGGCTGATGACCGGTGCCCCGGACGTATTGTCGTCATCCTCGGTGGCTGGCAGGTCTGGCCATAAGGTGGCGCGCAGTTCGTTCAAGCCACTCTCCAGGGCTGCACGATCAGCGTATGCGCGAAGGGTTGTCGTATCGCCGGGGCGATACAGCAGCCATGGGGCCTGCTCGGCCAGTGGCTGAACCACTAGCGTGGCCTGCGCCAGCTCACGCATTTTGTCCGAGTGTTCCCAGTAAACCGCCGCCCAGGTGCTGGCCGCATGCCCTTGGTACCAGGCGTGTTCGTCAATGTTCCCGAGGCCGTAAGCCAGGTCGATGCTGTGGGTGAAATGCTGTTGCAGCAGGCTTTCTCCTTGCGCCAGGCGAGCGTGCGCATGCCCGGGCATGCGTTGCGCCCAGTATGTGCTGTAGACCTGTGCTACCAACCGGCCTGGTGTCAGGGCGTTGATTCGACGGACCCAGTCGGCACCGCTCATTTGGGTTGCACTGGCGTTGTTATCCACCCCATAGGTGGTCCAGTCTTCTGTAAACAGATTGGAAAACGCCGGGCTGGCGAGCAGGTAGGCCGACATGTCCAACAGGCTCACCTGGGTCGCGTCGTGTTGCACACCGCACAGGCGTGGATCGATGTTCCACTGCTGGGAGAGCATGCTGGCAATGGATTGCTGCAGGCCAGGGGATTGCGCCATCAGCGCTTGCAACGCCGGGATGATCTGGTTGAGGGCCATGCTGGCCTGGTGGAGCGAGTTACCTGTACCGGAGCGGGTACCGATAACGGTCTCCTTCAGGTCGGTAGGCTCAGGGAATGTGATTTCAAAAAAATCTGGCATGGGTGCCCTCCGTGACTAAGTTGAGCGGCGCCGTGTTTGCCGCTCCTTTCAGTTCACACGCATCGCGTGTGGTGGAGGCACTACATATTGCTGGAGATATTGCTGGGGGTTGGCGTACTACCGACGAGGCAGGAACGGTGGCAGGTAGAGGCCCAGGTAGGCGTCGAATACGCGCATGCCTTCTTCCGCCATGCGCGGGGTAATCTGCCCGTAAAGCTGTATCGAGCGGGCGTAGACCCGGTCGCCCAGCTCCATGGCCAGTGCAAACACATCCACGTCATTCGGCAGTACCGGCAACTGGAAGTGCTGCTCGAACAGCTTGTGCATCAAGTCGCCCAGTTCGATGTCGTGCTGGCGATCAGCCTGGGTCACTTCGCTCAGGCCATGCTGGGCGAGGATCAACTGGCGGGCAGCTGCATCGTCGTTGTAGATGCTCAGCATGCGCTGTTCCACCAGCCGTGACAGGTCATGCCAGGTGTTCAGCCGCGTCGGCTCGATGGGGGCCTGCAGGCAGGCCCGGAACGCACGGTGAACATCGGCAGTGAGGGCCTCAAGCAGTGCCGGAACACTGGCGAAGAAGTGATACACCGACGAAGGGGGAATCTGCGCCCGCTCGGCCACGCTGTAGATCGACAGGCTGGCCACACCCTCGCTGGCCAGTAGCGTACGGGCCGCATCGAGAATGGAGTCGATGCGGGCCTGGCTACGGGCGCGAGGTTTACGTGGAGTGGTGGTACGGGTCATGTCAGTTGCTGATCGCCAGGATGCTGGCCTGGTAGGCGCTGACGAACAGGTCGAAATCCCCCACTTCCTGGCGCTCAAGTTCAGCCTGAGCGGCGAGTGACGTGCGGGCCATAGCCTCGAAACGCTGCAGTTCCTCGGCAGGCAATGCCTGGCTGCGCAAGTATTCGGCGTGAACCTTGCTCTGGCGCAAGGAGAACTCACTGAAGCTTTCGCGGTTCTCGGTCATGCTCGCCAGCACCTGGGCCGAAGGCGTCAATTCAGGGTCGTCGACCTTGGCCTTTTGCTGGGCCAGCGCGCTGACGTGCTCATGTCCACCCTGGCTCTGGTCAAGCAATTGTGCCAGCGGCGCAATGCGCTCCAGCAGTTCCTCGGCCCACTGCGTGAGCGTCACCGGCTGCCCTTGGCGTTGCAGCGTCAGGCCTGGGCGGCGCCCTTCCTTGACGACGGTAAGGAAGTTGCTGGTGCATTGGCCGCATTCGCCATTTTCCAGCAACGGGCTTTCTTCCAGCGCGCAGTACAGCAGGAAGGCGTCGAGGAAACGCGCTTCAGCCAGGTCGATGCCCGTTGGCAGGAAGGGGTTGATATCCAGGCAACGCGCTTCGACGTACTGCACGCCACGCGCCATCAATGCCTGGATCGGCCGCTCGCCGGTGTAGGTCACCCGCTTGGGTCGAATGTTGGAGTAGTACTCGTTCTCGATCTGCAGGATGTTGGTGTTGAGCTGAATCCACTCACCATCCTTGTGCGTACCGATTTCGACATACGGCGGGTAAGGCGTACCCACCGCTTTGCGCAAGCTGTCGGTATAGCTGTTCAGGTCGTTGTAGCAGGGCGTCAGGCCGGCTTGTGCATTGCTTTGGTAGCCCAGGTCACTCATGCGCAGGCTGGTGGCGTAGGGCAGGTACAAGGTGCTGGCGTCAAAGCTTTCCAACTGATGGGGGCGGCCACGCAGGAAGCCCGCATCCAGCGCTGGCGAGGCACCGAACAGGTACATCAGCAGCCAGCTGTAGCGCCTGAAGTTACGGATCAGGGCGATATAGGCGGCGGACTGATAATCGCGCTCGCTGCCTTCGGCACCTTCGGCCTGCATCAGCAGTGGCCAGAGTTTTTCCGGCAGCGAGAAATTGTAATGAATACCGGCGATGCACTGCATGGTGCGGCCATAGCGCAGGGCCAGGCCCTTGCGGTAGACGTACTTGAGCTGACCGATGTTGGAGGTGCCATACCAGGCGATCGGGATGTCCTCCTCGGCGGGCAGCGGGCAGGGCATCGACGGGCTCCACAGGTATTCGTCGCCCAGTTTGGCGTAGGCGAAACGGTGGATATTCTCCAGGCTCTCCAGGGTTTTTGCCGGGTCGGTCAGGGCTGGGGTAATGAACTCCAGCAGCGACTCCGAATAGTCCGTGGTGATCTGTTCATGGGTCAGGGCCGAGCCCAGCGCCTCGGGGTGCGGGGTCTGTGCCAGGCGCCCGTCCTCGGTCACGCGCAGGCATTCGCGCTCAATACCATGCAGGCACTGCTCGAGCAGGGAGAGGTTGTCACGCTGGCCGAGCAGGCTCAGGCGGCGGTTGAGAAGTTCGCTCAAGATGGATTCCTTCACGGTCAGTCGCCCCAATATGGGGGTAGAGATGACGGTCTACAAGGGTGAAGAGAGGAACTGGCGTTGTCGCCTGGTTATCGCAGGCCGGGCCTGCAGGTTCATGCCCCGATTCTCGGGGCACAAAAGACGGTTTCGGCAGTACCTGCGCACTGGCGAAAATAGCCTGAAACAGCAAGCGTCGGCTAGAGGACCGAAAAGGTCCCCTGGGCCTTGGCGACCAACTTGTCGCCCTGAAGCACGTCGGCGTCGACCACCAGCGTGCGTCGCCCGGCATGCAGTACACGAGCGATACACAGCACGTCGCCTTCGCTGACAGCACGCAGGTAGTTGATTTTGCATTCCAGGGTAACGCTTTGCTGGTCGAAACCGTGGGCACTGGAACAGGCCAGGCCCATGGCGATGTCGACCAGGCTGAACAGCGCGCCGCCATGCAGTTTGCCGCCACGGTTGCGCAGGTGCTCCTGCAGCGACAGGGCAACCTCGGCAGCGCCGTTGTCCAGGCGTTGCAGGCGGCAGCCAAGCAATTGGCTGAATGCGCTCTGGACGATACCTTCCGGTGCTTCCATCAACGTTTCTTCAGCTGTTTGGCGTTGGCGAACAGCGAGGCCATGGCGTTGTTTGCCGGGGCGGCGGTTTCCTTGGCCCGTGCCGGCGCGCTCTGTTGGCGAGGTGCCGAGCCTGGGCGACTGCCACGGGCGCCGTCGACTTTCTCGCCGGGTGTGTCACCCATGCGCATGGACAGGCCAACGCGTTTGCGCGGGATGTCCACTTCCATGACCTTGACCTTGACCACGTCACCGGCCTTGACGGCTTCACGCGGGTCCTTGATGAACTTCTCCGACAGCGCGGAAATATGCACCAGGCCGTCCTGATGCACGCCGATGTCGACGAAGGCACCGAAGTTGGTGACGTTGGTCACGACGCCTTCGAGAATCATGCCGGGTTGCAGGTCCTTGAGGTCTTCAACGCCTTCCTGGAACTCGGCGGTCTTGAATTCCGGACGCGGGTCACGGCCTGGTTTGTCCAGTTCCTGGAGGATGTCGGTGACGGTTGGCAGGCCGAAAGTCTCGTCGGTGAACTTTTTCGGGTCCAGGCGCTTGAGGAAGCCACTGTCACCAATCAGCGAGCGAATGTCGCGATCGGTCTCGGCGGCGATACGCTGTACCAGCGGGTAGGCTTCCGGGTGAACAGCCGAGGCGTCCAGCGGGTTGTCGCCGTTCATGACGCGCAGGAAGCCTGCCGCTTGCTCGAAGGTCTTCTCGCCCAGGCGGCTGACTTTCTTCAGCGCGGCGCGGGTCTTGAAGGCACCGTTGGCATCGCGGTGCGCGACAATGTTCTGTGCCAGGGTGCTGTTCAGGCCGGAAATGCGCGACAGCAGTGCTACCGACGCGGTGTTGACGTCAACGCCGACGGCGTTCACGCAGTCCTCGACCACGGCATCCAGGCCACGTGCCAGCTTGAGCTGCGACACGTCATGCTGGTACTGGCCGACCCCGATGGACTTCGGATCGATCTTCACCAGCTCGGCCAGCGGGTCCTGCAGGCGACGGGCAATGGACACCGCACCGCGCAGGGATACGTCCAGCTCGGGGAACTCGCGGGCAGCCAGTTCCGAAGCCGAGTACACCGACGCGCCGGCTTCGGAGACCATGATCTTGGTCATTTTCAGGGCGGGATATTTCTTGATCAGTTCGGCTGCCAGTTTGTCGGTTTCGCGGCTGGCAGTACCGTTGCCGATGGCGATCAGTTCAACCGAGTGCTTGGCGCACAGCGCGGCCAGCACGGCGATGGTCTGGTCCCACTGGTTTTTGGGTACATGCGGGTACACCGTAGCGGTGTCGAGCAGCTTGCCGGTGGCATCGACCACCGCTACCTTGCAGCCGGTACGCAGGCCCGGGTCGAGGCCCAGGGTCGCGCGCGGGCCGGCCGGCGCGGCCAGCAGCAGGTCATGCAGGTTGTGGGCGAAGACGTTGATGGCCTCGCTTTCGGCATTGTCGCGCAGCTCACCGAACAGGTCGGTTTCCAGGTGGGTGTAGAGCTTGACCTTCCAGGTCCAGCGCACCACCTCGCCCAGCCACTTGTCGGCAGGACGGTTCTGGTTACGCAGGCCGAAGTGCTCACCGATCATCAGCTCGCATGGGTGCAGGGTGCCCGGCAGTTCTTCGCCAATTTTCAGCGAGGCGGCCAGCACGCCTTCGTTGCGGCCGCGGAAAATGGCCAATGCGCGGTGCGATGGCACGCTCTTGAGCAGTTCATCGTGTTCGAAATAGTCGCGGAACTTGGCCCCTTCTTCTTCCTTGCCCGCCACCAGGCGGGCGCTGAGCACGGCTTCCTGCTTGAGGAAACTGCGCAGCTTGGCGAGCAGGCTGGCGTCTTCGGCGAAGCGTTCCATCAGGATGTACTTGGCGCCTTCCAGTGCCGCCTTGACGTCGGCAACACCTTTCTCGGCGTCGACGAAGCGCGCGGCTTCGGTTTCCGGGTTCAGTTGCGGGTCGTTCAGCAGGCCGTCGGCCAGCTCGCCCAAGCCGGCTTCCAGGGCGATCTGGCCCTTGGTACGGCGCTTCTGCTTATAAGGCAGGTAAAGGTCTTCAAGGCGGGTCTTGGTGTCGGCCAGCTTGATCTCGCGGGCCAGTTCGGGTGTCAGCTTGCCTTGTTCCTCGATGCTCGCCAGGATGCTCACGCGCCGTTCGTCGAGTTCGCGCAGGTAGCGCAGGCGCTCTTCCAGGTGACGCAGTTGGGTGTCGTCCAGGCTACCGGTGACTTCCTTGCGGTAACGGGCGATAAAAGGCACCGTGGAGCCTTCATCAAGCAGGGTCACGGCCGCCTCGACCTGCTGCGGGCGGACGCCGAGTTCTTCGGCAATGCGGCTGTTGATGCTGTCCATAAAACCACCTGACAAATTGTGAATGCGGGGGCCGCAGGCCGACGCGGGGCGCGGGCGGCAGTGGATCAAAGGCGCGCATTATACCCGCCACATCCGGCTTGCGGTGATGGCAGCAGGCCAGCCTGGCGCCGGGTCCGACTGGCATCGGGGGAAAAATCTGCTAACAATGCACACGTCACGGCCCGTGGCGGCTAGGCCATAATGCTTGCCGAGATTAAAGGAGCGACCTATGAGCAGCACTGCACAAACCGCTGAAGGCGAGAAAATCCTCATCGTCGATGACGATCCGGGGCTGAGCAGCCTGCTGGAGCGTTTTTTCACCAGCAAGGGCTTTCGTGCCCGCGCTGTACCGAATGTCGAACAGATGGACCGCCTGCTGGCCCGTGAAGTCTTCAATCTGGTCGTGCTTGATCTGATGCTGCCGGGCGAGGATGGCCTCTCGGCCTGTCGCCGTCTGCGGGCGGCGAACAACCAGGTCCCGATCATCATGCTTACCGCCAAGGGTGACGAGCTGAGCCGGATCAAGGGCCTGGAACTGGGCGCCGACGATTACCTGGCCAAGCCGTTCAACCCCGACGAACTGGTGGCACGGGTCAAGGCCGTGCTGCGCCGCCAGGCGCCTTCGGTGCCAGGTGCGCCGGGCACTGAAGACGAGACCGTCACTTTTGGCGACTACGAACTGTCGCTGGCCACCCGCGAGCTCAAGCGTGGCGACGAAGTACACATGCTCACCACCGGTGAATTCGCCGTACTCAAGGCACTGGTCATGCACGCCCGTGAGCCGCTCACCCGTGACAAGCTGATGAACCTGGCCCGAGGGCGTGAATGGGATGCGCTGGAGCGCTCCATCGACGTACAGATTTCGCGTCTGCGGCGCATGATCGAGCCCGACCCGTCCAAACCGCGCTACATCCAGACCGTTTGGGGTGTTGGTTATGTGTTCGTACCGGACGGCAACGCCGGCAAGTAACGTTTCGGTTGTAGACGTGCGTCACAGGAAGCGGGGCTACCTTAACGGTGCCCTGCTTTTTGCTTGTGTCGAGGTCCGCAAAGCCTGCGAGCCATGCTCGCTCCTGCAAGGTGTGTAGCTGTTGTCCATGAAAACGCCGCTGTGGTTCCCGCAAAGCTTCTTCGCCCGCACCCTTTGGCTGGTGCTGATCGTTGTGCTGTTTTCCAAGGCGCTGACCTTGGTTTACCTGCTGATGAACGAAGATGTGCTTGTCGATCGCCAGTACAGCCATGGCGTGGCCTTGACCTTGCGCGCCTATTGGGCCGCCGACGAGGCGGACCGTGAAAAAATCGCCGAAGCCGCTGGCCTGATCCGGGTGGTCGGTACCGGTGTGCCTGAGGGTGAGCAGCATTGGCCCTACAGTGAGATTTATCAGCGGCAGATGCAGGCCGAACTGGGCGCCGACACCGAGGTTCGCTTGCGTATCCATGCCCCTCCGGCCCTGTGGGTGCGCGCACCGAGCCTGGGCGATGGCTGGCTGAAAGTGCCGCTGTACCCGCACCCGCTGCGCGGCCAGAAAATCTGGAGCGTGCTGGGGTGGTTCCTGGCCATTGGCTTGCTGTCCACGGCCTCGGCCTGGATCTTCGTGCGCCAGCTCAATCAGCCGCTCAAACGTCTGGTGTTCGCGGCCCGGCAGTTGGGGCAGGGGCGTAGCGTGCGTTTGCCGATCAGCGATACGCCCAGCGAGATGACCGAAGTGTATCGGGCGTTCAACCAGATGGCCGAGGATGTCGAGCAGGCCGGGCGCGAGCGTGAGTTGATGCTGGCCGGTGTTTCCCATGACTTGCGTACGCCCTTGACCCGGCTGCGCCTGTCACTGTCGTTGATGAGCAATGACAGTGAGCTGACTGACGGCATGGTGCGCGACATCGAGGACATGGACGCCATTCTCGACCAGTTCCTGGCCTTTATCCGTGATGGCCGTGACGAGCCCGTGGAGGAGGTCGACCTCAGCGATCTGGTGCGTGAGGTGGTGGCACCCTTCAATCAGCCGGAAGAGCGGGTGCGCTTGTGCCTGGAGCCGATTCCGCCGTTCCCGCTGCGTCGGGTTTCGCTCAAGCGCATGTTGAACAACCTGATTGGCAACGCGCTGTATCACGCCGGCAAGGGCGTCGAAGTGGCTGCCTATGTCTCGGGTGACAGCAGTGCGCCCTATGTGGTGCTGAGCGTGCTGGACCGTGGTACGGGTATTGATCCAAGCGAGCTGGAGGGCATCTTCAACCCGTTCATTCGCGGCGACCGTGCCCGCAGTGGCAAAGGCACCGGGCTGGGCCTGGCGATCGTCAAGCGCATCGCGGCCCAGCACGGTGGCAATGTCGAGCTGCGCAACCGTTCCGGTGGCGGCCTGGAAGCACGGGTGCGTCTGCCCCTGGGCTTGTTGCTGCCCAGGGACGCGGTTTAGCCCTTACCCTTGGTGCGGGTCAGGTGCGGCCCGCCATTCTTCTCCAGGTGTTCGATGATCATCCCGGCAACGTCCTTGCCGGTGGTGACCTCAATGCCTTCCAGGCCG
The DNA here is from genome assembly GCF_001695625.1 of Pseudomonas defluvii. Lineage (GTDB taxonomy): Bacteria > Pseudomonadota > Gammaproteobacteria > Pseudomonadales > Pseudomonadaceae > Aquipseudomonas > Aquipseudomonas defluvii. Next base: position 32,649 of record NZ_MBPN01000047.1, read on the forward strand.
GGCGAGGAGTTCACCTCCATCACCAGCGGGCCATGGTTGGAACGCAGGATATCCACACCGGCTACCGACAGGCCCATCACCTTGGCGGCACGGATGGCGGTCATGCGTTCTTCCGGGGTGATCTTGATCAGGCTGGCGGTACCTCCGCGATGCAGGTTCGAGCGGAACTCCCCCGGCTTGGCCTGGCGTTTCATCGAGGCGATGACCTTGTCGCCGACCACGAAGCAACGGATGTCGGCACCGCCGGCCTCCTTGATGTACTCCTGGACCATGATGTTCTGCTTCAGGCCCATGAAGGCCTCGATCACCGATTCGGCGGCCTTGGTGGTTTCGCACAACACCACGCCAATGCCTTGGGTGCCCTCGAGGACCTTGATCACCAGTGGCGCGCCATTGACCATCTGGATCAGGTCGGGAATGTCATCCGGCGAGTGGGCGAAACCGGTGATGGGCAGGCCGACACCACGCCGCGACAGCAACTGTAGCGAGCGCAGCTTGTCCCGCGAGCGGGCGATGGCCACCGACTCATTGAGCGGAAACACGCCCATCATTTCAAACTGACGCAGCACCGCGCAGCCGTAGAAGGTCACCGAGGCCCCGATGCGTGGAATGACCGCATCGAAGCCTTCAAGTGGTTTGCCACGGTAGTGGATCTGCGGTTTGTGGCTGGCGATATTCATGTAGGCGCGCAGCGTGTCGATCACGACCATCTCATGGCCGCGTTGGGTACCGGCTTCGACCAGACGACGAGTGGAATACAGACGCGGGTTTCGCGACAGCACAGCGATCTTCATGCAACACCTGTGGAAGGGGTGGGGGAGGCCGGAAAGGCCGGCTTGTCCTGAACATACTTGAGCCCGGGATTGACCACCAATTGGCCGTCAACCAGGGCCTTGGAACCCAGCAGCAGGCGATAGCGCATCGCCTTGCGGCACGCCAGGGTGAACTCCACCGCCCAGACTCGGTCGCCGAGTGCCAGGGTTGTGCGGATCACATAGCGGATCTGGGCCTGACCGTTGGAGCTTTTAATGGTTTTCATCGCCACCAATGGCGCTTCACAGCGTCGATGGCGCAACTGCACCACCGAACCCAGGTGGGCGTTGAAACGAACCCAGCGCTGGCCGTCGCGTTCGAACGGTTCGATCTCGGTAGCATGCAGGCTTGAAGTGCTGGCACCGGTGTCGATTTTCGCACGCAGGCCGGCTACCCCGAGGTCGGGTAGCGCCACCCACTCGCGTAGACCGATCACGGTTAAATGGTCAAAAGTCTTCAAATTGCTAAACCTGCTCAAATGATCGGTGAACTGTAAGCACGCCGCGTACTTTTTGCATCCGCCAGTTACGGTAGTACAGTTCGATTGCAGATTGCGATCGAGGACATGAGATGGCACAAAAGCCCGAAGAAGACGACAAGGTTCGCCTGGACAAATGGTTGTGGGCGGCACGTTTCTACAAGACCCGAGCGTTGGCCAAGGCGGCCATCGAGAGTGGCAAGGTGCATTGCCGAGGTGAGCGCTGCAAGCCGGGCAAGGAGCCACGGATAGGCGATGAGTTCGTCTTGCGCACCGGTTTCGACGAACGCACTGTCGTGGTCAAGGCATTGTCGGTGGTGCGCCGTGGTGCCCCCGAAGCCCAGGCCTTGTACGAGGAAACAGCTCAGAGTATTGCCCGCCGCGAACAGGCGGCGGCCCTGCGCAAAGCGGGCGCTCTGGGTGTGACCACCGATGGGCGGCCGACCAAGAAGCAACGGCGTCAGCTTCACCAGTTCCACGACACCGGCCATTAAGCATTTGTGTGGCCGGCATTGCCATTCGTCGAAACGCCGGCAGAGGCACTGGTCAAAAGGCCATGACCGGAAACAGAGTAGGTGGGGTTGCAGTGTGTCTGTGTGAACCCGCCTTGCTTCGCTTGGATCAGTGGCCGATTGCCCATAAAATACCCGGTTCAAGCAGCACACCGTGGTACCCGCAGGTGCCCTGACGCGGCCCTTGATGGCCAGCCCATTTATTTTGTCACCTCTTAGAAAGCCAGAACTCATGCACGATTTGCCCGATACCGACTACACCCAACGCTTCATCTTCGACGAAAGCGATGTTCGCGGTGAGCTGGTTGCGCTCGAGCGTAGTTACGCCGAAGTGCTGGCCAAGCACACCTATCCGGAGCCCGTCGCGCAACTGCTCGGGGAGCTGATGGCGGCAGCGGCGCTGCTGGTTGGCACGCTGAAATTTGATGGCCTGCTGATTCTTCAGGCACGCTCTGAAGGCCCGGTTCCATTATTGATGGTTGAGTGCTCCAGCGAGCGCGAAATCCGCGGGCTGGCGCGTTACGATGCAGACCAGATAGGCGATACGGCGACCCTGAGCGAATTGATGCCGGACGGCGTACTCGCACTGACCGTCGACCCTACCAACGGCCAGCGTTACCAGGGCCTGGTAGACCTGGACGGGGAGGACCTGTCGCAGTGCTTCACCAACTACTTCGTCATGTCCCAGCAGGTTGGCACGCGCTTCTGGCTCAAGGCCGATGGCAAAAACGCCCGTGGCATGTTGCTTCAACAACTGCCTGCCGATCGCCAGAAAGATGAAGACGATCGCGCCGCCAGCTGGCAGCACGTCACTGCCCTGGCCAGCACCCTGAGTGATGAAGAACTGCTTGGCCTGAACAACGAAACCATCCTTCACCGCCTGTACCACGAAGAGGCTGTGCGCCTGTTCGACATCCAGCCGCTGCGCTTCCGTTGCAGTTGCTCGCGCGAACGTTCGGGCAATGCACTGGTCAGCCTGGGTCAGGAAGATGCGCAGCAACTGCTGGCCGAGCATGGCGGTCATATCGAGATCGATTGCCAGTTCTGCAACGAACGCTACCGGTTCGATGCTTCTGATGTGGCGCAATTGTTCGTAGGTGCGGGTGTTGAGGCGCCGTCAGATACTCGTCACTGAAACGTTTAAGCTCAGGTAAATCTCCTGTCGAATGGCGGAAAAGCGCCGTTCTGACAGGAGGGCTCTACTTTTTTTGGGCGTTTCTGGCATAATCCGGCCACTTTTTTCGCTGTAGTAGTTTAAAAAGTTCTACTACAAAACGTTTGGAGCACTCGGCCTCAGGCCGGATGGGGAATCTCATGACGCAAGCCAACAACGCCGTGTACACCGATCTGAGTGTCGACGAGCTGGTACAAGAAGCCCTGAACCGCGGTGAAGGTGAGCTGGCCGATACTGGCGCCCTCGTCGTGAAAACCGGTCATCGCACCGGTCGTTCGCCGGTTGACCGTTTCATCGTAGAAGAACCAACCACTCAGGACGCCATTGCCTGGGGCCCGATCAACCGCAAGTTCCCGGCCGACAAGTTCGATGCCCTGTGGAACCGCGTCGAGGCCTACGTCAACGAGCGCGAGCATTTCGTTTCCCACGTGCATGTCGGTTCCGACGAAGCCCACTACCTGGCGGTCAAGATGACCACCGAGACGGCTTGGCACAACCTGTTTGGCCGTTGCCTGTTCATCAACCCGGAAACCTACAATCCGGGCGCCAAGCAGGAATGGCAGATCATCAACGCGCCGAACTTTGTCTGCGAACCTGAGCGTGATGGCACCAACTCCGACGGCACCGTGATCATCAACTTCGCCGCCAAAAAGGTGCTGATCGCAGGCATGCGTTACGCCGGCGAGATGAAGAAAGCGATGTTCTCGGTACAGAACTTCCTGCTGCCAGCGGCCGACGTGCTGCCAATGCACTGCGCTGCCAACATGGGCGAAGAGGGCGACGTGACCCTGTTCTTCGGCCTGTCCGGCACTGGTAAAACCACCCTGTCGGCTGACGAAAGCCGTTACCTGATCGGTGACGACGAGCACGGCTGGGGCGAAGGCGTGGTGTTCAACATCGAAGGCGGTTGCTATGCCAAGTGCATCGACCTGTCCGAGAAGAACGAGCCGGTCATCTGGAAAGCGATCCAGCACGGTGCTGTTCTGGAGAACGTGGTCATTGACCCGGTCACCAAGAAAGCCGACTACGCGGACGACAGCCTGACCCAGAACAGCCGTGCGGCCTACCCGCGCGAACTGATCGAGAAGCGTGCACCGAAAAACCTCGGCGGCGAGCCAAACGCGGTCATCTTCCTGACCTGCGACCTGACCGGCGTACTGCCGCCAGTGTCGATCCTCAGCGAAGAGCAGGCGGCCTACCACTTCCTGTCGGGTTACACCGCACTGGTTGGCTCCACCGAAATGGGTTCGGGTTCCGGCATCAAGTCGACCTTCTCCACCTGCTTCGGCGCTCCGTTCTTCCCGCGTCCTGCCGGTGAATACGCTGAGCTGCTGATCAAGCGTATCCGTGGCTTCAACTCCAAGGTCTACCTGGTCAACACTGGCTGGACCGGTGGTGGCTACGGCGTTGGCAAGCGTTTCAACATCCCGACCACCCGTGCGGTGATCGCAGCGATCCAGAGCGGTGCGCTGATCGGTGCTGAAACCGAACACCTGGACATCATCAACCTGGACGTGCCGAAGGCCGTTGAAGGCGTTGAAACCGTTCTGCTCAACCCACGTAACACCTGGGCTGACAAGGCAGCGTACGATGAAGCAGCCAAAGGCCTGGCCAAGCTGTTCATCGAGAACTTCAAGAAGTTCGACGTTTCCGATGCCATCAAGAACGCCGGCCCACAACTGTAAGTTGTCGCCAGCGTACTGACGAACCCCCGCTTTTTAGCGGGGGTTTGTTTTTTAAGCCTAAAACATTCTGGCGTTGATCTCTGTGTGTGTTGGCTTGCCAATGATGCAGGCACTGCGTACCCACTGACACCGCGCCGATACCATCGCAGGCAAGCCAGCTCCCACAGAAAAGCAGTGTACTGCGCGGCCCCCTGTGGGAGTTGACTTGTCAACGATGCAGGCGCTGCGTATCCACGGACACCGCGCCGATACCATCGCAGGCAAGCCT
>NZ_MBPN01000048.1 GCF_001695625.1 Pseudomonas defluvii
CCAGCTTCTGACGAGACTCTCCCGTGAATGACCTCCTCCACTCAATCGGCCTGCAGGCCCTGAGCCTGCAGGGCTTTGGCCCGCTGTTGGCGCAAGGGACCTGGATGACCCTGAAACTGGCGCTGCTGTCGCTGGCATTAAGCCTGAGCCTGGGCCTGATCGGCGCCTGCGCCAAGTGCTCACCGCTACGCCTGCTGCGCGCTCCGGCCACGCTTTACACCACGCTGATACGCAGCGTGCCGGACCTGGTACTGATCCTGCTGATCTTCTACACCCTGCAATTGTGGCTCAACGATTTCACCGAAATGCTGGGCTGGAACTACGTCGAGATCGACCCGTTCATGGCCGGGGTGATCACCCTGGGTTTCATCTACGGTGCCTACTTCACCGAGAACTTTCGCGGTGCCATTCTCAGCGTACCGGCAGGCCAGCTCGAGGCTGCTACCGCGTACGGCCTGAGCCGCGCCCAGCGTTTTCGCCTGGTGCTGTTCCCACAGCTGATGCGCTTCGCCCTGCCAGGGCTGGGCAACAACTGGCTGGTACTGCTCAAGTCCACGGCGCTGGTCTCGATCATCGGCCTGGCCGACCTGGTCAAAGCCGCACAGAACGCCGGCAAGACCACCAATAACACCCTGTACTTCCTGATCCTCGCCGCACTGGTCTACCTGGTGATCACAACCCTTTCAAACCGGCTATTTAAACGCCTGGAACGGCGCTACAACACGGGCATCAAGGGGCTGGCATCATGATCGAACTGCTTGAGCAATATGGCCTGGCCTACCTCTACAGTGATGGCGCCGGTTTTTCCGGGCTGGCGGTGACCCTGTGGTTGTTTATCGTGACGACCGTCCTGGGTTTCCTGCTGTCGCTGCCCTTGGCCCTGGCCAGGGTTTCACGCCAGCGCTGGCTGCGCTGGCCCGTGGAGTTCTACACCTACGTCTTTCGCGGCACACCACTCTACATACAACTGCTGATCTGCTACACCGGCCTGTACGGGCTGGAGGTCGTTCGCGACAACGCCTTGCTCGACGCGTTCTTCCGCAACGCGCTGAACTGCACCCTGCTGGCCTTCGTCCTCAATACCTGCGCCTACACCGTGGAGATCTTCGCCGGGGCGATTCGCAATATCCCCCACGGCGAAATTGAAGCGGCCCAGGCCTATGGTCTGTATGGCTGGCGCCTGAACCTGTTCGTGATTCTGCCAGCCGCCCTGCGCCGTGCGCTGCCGGCCTACAGCAACGAACTGATCCTGATGCTGCACGCCACCTCCCTGGCCTTCACCGCAACCATCGCCGACATCCTCAAGGTCGCGCGCGACGCCAATGCCGCGACCTTCCTGACCTTCCAGGCCTTTGGTGTCGCGGCCCTGCTGTACATGCTGCTGTCCTTCGTGCTGGTCGGGCTGTTCCGCCTGGCCGAACGCCGCTGGATGCGTTTTCTTGTTCCTGTCCGAGGCTAAACCATGACCCTTTCTGCACACGCCTTGTCGTCCCATCACGAGCCACTGACTGAGCCACTTACGACAGCACGCCAGGCCAACGTCGCCCAGACAGCGGCGGTCAAACTGACCGTCGAAGACCTGCACAAACACTACGGCGATCATCAGGTACTCAAAGGCGTCTCGCTGCAAGCGCGCAAAGGCGATGTCATCAGCCTGATTGGTGCCAGCGGCTCGGGCAAAAGTACAATGCTGCGCTGCATCAACTTCCTTGAACAACCCGACGCGGGCGCGATTACCCTCGATGGCCAAACCATCGAGATGCGCCAGGGTCGCGCGGGCGTGCGCGCACCGCACCCTGCCCAATTGCAGAACCTGCGTACGCGCCTGGCCATGGTGTTCCAGCACTTCAACCTGTGGAGCCACATGACTGTGCTGGAGAACATTTGCCTGGCCCCTCGCCGTGTGCTCGGTGTCAGCGCACAGGACGCCGAAGCCCGCGCTCGCGCCTACCTGGACAAGGTCGGGCTGCCATCGCGCGCAGCCGATCAGTACCCGGCGTTTCTCTCCGGCGGGCAACAACAACGGGTTGCCATCGCCCGCGCACTGGCCATGGAGCCGGAAATCATCCTCTTCGATGAACCCACCTCGGCGCTCGACCCAGAGCTGGTGGGCGAGGTGCTCAAAGTCATACAGACGCTGGCCGAGGAAGGTCGTACCATGCTCATGGTCACCCACGAAATGGGCTTTGCCCGGAAGGTGTCCAGCCAGGTGTTGTTCCTGCATCAGGGCCGGGTCGAGGAACAAGGCAGCGCCGCGATACTCGACCACCCGCAGAGCGAGCGCCTGCAGCAATTTCTATCCAACCGTTTGAAGTGAAGCAGACCCGCATGGAAAACAAGGCCAACAGCCCCCACTGCGCGCCCCCTCTGGACCGGATCGATGAAGCCATCATTGATGTACTGCGCCATAACGGGCGGATCACCTATGAGAAGCTTTCATCACTGGTGCATCTGACGCCTCGCCCGTGCCTTGAGCGGGTGCGCAAGCTGGAAAGGCGCGGCGTGATTCGAGGCTACGGCGCGATCATCGACGTGCAGATGGTTTCACCGGGGCTGTCGCTGCTAGTGCTGGTTGCCCTCTCCAACCAGAGCGGGCGCGCAGCGCAACGCGCGTTTGAGGCCTGCGTTCGGGCCTGCCCACAGGTTTTTGAATGCCAGCTGATCAGCGGCCACTTCGATTACAGCCTGCGCATGCGCTGCCGGGACATGGAGCACTACCGGGTGCTGACCGAGACCTGGATGAACAACGACGAACTGCACATCGACAAATTGGTCGCGCACCCAGAGCTGGCCGTGGTGAAAAACACCGCAACCCAACTCTAGGCACCCGTGATGCAGGCGATGCCATCGGCGCCTGCATCGTCAACACCGCTGACGCCTATACCGTCAGCGGTGCCAATGCAGCCCACTCCGCGGGCTGCACATAACCCTCGACCCACAGCGTCACATCGGCAGCGGGCATTGGCCGGGCAATGCAGTAGCCTTGCGCCATGTCACAGCCCAAGTCCATCAGCAACTGACCATGTTCAACCGTTTCCAGGCCTTCGGCGATCACCTGACGGCCGAACGCCCGCGCCAGGCTAATCACCGCGCGGGTCAAGGCCAGGTCATCCTGGTCGTGGAGGATGTCACGAACAAACGACTTATCGATCTTGATTGTCTGGGTTGGCAGCCGCTTGAGGTAACTCAGCGATGAGTAACCTGTACCGAAATCATCCAGGGAGAACTGCACACCCAGCTCCTGACAAGCATCCAGGCATTGGCTGACCCGCTGGATGTTCTCGATGGCCACCGATTCGACGATTTCCAGATCCAACATGCTTGGCGCCACCGCTGCGTGGCGGGCCAGCAGTCGTTTCAACCGCTCGACAAAGTCCGAACGCTGGAAATGCCGGGCCGCAATGTTCACGCTCACCGACCAGCAGAAACCCTGCAGTTGCCATTGGTGCATTTGCGCCATGGCCTGATCGATCACCCATTCACCGATATCGACGATCAGGTCAGTCTGCTCTACCAACGGTAAAAACTCCGCCGGCGGCACCAGCCCCTTGACCGGATGCTGCCAGCGCAACAACGCCTCAAAGCCAATCACCGCACCGGTGCGCATATTGACCTTGGGCTGGTAGTACAAGCACAACTCACCCTTGGCCAACGCCTGGCGCAAGCGCTCAACGGTCTGGTGGGTGGCCTTGACCTCCTTGTCCAGCGAGACGTCAAACACATGGTAGCGGTTACGCCCACTTTGTTTGGCCACATACATGGCCTGGTCGGCATGGCGCAGCAAGGTGTCGGCATCGTCATTGTCGAGCGGAAACAGCGTCACCCCGATGCTCGCGCTGACTCTCAAGTCCTGACCGTTGATGGCGTAAGGCGATGCAACGGCGGCGAGTACCCGCTGCAGGGCAATGTGCAGACGATAGTGGTCGTGAACGTCACGCAGAATCAGCACGAACTCATCGCCTGACAACCGCGCCACGGCGTCACCGCCGCGCAGGATACCCTTGAGACGGGCGGCCACCTCGACCAGCAACAAATCACCACTGGCGTGACCATAGCCGTCGTTCACCGCCTTGAAACCATCCAGGTCAAGCATGCACACTGCCAGCTGCGTGCCCTCTTGCCGGGAAAAATCCAGTGCCTGGGTCAACAGGTCAGACAGGTAGGCTCGGTTGGGCAGGCCGGTTAGCACGTCGTGGCCGACCCGCCATTGCAAGGTGCGCAGCAACTGGCGCTTCTCGCTGACATCGAAACGAATCGAGACATACTTGCGTACCTTCCCGCTCAGCGGGTCCATCAATGGCACCATCGTACTGTCGACCCAGTACAACGAGCCGTCCTTGGCGCGGTTGCAGATCTCGCCTTTCCAGACCTTGCCCATTACCAGGGAACGCCACATCTCCTGGAAAAACTCCGGATCATGCAGGCCCGAATTGAGGATACGGTGGTTGGCCCCAAGCAGCTCTTCGCGGCTGTAGCCGGAAATGCTGCAAAACTGTTGGTTTACGTAGGTAATCCGACCCGTCAGATCGGTTTCGGAAAAAATCGCGGCCGCATCGACGGCCGCGCGGTAGTTATCGTCCATGACGTCCTCTGCACCCTGCCGGCTATCGATTGAATCGCTCGACCAGAGCGCGCAGGCCCGAAGAAATGCGCTCCAATTCACCGCCCCGTGTCGCCGCAGCATTGGCATTCTGCGCGGTTTTCTGCACCGTGCTGGCTACCGTATTGATCTGCCGCGAGACATCTTCGGCGACATTTGACTGTTCCTGAGAAGCAGCAGCCATCTGATGGCTCATGTCACTGATACGCTCTACGGCTTCGCGGATACCTTGCAAGGCACGCTGTGCTTCCAGCACCTGCGCAACCCCCTGCTCAGCTTCCTGAATACCCAGGTTGGCGATGCTCACGGCCTCCTCCGCACCCGTACGAAGGCTTTCAATGACGCCCTGAATTTGCAGGGTCGACTGACGGGTCTTGCCGGCCAATGCCCGCACTTCGTCAGCCACCACCGCAAAGCCGCGCCCTTGTTCGCCGGCGCGAGCGGCCTCAATGGCAGCGTTGAGCGCCAACAGGTTGGTCTGTTCGGCAATCGAGCGGATCACGCTCGCAGCCATCATGATGTCCTGGGTCTGCCCGGCCAGGTTTCCGACTGCCTGGTTGATCTGGGTGACCGTACTGGCCAGCAACTGGATCGCTTCGCGGGTAGTACCGGCCACCTGACTGCCCTGATCGGCCAAGAGGTTGGCGGTTTGCGCTTCACCTGCCGTTTGCTGCACATGCTGGGCGACCTCAGCGATGGACGCGGCCATCTCGGTCATGGCCGCTGCCGTCATGTCGGTTTCGGCACGCTGTTCGAGCAACGCCGACTCCGTGCTGCTGGACAACCGACTGGAATCGGTCGCTGCCTCAGCCATCTGCCTGGCCAGATCGCTCAAACGTGTGAGGGCTGTTTTCAACCGCGCCTCTTCACTGATCAGGATCATCTGCAATTGAGCGCTCGGCCCCACGGCATCGGTGTAGGTCATTGCAACGATCGGGTCAGCAAAGGTATTGGGCGTAGACTGCACGATCTGTTTAAGCTCGCGCCCAAGGCGGCTGTGGCCATAAAGACCAACCAGCCCGAAAAGCCCAAGCGTGGCGCCCTGGCCAAGCAGACCGGGAGCGGCCTGGTTTACCGCAATGCAAACCCCGGCAGCCAGCACCGGCAACGCCAGTACCTTGCCGATCACCGCAGCGCGGCGCAGCACTGGCACGGCGGGCTTGCCTTCACGCAAGCGCGCATACAGCGTCTCGGCACGCTGCACCTGCTCGCGGGTTGGCTTGACCCGCACAGACTCGTACCCCACCAGGCGCCCATCCTCGAGCACCGGCGTGACGTAGGCACTGACCCAGTAGAAGTTGCCGTTCTTGCAGCGGTTCTTGACGATCCCCATCCAGCTCTGGCCGGCCTTGAGGTACTGCCACATCTGCTGGAACACCTCTGGCGGCATGTCCGGGTGACGTACAAGGTTGTGGGTACTACCGATAAGTTCTGCCTGACTGAAGCCGCTCATGGCGGCGAATTCGGCATTGCAGTAAGTGATTTTACTGGTGGTATCGGTTGCGGAAACAAGGCGTTGATGTTCCGGAAACGTCTGTTCGACAGAGGTTACCGGCAAATTGAGACGCACGTTAGAACTCCGTTAGTGGCGGTCGTAATCCTGGATCCAGTCCATGTTGAACCAGGCATTCAGACTCTTGTCTGACAATCCAATTCTACGAATTACATCACGTTTATGACAGTAATGTTACAGAATCTGGCGTTGCCTAGCTCGACCAAATACCGTTAAGTTCTTGATTCTAAATGGGAATTAAGCGATGAAAATTTCAGGTTTGGGTTCAGCCATAAAGCGCTACCGCAAGGTGGCAGGGCTTACTCAGGCTGAATTCGGCGAGAAAACCGGTTTTGATCCCAAAACCATCAGCCGCTTTGAAACCGGCTCCTACACCCCAAGCGTTGAAGCACTGTTCAAATTCGCCGAAGTGCTGGGTATAAAGCTGAAAGCTTTTTTCTCGGAGTTGGGCGATGAAGACGAGCAAAGAGCCTATCTGTTCAACGTCGTACACAAAGCCACCCCAAAAGACCTGGGAAAACTGATCGCGGCGGTCGATATGGCCCTGTCCAGGCGTTAACGCCAGCAACAGCAAGCAGACAGGCTTATCGCTAAGCAGCGCTGCCCCATTTTGGGGGAGCGGAGTATATCTGATTCAGCCCCCAGATGGGGGCTGAGGCTTGGCAGCGCCCCGCGTTTCTAGAAGCGCCAGAACGACGGTGTGAACAGCACCAGAACGGTGAGAATCTCCAGGCGCCCCAGCAGCATGCCCACGGTCAGCAGCCACTTCGCAGCATCGGGCAGTGAAGAGAAGTTACCGGCCGGCCCGATCACCGGCCCCAACCCAGGCCCCACATTGCAGACGGCCGTCGCCGCACCGGTCAGTGCAATGGTCCAGTCCAAGCCGATCAGGGCCAGCCCCAGCGCAATGACGGCGATGGTGGTGGTAAAGAAAAAGCAGAAGGTCAGCAGCGAACGCACAATGTCTTCATCCAGCGGATGGCCGTTGTACTTGCTGCGAATCGTTGCGCGCGGGTGAATCAGTTGCGACAGGCTGCTATGCAGTAACTGGCCGGCGACCTGAAAACGAAAGATCTTCAAACCACCAGCGGTTGATCCCGAACAACCACCGACGAACGTCAGGTAGAAGAAGAACAACACCGAAAATGTGCCCCACAGGGTGTAGTCACCCAGCGCAACGCCCGTTGTAGTGACCACCGATGTGACGTTGACTGCCACCAGGCGCACCGCCTCCCACCATCCATATGGCCCGTTGAAATGCAGCCAGGTGCCGACCAGCAGCCAGGTCAAGACCAGAAAGCCAATGAAGCCACGTACCTGATGATCCTTGAACAAGGCGCCTCTATTGCCCCGTAGCACCGCCACATACAACGTAAAGGGCAAGCTGCCGAGGATCATCACCCCTACCGCGACCCAGTGAATGGCCGGCTGCGACCAGTGCGCCAACGAACTGTCCGAGGTCGAGAAGCCACCGGTGGATATCAGTGACATTGAGTGGTTGATCGCCTCGAACGGCGTCATCCCCGCCCACCAGAATGCCAGGTAGCCAATCCCGGTCAACACGACATAGACCAGCAGAATGTATTTCGCCATGACATGGGAGCGTGGCAGCACTTTGTCCGACCAGTCCGACGACTCGGTCTGGAACAAGCGCATCCCCCCGACGCGCAGCAACGGCAGAATCGCTACCGCCATACCGATAAAGCCGATGCCGCCCAACCAATGCAACATCGAGCGCCAGATCAGCAAGCCCGGAGACGCGGTGTCCAGCCCGGTCAGCACGGTCGAACCGGTGGTGGTGATACCCGACATCGTTTCAAAAAACGCATCCGTGTAGCTGATATCCCGTATGAACACCATCGGCAGCGCCGCAAAGGTACAGACCACGACCCAACTGGCCGTCGTCAGCAAATACATGTCTCGCGGGCGTAAATGAGCGTCCTCGGGACGCCCTTGTGCGACCAGCGCAATACCGGTGAGAAAGGTGATGACACCTGAACGGACAAATGCAGAAAGCCCGTCCTGCTGCTCATAAAGCATCAAGGTGAACAGAGGGATCGTCATGCTCACCGCAAGGGTGATGAGGAAGACACCGAGGATGAAACCAATCAAGCGGATTCTGGCAACTGACATGTATGGGCTCTGACTGAATGGCGCGCGCAAGTATCGTTATAGCGCAGCACACAGACGCGTAAAGAATCCGTAAAATTCAGTGGCTTCACGCCTCATACTGCCACCGCCCGCGCAGCCACTGTTGCGCCAACAACAGCAGCAGCGAAACTGTTGGCCCAGCAACAGCCATTCAACAGGGCGCACTTCAAGCAACACTTGAGCACCCCGCAAAAAGCTCATAACAAGCTGATAAATAAAGACTTTCAACACATGGAACAACTCTTGCTCCTGCCCCTGCACCTTCAACAGCAACGGGCCTGTAGCCATGAGCACTCCAATCAAAGTCGTCGCCGTTTCCGGTGGCACGTTCCGCCCTTCGCGCACACTGGTTCTGACCCAGGCCATCCTGGCTGAACTGGCGCAACAACTGCCCATCGAGAGCAAGGTCATTGAACTGGGGGATATCGTCCGCCCACTGGGTGGCGCACTCTCGCGTAAAGAGCTGCCGGAAACCGTAGAGCATGAGCTGCGCGCAATCGAGTCCGCCGACCTGCTGATCGTCGCGGCCCCCGTCTACCGTGGCACCTACCCGGGCCAGTTCAAGCACCTGTTCGACCTGATTGGCCAGGATGCCTTGATTGATACGCCAGTACTGCTCGCCGCAACCGGTGGCAGTGAACGCCATGCGCTGGTCATCGACCACCAACTGCGCCCGCTGTTCAGCTTCTTCCAGTCGGTCACCCTGCCGATCGGGGTCTACGCCGCTGAAGCCGATTTCAGCAACTACCAGATCACCAGCACGGCCCTGCAGGCTCGTATCCGCCTGGCCGGGGAAAAAGCTGCCGAGCAGCTCAACGGCCACCGCGCTGTTCTACGTAAAATTGCCTGAGGCGCCGACATGAATGTTTTCTGGTTTCTGCCCACCCACGGCGACGGTCATTTGCTGGGTACCAGTGAGGGCGCCCGCCCCGTCACCCTGCCCTACCTCAAACAGGTGGCCCAGGCCGCCGACAGCCTCGGTTACTACGGCGTACTGATACCCACTGGACGCTCCTGCGAAGACTCCTGGGTGGTGGCCTCTGCCCTGGTACCGCTGACCGAACGCCTGCGTTACCTGGTAGCGATCCGCCCCGGGATCATTTCGCCGACGGTCTCTGCACGCATGGCCGCGACCCTTGATCGCTTGTCCGCAGGTCGCCTGTTGATCAACGTGGTAACCGGCGGTGACCCGGACGAAAACCGTGGAGATGGCCTGCATCTGAGCCACAGTGAACGCTATGAGGCCAGTGGCGAGTTCCTGCATATCTGGCGGCGTGTGCTGCAGGGCGAAGCCGTGAACTATGACGGCAAGCACCTGCAAGTACAAAACGCCAAGGCGCTCTACCCTCCCGTGCAAAAACCCTATCCACCGCTGTATTTCGGCGGTTCTTCCGATGCAGCCCACGAGCTGGCCGCCGAGCAGGTGGATGTCTACCTGACCTGGGGCGAGCCACCGGCGGCTGTCGCCGAAAAGATCGCCGATGTCCGTGCCCGCGCAGCCAAACACGGGCGCACCGTGAAGTTCGGCATTCGCTTGCATGTGATTGTCCGCGAGACCGCCGAACAAGCCTGGCAAGCCGCTGACAAGCTGATCGCCAACATCAGCGACGAAACCATTGCCGCCGCGCAGCAGTCCTTCTCACGTTTCGATTCTGAGGGGCAACGGCGCATGGCCGCTCTGCATGGTGGTCGACGTGACCAACTGGAGATCTATCCGAACCTCTGGGCGGGCGTCGGCCTGGTGCGTGGCGGTGCAGGCACGGCCCTGGTCGGTGACCCGCAACAAGTGGCCGGGCTGATCAAGGAATATGCCGACCTCGGCATCGAGAGCTTCATCTTCTCCGGCTACCCGCACCTGGAAGAAGCCTATCGCTTTGCCGAACTGGTCTTTCCGCTGCTGCCGGAGCCCTATGCGAGCCTGGCAGGCCGCGGTGTCACCAACCTCTCAGGCCCCTTTGGCGAAATGATCGCCAACGACGTGCTGCCCACCCAGGCAACCGCGCAACCAGCCTGATGGACGCGCCTCAAGCCCCCTACTCCCCGATGAGGACAGCCTGTGACTGCTATTCATCAATCCGCACGCCTGACGCCACTGCAGATTGCCCAAGCGCTGGCCAGCACCTTCGCCGAAAGCGCCGCGGAACGTGACCGCCTCGGCGGCACACCGAAAGCCGAGCGCGATGCACTGCGCCAGAGCGGCTTGCTGGGCTTGATCATTCCGACGCAATACGGCGGCCTGGGCGCCAACTGGACAGAGACGCTGAACATCGTTCGCGAATTTGCCAAGGTCGACAGCTCGATCGCTCACGTCTTTGGCTTCCAGCACCTGATGCTGGCTACTGTGCGCTTGTTCTCCCGGCCAGACCAATGGCAACCGTGGTTCGAGCTGACAGCACGCAACAACTGGTTCTGGGGCAACGCCCTCAACCCGCTGGATACCCGTACCGTCTCGAAAAAACTCGCCGGTTGGCGTGAGTTCTCGGGGCGTAAAAGCTTTTGCTCGGGCTCGGCCGACTCGGAAATGCTGATTGCCTCGGCGCTGGATGAGTCCACCCAGGGCAAACTGCTGATTGCCGCCATCCCAAGCGGGCGCACCGGCATCACCCTGCACGGAGACTGGGACAACATTGGTCAACGGCAAACCGACAGTGGCAGTGCGACCTTTGAACGGGTACGGGTCGAGGAAAACGAGTTGCTGCTCGAACCCGGACCCTTGAGCACGCCCTTCGCCTGCCTGCGCCCGCTGATCGCGCAGCTCACCTTCGTCAACATGTTCCTTGGCATTGCCGAAGGCGCCTTCGTCGAAGCCCGCAACTACACCCTCAAGGAAACCCGCCCGTGGTTCAAGGCCAAGGTTGAACACGCCAACGAAGACCCTTACATCCTCGGCCACTACGGCGAGTTCTGGGTCGGCCTGGAAAGCGTGCGATTGCTCACCGAACGGGCGAACGCGCTGCTTGATCAGGCCTGGCGCAAGGAGCATCAACTGCATAGCGAAGAACGCGGTGAACTGGCCGTCGCCATCGCAACCGCCAAGGTGGCAGCAACACGCATCGGCCTGGACCTGACCAGCCGCTTGTTTGAAGTGACCGGTGCCCGCTCCACCCACGCGGCCCTGCGCCTCGACCGCTACTGGCGCAACCTGCGCACACAGTCTCTGCATGATCCTGTGGACTACAAACTGCAAGAGCTGGGTGACTGGGCGCTGAATGCTCAACTGCCAACCCCGACGTTCTACTCCTAGGGTGGTGGCCTCGCGTCCTCGCAGCGGTTCATCAACGGCGACCCGGTTGTTGCCCCAGACAACACCGGGACAACGCTATCGGGACAACACCGGGGCCCATGTGCCCCGGTGTCGATGCAGCATCAGGAGTCTTTGCTGCAGTCGCGCGGGGTGATGCCTTTCTCCTTCGCGTACTTTTGTGCAGAAGCTTCGATGATTGGCCGCAGCAGTGCGCGGTCGGCCTGCACCCAATCGCTGATCAGGTTCCACTTCTCCCCATCCCACTGCTGGAAGCGCACGGCACCGCCGCCCTCATGGTCGGAGCAGGACAGTTGCAGGGGTTGCACCAGGCCTAGCGCGCCCAGTTCCTTGAGCCGCGCCTCATCCAGCTTCAGGTGCTCAAAGCCCCAGCGCACCTGCTCACCACTCAATGGTTTGTGGCCGTACTTTTCCTGCGCCAGGCGTACCGCCTCGACGTTGAGAATGCCGTTCACCACACCCAGGTTGTAGTAGACAGTACCGAAACGCTTTGGATCGGCGAGGTCGCCATGACCGGCATCGATAACGTCCTTCTTGATCCCTTGCGTCACCGGGAACGTGGTCCCGGACGGGTGCGTGGTAATCGAGATGAAGCCCTTGGCTGCAGCCCCTGCCGGTGCGGCGTCTTCCTCGGAGTTACTCCAGATGTTGCCGATGATTCGGTCCGCCGGGAAGCCGACCTTCTGCGCGCTCTTCAAGGCAACTGGGTTCATGACACCCCAGCCTCGCAGAATGACCCAGTCCGGCTTGGCGCGACGGATGTTCAGCCACTGCGATTGCTGTTCGTTGCCAGGGTGCGGCACTTCCAGCAAGGTCAGGGTAAAGCCATACTTGTCGGCCAACGCCTGCAGCACCTCATTGGTCTCCTTGCCATAGGGTGAACCATGGTAGAGCGTGACGATCTTCTTGCCACTCAACGTGTCCAGGCCACCCGACTGCTGGCCGATGTAGTTGATGATCGCCGACACTTCGGAATACGGGTTCAGTTGCAACGGGAAGGCATAGGGGAACACGCTGCCATCGGTAGAGTCCGTGCGCCCGTGGTTGATGGTGATCAAGGGCAATTTGTCTGCCGTCGAGCGGTCCAGGGTGGCGTAGGCAATGCCTACCGAGAGCGGGTTGGTCGCAGCGGCCGGCGCCCCGTTCAAACCGTTCTTCAGGCGTTCGTAGCACTCAACGCCTTTCTCCACCACGTACTCGGTTTCGCACTCGCTCCAGGTCAACTTGACGCCATTGACCCCACCATTGGCGTTGACGTACTTGAGGTAATCGATAAACCCGCCAAAGAACCCGGTACCGCCTGCCGCGTAAGGGCCAACACGGTAGCTTTGCAGCGGGAAGTACTGCTCGCCATCGGCCTTGGCGATGAAGGCAGTGGCACTCAAGCTCACGGCCAGCGCGAGGCTGCTGAGCAAAGATCGTTTGAACATCGCGTGTTTCCTTGTCGAATCGTTGAGCTATGGCTTGCGCCTGAAGGGTGAACTGCGGAGCACGCTCCGCCTGCAGGGATTCGCTCAGTAGCGCAGCGGCCATCGCCGTGCGCGCTCGCGAAAGCGTTGCCAGAGGCGCGCCAGCCCCTCTGGTTCCTTGATCAGGAAAAGGATGATCAGTGCGCCGAACACCATCTTTTGCAGGTTCTCGACCTGCCCGGCATCGATCAGGCCCGCAGGCAACAGCCCGGCCAGGTTCGAGAGCAGGATCGGGAACAGCACGATGAACGCTGCACCGAGGAAGTTGCCGAGCAAGCTGCCCAGGCCACCGATAATGATGATGAACAACACCTGGAATGAGCGGTTCAGGTCGAAGCCATGCGGCTCTACCGTACCCAGGTAGGTGAAGGCCCACAGTGCGCCGGCAATGCCGAGGAAAAAGCCGCTGATGGCAAAGGCCAGCAGCTTGGTCTTGAGCAGCGGAATACCGATGACTGCAGCGGCAGTGTCCATGTCGCGCACCGCCATCCAGTTACGCCCCAACTCACTGCGCACCAGGTTTTTGCCCAGCCAGAACAGCACCACGACCACCCCAAGCGTGAACAGGTAACGGCCCGCCGGCGAACTGAAATCGACCCCCATGAGGTGTAGCGGCGGCGCACTGATCACCCCAGAGGCGCTGTCATTGGAAAACCAGCTGAACTTGGTCAACGCCCATTGCACGAAAAACTGCGCAGCCAGGGTGGACACCAGCAAGTAGAAGCCTTTGATGCGAAGGCTGGGCAAACCGAACAGCAACGCCGTCAGGGCCGCACAAACGCCGCCCAGCACAAGGCTCAGCAGTAGCGGCAAACCCGGTACTCGCAGTTCGATGTTGTAGGTAGCAAAGGCCCCTACCGCCATGAAGGCCGCCGAACCGAGGGAGAGTTGCCCGGCATAGCCCGTCAGCAAATTCAGCCCAAGCCCGGCCAGCGACAACACCAGAAAAGGAATCAGGATGGCACTGAACCAGTAGTCATTGCCCAGGTAAGGCACCGCCACAAAGGCAAACAGCAGCAGCGCCAGCAATGCGTGGCGATCCTGACGCAAGCGGAACACTCGACGATCCTGGGCGTAACGGGTACTGAACTGACCGGCTTCGTTGTACAACATGGCACTCTCCCTCAAACCCGCTCAATGGCACGTTCGCCAAACAATCCGGCTGGACGCACCAGCAAAAACAGCAACGCCAGGACATAGGGGAACCAGTTCTCGATCCCCCCGCCCACGAACGGCCCGAGGTAGACCTCCGCAAGTTTCTCGCTTGCGCCGATGATCAAGCCGCCGACAATCGCCCCACTGATCGAGGTGAACCCGCCAATGATCAGTACCGGCAAGGCCTTGAGCACGATGAGCGAAAGGGAGAACTGCACGCCCAGGCGAGCGCCCCAGAGCAGCCCGGCGACCAGGCCGACAAACCCTGCCACGGCCCACACCACGGCCCAGATGTGCTGCAAGCGAATGCCCACGGCCAAGGCTGCGACGGGATCGTCGGCCACGGCCCGCAACGACAGGCCAATACGGGTCTTGCTGAACAGCAATGACAGCACCAGTACCAGCAGCGCTGCCGTGGCTGCCGCAAACAGGTCGAACGAAGACAGCAACATGCCGCCCAACGCCAACGGCTCATCACTGATGCCCAGGTCAAGGCCGTGCACCTGCGCGCCCCACAGCGCCTGGGCAAAACCTTCGATCATGTACGACAGGCCGAGCGTGGCCATGAACAGGGTGATCGGTGAGCGGTTGACCAACGGCCGCAGCACCACCCGCTCAACCGCCAGGGCCAACAGCACCATCGCCGCCAGGGTCACCACAAACGCCAACCAGAACGGCAACCCGCGCTCCAGCAAACTGACAAAGGTCAGCGCGGAGAACAGCACCATCGCGCCCTGAGCGAAATTGAACACGCCGGAGGCCTTGTAGATCAGCACAAACCCGATGGCCACCAGGGCATACATCACCCCGGCCAGCAAACCGCCGATCAGTACTTCAAAGAAAAAATCCATGTCGTTTCCTGCTTTTCGGGCAATACGAAGCCAACCGCCCAACGCAGGACGGCAAACACGTAAACGCGCGTTAGTGTCGGGTACCGAGGTAAGCAGCAATGACCTCAGGGTCTTGCCGGACCTGATCCGGCGGGCCATCGCCAATCTTGCGGCCGTAGTCCAGCACCACCACATGGTGCGAAATGCCCATGACCACGCCGATGTCGTGCTCGATCAAGACCACGGTGGTACCGAATTCGCGGTTGATGTCGACGATGAAACGGCTCATCTGCGCCTTCTCTTCGGCATTCATTCCGGCCATTGGCTCATCCAGCAACAGCAAGGTAGGTTCCGCGGCCAAGGCACGGGCCAACTCAACCCGCTTTTGCAAACCGTAGGGCAAGGTGCCGACAATCGCATCACGCCACGGCTGGATCTGCAGAAACGCAATGACCCGTTCTGCCGCAGCGCGCTGAAGGTCATCTTCAGCCGCGACTCGCCCCACCCGCAGCACTTGCTCCAACCAAGTGCTACGCCGTTTCAGGTTGCGCCCGGTCAGGACGTTGTCGAGTACCGTCATGCCCTTGAACAGCGCGATGTTCTGAAAGGTCCGGGCGATACCGCGTTGCGCCGCGTCGTGAGGACGCATGCGGCGCCGCACCTGGCCGGCAAAATGAATGTGACCTTCCTGTGCCTGGTACACACCGTTGATCACATTCAACAACGAACTCTTGCCGGCACCGTTAGGCCCGATCAAGGCGCAGATCTCACCGGGCGCGACCGAAAAGCTGATGCCGGTAACCGCCTTGACGCCCTTGAAGGACAGGGAAATATTGTCCAGCGCCAGTAGCGGCGCCGGAACAGCAGAGTGGCTTGTGGACATCGTTCGCTCTCCTCATCAAGCCAATTGTGGATGGTCGTCAATCCAACCACTGATACGGCTGGCAGGCTCACTCGGCGCCACCTGCCAACGTGCTGGGTCTGGCCAGGCACGCACACGAATGTCCAGCGCGGCAAAAAAGGCCTGCGCTGGTTCTGCCAACGGCTCCCCGACCAACAACGGTGCCTGTATGCGGCTGAAGCCAAGGATGTCGCGCAGCGCACGCCGCACCAGCCAGTAACCGAGCACACGCCTGAGTACGCCCGGATGCGCCGCCAGCGCCCAATCCACCAGCCGCCGCTGCCAGGAGCCCTCCTCAGGCAGGCGTGCCAGCACCTCCTGGTACAAGCGGCCATAAGTCTCCCGGGTCCCGGCCACCAAGGTTGGCCCCAGCTCACGGCGATCGCGGTCACGGGTGTGCAGGCTCTCGGGGAAATTCAGACGAAACCCGGCAATCAGCCACGGCGCCAGCAAGTAGCGCGCCTGACCACTGGCGGCAAAGGCCCGCGCGGCCAGTGCTTCCTCGCCCGAGCCAAGGTGTTCGAGCTGCACCAGACGCGCCCCTTCGCGCACCAGCTCTGCATGGCTGATGCGCTGCAATTCGATGTGCTGGCCCTCATGCAAACGGTAGAAGATGAAGGCGCTGCGCTCCGTGCGCGCCTTCAGCTTGAGCGCCGGGTCGGCCGCCCGTGCCACAAGCACGGCATAATCGAGCGCTGTTTCTGCATGCTCGGCGGCCAAGCCTCGACCATCGGCATAAAACAGCAGAGCAGCATTCAGATTCGCCGCACCGACCTGCGCCAATTCTTCAACGCCTTCAGCAAAGAAGTAACCAGGGTTCAGCTCACGCAACAACTCAACCTGAGCAGCACCGCCCTGCAACGGATCGAACAACACCGCAACACCGCCCAACCATTGCGCAGCGAGTGCCGCGATCAGGGCTTCCGGGCGTGGACGGCTCAACACCACGAGGGTGTTCGCCTCGGTAAAACCACGCAGTTGAAGCGCCGAGGCCAAGCGACGGACTTCATCCGCCAACTGCTGCCAAGTACGCACCTGCCAGACACCCAGATGCTTGTGCCGCAGGGCCAGACGTGTACCGTGGTCAGCCGCCTGTCGCTGCAACCATTCAGGCAAGGTGCCAGGGGCATCAGGGCTGTGCTGCGCAAACTGAACCATAATGACTCCCGCTTCAGGCAACGGCCTTGTCGACCAAACGCCGGGCTTCCAGTTCACGGACCAATGGCAGTACCTTGCGCCCGAAGTACTCGACTTCCTCCTGGAAGTGCAGGAAACCACCCAACACCAGATCCACCCCCACGGCTTTCAGGGCGACGATGCGTTCGGCGATCTGCTGCGGCGTACCAATCAGGTTGGTCTTGAAGCCATCGTTGTACTGCACCAGGTCCTCGAAACTGGACTTGGCCCAGTTGCCTTCGCCTTCCGGGCTGGCCTTGCCGGCTTGCCGCGCCGCATCGCCAAAGGCGTTGACCGCTTCCGGATCGGCCTTGTCGATGATCTCGGCGAGTACCGCGCGGGCCTCTTCCTCGGTGTCGCGGGCGATGATGAATGCGTTCACACCGACCTTGACCGTATGGTTGTTCGCCGCAGCCTTGGCCTTGATGTCATCCACCTGAGCCTTGATGCCTTCTACGGTATTGCCGTTGGTGAAGTACCAGTCAGACACCCGTGCCGCCATATCGCGAGCGGCTCGCGAGCTGCCACCCTGGAAGATCTCTGGATGCTGCTGCAGTGGCTTGGGCTGCAAGGTGTAGTTATGGAAGCGATAGAAGTCACCGCGCTGGGTGAAGTTGTCGGTGGTCCAGATACCTTTGAGTGCAGTGATGAACTCTTCCGAACGACGGTAGCGTTCATCGTGTTCCAGCCACGGTTCGCCGATCGCGGTGAACTCACCCTTGAACCAGCCCGACACCACGTTGATGGCCACCCGCCCACCCGTCAGGTGGTCGATGGTCGCAATCTGCTTGGCCAACAACGCCGGAGTCCAAGGCCCTGGCAGTACCGCAGCAATCACCTTCAGGCGCGTGGTGGCGGCGAGCAGTGCATGGCTGAAAGTGACTGACTCATGCTGGTACTCCGCGCCATAACCGGCGGTGAAGCGGATTTGCGACAGCGCATACTCGAAGCCGGCGTTCTCGGCGATTTGCGCGAGCTTGCGGTTGTAGTCGATGTCCCAGCTGGTGCGCTGTTCGATCTTGCTGACCACCAGACCACCGCTGACGTTAGGCACCCAATAGGCAAACTTGATCTGTTCTTGGCTCATTGCAGGTACTCCATTGAGTTGAAAGGGCTGAATCAGGCTGCGCTGGCGTTGCGCTGAAAACGTGGGTCAAGGCTTGCGACCGCAGCCTCGACCGCCCGCTCGATACGCTCGCGCAGCTGCGTGTTAGTGATGAGGTAGTTATCGAAATCGGCTTCTGCGGCGTACACGCCAACTGGCAGGCTGAGCGCCTGGAAAAAGCCGAACAACGGTCGTAGCTGATGGTCGATGATCAGGGCATGGCGCTCCGAACCACCGGTGGCGGCCAACAGCACAGGGACCTGCTTCAAGGCCTCGTGATGAACAAAGTCGAACAGGTGCTTGAACAGGCCGGTATAGGACGCGCGGTACACCGGGGTTGCCGCAATCAGCAAATCGGCGCTTTCGATGGCCTGCAGGTCTGCCTGTACCGTGGCGGGCAAATCTTCACGGCGCAGCACACCGGCGAATTGCGGGCCGACCTTGGCCAGCTCAATCAGTTGCAGCTCAATGGGCACCTGTTGCGCCAGCTCTGCCACCAGCGCGTTAAGCAGCACCAAGGTGCGTGAGGGCTGTTGCACGCTCCCCGAGACTGCGACGACTTTCAGTATTCTGCTCATTGATCGACCCCTGCCTGGACATGCCACCGCGGCATCCACACAAGGGCTATAGCAGCAACTGTGCCACTGTATTAATTCCTTATATTTCAATGATTTAACAGAAATCAGCGAACATCGCCCGATGTACCGCAGCAGGCAAGCTGCTGATCATCTGTTGCCGGGCAAACACTTGCGCGCAGCAGGCCATTGCCGACATGCCTGCACACCCTCCTGACGCAGCTGTTGCCTGGGCAGCAGCAGTTCCACAACGTGCCCGCCAGCCGACATCAAAAAGCAGCCAAAACGTGCCAGACACCACGGATTACGGGGCCTTCCATGCTGGGCATGGCCTGTGCATTACACCGTAGGACAGCGACCAGACCGGTTCGCGGCTTTGTTTAATGCCCTCACAGGAGCGACAGCATGACTGCCCAGCAACAGCACATTCCGCACCCCCTCTCCACCGGAACCGACTATGAGCAACTGGCTGCGCGATTCCGGCCGATTTTCACCCGCATCGCCGCCGGCGCCCTCGAACGCGAGCGCACCCGCAGCCTGCCCTACGAGCCGGTGAAATGGCTCAAGGAAGCCGGCTTTGGCGCCGTGCGCGTACCGGTGCAATACGGTGGCGCCGGCGCCTCATTGCCACAATTGTTCCAACTGCTGATCGAACTGGCCGAAGCCGACTCCAACCTGCCGCAAGCCCTGCGCGGCCACTTCGCCTTTGTCGAAGATCGCCTCAACGCTCACGCCAACACGCCACAGGACGTCTGGTTCAAACGTTTTCTCGACGGCGACCTGGTGGGCAATGCCTGGACCGAAGTAGGCGCCGTGAAGCTGGGGCAGGTGATTACCCGTGTCTCGCGCCAAGGCGATCAGTGGCGGGTCAATGGCACCAAGTACTACAGCACCGGCAGTATCTTTGCCGACTGGATCGACCTCTATGCCCAACGTGACGACACTGGCGGTGATGTCATCGCTGCGGTTCGTGTCCAGCAACCCGGCATTACCCTCAGCGACGACTGGGACGGTTTTGGCCAGCGCACCACTGGCAGCGGCACCTCGGTGTTCGATAACGTTGTGGTCGAAGACGAAAACCTGTTCGACTTCGCCACCCGCTTCAAGTACCAGACAGCGTTCTATCAGTTGGTACTGCTGGCGGTACTGGCAGGCTCCGGTCGCGCAGCCGTGCGCGACATCGCCGAAGAAGTGCGCAAACGCACGCGCATTTTCAGCACGGGCAATGCTGCCGCGGCCAGTGACGATGCCCAGGTTCAGCAGGTGGTCGGCAAGGCTTCGGCCCAGGCCTATGCCGCCGAAGCCACGGCACTGCGTGCTGCCGCTGCCGCGCAGCGCGCCTACGAGAGCCACTTTGGCAATGATGCTGAAGCTGAGCGCGCAGCCAACATCGCCGCCGAACTGGAGTCGGCTCAAGGCCAGGTCGTCATTGCCGAGCTGGTCCTGCGCGCCACCAGCGACCTGTTCAACGCCCTCAGCGCTTCAGCCACCAGCACCAGCAAACTGCTCGACCGTCATTGGCGCAACGCCCGCACCGCCGCCTCGCACAACCCGCTGATCTACAAGGAACGGATCATCGGTGACTGGGAGATCAACGGCACCGAACCACCGTATGTCTGGCAGATCGGTGGTGGTGCTAAACAGGGCTGAAGCAAACGCCCCCTCGTCACATCGACGAGGGGGCGGCTCAATCATCGTGGCCTGTTATCCCGCCGGGATCAGGCCAGTACTGAAGCGTCTTCTTCACGTGCCGCCAGCGCGGCGAGATCGCGGTAATCGGCAGCAGGATGGTTCTGCGGCAAACGCGGGCCTTCGCCGAAGAGTTTTTCGCGCAAGGTGCCGGGAGCGTACTCCGTCTTGTAGACACCACGCTTCTGCAACTCTGGCACCAACAGCTCGACCACATCGGCGAAGGTTTCATGAGCCAGGGCATAGGCCAGGTTGAAACCATCCACGTCGGTTTCCTCAACCCATGCCTGCAACTCATCCGCCACCGTTTGCGCACTGCCCACCAATAGCGGGCCGAAGCCGCCAATGCCCACCCAGTCGGCCAACTCTTTTACGGTCCATTGCTTGTTCGGGTCGGCCGTGGAAAACGTTTCGACCGCCGACTGAATAGCGTTGGTATGGATGTGCTTGAGGACCTGATCCGGTTGGTACTCGGAAAAGTCGATGCCGGTCCAGCCCGAAATCAGGGCCAAAGCGCCTTCATAGCTGGTGTACGACTTGTAGTCCTGCCACTTGGCCTGGGCCTGGGCATCGGTTTCGCCGACGATCACCGTCAGCAGGTTGAAGACCAGCACCTTACGCGGATCGCGACCGGCTTCGGCAGCACGCCGACGAATGTCCGCCACAGTCTTCTTCAGCAAGATTTTCGACGGTGACGCAACAAACACACATTCAGCATGCTCAGCCGCGAACTGCTTGCCACGGCTGGAGGCCCCCGCCTGATACAGCACCGGAGTGCGCTGTGGAGACGGCTCGCAGAGATGAATGCCCGGAACCTGGAAATGCTTGCCGGCATGCTTGATGCCATGGATCTTGCTCGGGTCACTGAAAATACGCCGCTCACGATCACGCTGTATCGCACCCTCCTCCCAACTGCCCTCAAACAGCTTGTAGAGCACTTCAAGGTACTCGTCGGCATAGTCGTAACGGGCATCGTGATCGCTTAGGGCTTTCTGCCCGAGGTTACGCGCACCGCTGTCCAGGTACGAGGTGACAATGTTCCAGCCAATACGCCCCTTGGTCAGGTGGTCGAGGGTGGAAAGGCGGCGGGCAAACGGATAGGGGTGCTCGAAACTCAACGACGCGGTCAGACCGAAACCCAGATGCTCGGTCACCAGCGCCATCGGGGTGATCAGCGCCAGCGGATCGTTGATCGGTACCTGGGTCGACTGACGGATCGCCGCATCGCCATTGCCGTTGAACACATCGTAGATACCAATGACATCCGCGATGAAAATGCCATCGAAACGGCCACGCTCCAACAGCTTGGCCAGGTCGGTCCAATACTCCAGGTCCTTGTACTGCCAGGAACGGTCCCGGGGATGCGCCCAGAGGCCAGGAGACTGATGACCGACGCAGTTCATCTCAAAAGCATTCAAACGAATTTCACGGGGCATGGGGGTTCTCCAGTACGCAACAGGTTCTACGCCACATCAGGCGCTCTTGCCGAGTACGTCTCACAAACCATGCCAGCTACTTAGTTCTTTATTATCAATAACTTATACAAACAAAACGATCGAATGCCTGTGTAACCGGCGACACCTTGTTGATCCACTGTACGTGAGACAACAGCACGCCCATGTGTTTGCAGCAAGACAGCACGTGCCGGGCGGAAGCCGTAAACCCTGAATTTTCGAGGCAAGATATATAGTACTAATACTATACAACGCAGGTAGTACTTCCATAATTGACCGACATTGTTATATAAGGTGCGCGGAGCCATCTGCGCTGCTTCCCACCGACAAGGGTGCAGCAAACATCAAGAGCTAATAATCAGCCACCGGGTGCCAGTTATGTCGATCTTCACACAGGGACCAGTCCCTGCACGCGCGCGTCTTATTACCTTCAATACGCTCTACCCGAGCGAACCTGGCGCCGGCTTTCCCCACATTCCCCCGTTTTGATCAGTCGATTCCGAGTGAGCTGAACCGCTGCGCGACATGATTCCGCCGGCGTAAGACAGCACTCGACGCTTACCCGTTTTTCCTGGCGAAAAGCTGCAGCCCATCGCCACGACGCCGTGCACCCAAAAAACGGCTGCAGGGCACACCAGGCAATAAAAAAAACAAGGAGCCACACCGATGAAAAACGCTGAGCTGTCCCATGCGCAGAGTTGCGACCGCATCCGCGCCAACCCCAAATTCCAACGCCTGGTACGCAGCCGTTCGCGCCTGGCCTGGTCATTGAGTGCCGCCGTGCTGGGCGCCTACTACCTGTTCATGCTGGTGGTCGCGTTCTACCCGCACGTACTGCATGCCCCTCTGGCCGAAGGCCGCCAACTGACGGTAGGGATCCCGGTCGCGGCCGCAATCATCGTGCTGTCCTGGCTGCTCACCGGCTGGTACGTGCGCAGCGCCAACACCCGCTTCGACGCACTGAGTGCCGACCTGCTGGAGGAGTTGAAATGAGCCGTCGCCTCGCCTCCCTTGGCCTTGCCAGCCTGCTGCTGGCACCGGCCGCCGCTTTCGCCGCCCCCCTCGTCGTGGCGGAAAAACAGCCGATCAACCTCCACGCCATCGGTATGTTCTTCGTGTTCGTCCTTGGCACCTTGATGATCACCTGGTGGGCTGCACGGCAAACCAAGTCGACCTCGGACTTCTACACCGCTGGCGGCGGCATCAGTGGTTTCCAGAACGGCCTGGCGATTGCCGGTGACTACATGTCGGCGGCCACCCTGCTCGGCTTGTCCAGCCTGGTCTTCGCCAAAGGCTATGACGGCTTCATCTACACCGTGGCGTTCTTCGTCGGCTGGCCGATCATCACCTTTCTGATGGCCGAGCGCCTGCGCAACCTGGGGCGCTACACCTTCGCCGACATCGTCTCGTACCGTCTGGACCAGACCAAAATCCGCACCTTCGCGGCGTTCGGCTCGCTCACCGTGGTGTGCTGCTACCTGGTCGTGCAGATGGTCGGCGCGGGTCAGTTGATCAAGCTGCTGTTCGGCCTGGACTACTCCACCGCCGTGATGGTGGTTGGCGTGCTGATGCTGGTCTATGTGATCTTCGGCGGCATGATCGCCACCACCTGGGTACAGATCATCAAGGCTGTACTGCTGCTGGCCGGCGGCACGACCCTGGCCCTGCTGGCCATGGCCGAGTTCGGCTTCAGCTTTGAAACCCTGGCAACCCGCGCGGTTGAAGCCCACGCTACGGGCTGGAACATCATGGGCCCCGGCTCGATGCTCGCCGACCCGATCAACGCAGCTTCGCTGTCGCTTGGCCTGGTGTTCGGTATTGCCGGCCTGCCGCATATCCTGATGCGCTTCTTCACCGTGCCGAACGCCAAGGAAGCCCGCAAGTCGGTGTTCTTTGCCACCGGCTTCATCGGTTTCTTCTTCCTCGTGGTCATGGTGCTGGGTTATGCCGCGATTGTGATCGTCGGCACTGACCCGCAGTTCTATGTCGGCGGCGACCTCAAAGGCGCATTGATCGGCGGCGGCAACATGGTTGCCATGCACCTGGCCAAGGCCGTGGGTGGCAACCTGTTCCTCGGCTTCCTCTCGGCCGTGGCTTTCGCCACCATCCTGGCCGTCGTGTCGGGCCTGGCCCTGGCCGGTGCGTCGGCGATCTCCCACGACCTGTACGCCACCGTACTGAAGAAAGGCACCGCCAGCGAAAAAGACGAGATGCGCGTAACCCGTATCGCCACGGTCGGCTTGGGCATCATCGCCATCCTCCTGGGCATCCTGTTCGAGAAGCAGAACGTCGCCTTCCTGGTGGGCCTGACCTTCGGCATCGCCGCCTCCACCAACTTCCCGGTACTGATCATGGCCATGTACTGGAAAGACCTGACCACCAAGGGCGCCCTGGCCGGTGGTTTCGTCGGCCTGTTCACCGCCCTGACGCTGGTGATCCTGTCGCCTGCGGTTTGGGTGTCGGTGCTTGGCAATGCCCAGGCGATCTACCCGTATGACCACCCGGCACTGTTCTCCATGCCACTGGCCTTCCTGGTGATCGTGCTGGTGTCCAAGCTCGACCGCAGTGCGCAAGCCGCCCGCGAACGTGCCGCATTCGACGACCAGTTCGTACGTGCCCAGACCGGCCTGGGTGCCGCCACGGCAGTCGCCCATTGATCCGCGTAAACCGCTGACCGTATCACCTGCAACCACCTGCAACCACCTGCACCGATCGCAACCGCGACCGGTGCAGGCCATGCCGTACCCCATTCAATAACAATAAAAGGGCTTTACCATGTACCGCACGCATCCCATCGCTACCCGCCTTTTGGTTTCGGCAACGCTGGCCGGCCTCTGCGCACCTGCCAACGCAGAGTTTCTCAAGGACAGCAAAGCCAACCTGGAGCTGCGTAACTTCTACTTCAACCGCGACTTTCGCCAGCACAACGCGCCTCAAAACAAGGCTGAGGAATGGGCCCAGGGCTTTCTGCTGCGCTATGAGTCCGGCTTCACCGAAGGCACGGTCGGCTTCGGCGTCGATGCCATCGGCCTGCTCGGGGTCAAACTCGATTCAAGCCCGGATCGCAGCGGCAGCGGCCTGCTGCAACGTGACCGCGAAGCACCACGCCGCGCTCAGGACGAGTACGGCGAACTGGGCATGACCGCCAAAGTACGCGTCTCCAAGAGCGTACTGAAAGCCGGCACGCTGCTACCCAAGCTGCCAGTGCTGATGGCCAACGACTCTCGACTGCTGCCGCAAACCTTCGAGGGCGGGCAACTGAACTCGCAGGAAATCGACAAGCTGAACGTCGACCTCGGTCAGGTGCGCCAGGTGAACCAGCGCGACTCCACCGACTATGAAGACATGGCCATCACCACCGGTGGGGCGAAGAACATCAAGGCCCGCAGCACCAACAGCGACCAGTTCAACTTCGCCAACCTCACCTACAAGTGGAGCGACAGCCTGAACACCACCTATGGCTACGGCGGGCTGGACAACTTCTACCGCCAGCATTTCCTTGGCCTGAACCACGTACTGGCACTGGGTGAAGGGCAATCGCTGAAAAGCGACCTGCGTTTCGCCCGCTCCCTTGATGAGGGTGGCAGCAACGTCGACAACAAGGCATTTGGCGCGATGTTCACCTACGGTATCCAGGGCCACGCCTTTGGCCTGGGGTACCAGCGCATGAGCGGCGACACCGGTTTTGCCTACATCAACGGCGCCGACGCGTACCTGGTGAACTTCGTACAGATCGGTGACTTCGCCAACAAGGACGAACAGTCCTTGCAGGCACGCTACGACTTCAACTTCGCCAGCGTGGGCATTCCCGGCCTGACCTTCATGACCCGCTACCTGCAGGGCGACAACATCGACCTCGGCGCCGGCAAGCCTGAAGGCAAGGAATGGGAGCGCGATACCGATATCGGCTATGTGGTCCAGAGCGGTACGCTGAAAAACTTCGGCATCAAATGGCGCAACGCTACCGTGCGCACCAGCCACTTTGGCAACAAGCTGGACGAGAACCGCCTGATCCTGAGCTACAGCATCGCGCTGTGGTAACGGCCGCGGCCATCACCTGAAGCGGCAACAGGGGCATTGATTCCAATGCCCCATCCAAAATCTGGTTATAACCTAATAGCACATAATTATATTTGGCTATAAAAAAAGCCGTTATGCTTCTCGAGCCCCGCTCACAGCTCGTCTGGTGCTTAGATAGATTATGGATGCAGGTTACTTAGGTTTTTCCGTTGCAGGCTTGGTTGTCGGATTCATCGTCGGCATGACCGGCGTTGGTGGCGGATCGCTGATGACTCCGATCCTGCTCTGGTTCGGCATCAACCCGGCTACGGCGGTAGGCACCGACCTGCTCTACGCTGCCATCACCAAGGGCAGTGGCGTCTGGGTTCATGGCAAGAACAAGAACATCGACTGGAAAATCACCGGCTGGCTCGCGCTCGGCAGTGTTCCAGCCGCAGCGCTGACACTCTGGTTCCTCACCACCCTGCACACTGACACCCAGGCCTTGAACGCGGTGATCAAGCAGGGCCTGGCCGTGGTACTGGTACTGACGGCACTGGCGATTCTGTTCAAAAGCCGCCTGCAGGCCTTCGCCAGCAAACACGCCGGCGACCACTACCACCTCAGCGACAAGACCCTGAACATCCTGACCGTGATCACCGGCATCGTGCTTGGCATCATGGTTTCCCTGACGTCCATCGGCGCTGGCGCCTTGGGAACCGTGGCACTGTTCCTGCTCTACCCGTACCTGGCTACCCGTCGCCTGGTCGGTACCGAAATCGCTCACGCCGTGCCCCTGACCCTGGTCGCCGGCCTCGGCCACGCCAGCATGGGCAACATGGACTGGACCCTGCTGGGCTACCTGCTGCTTGGCTCGCTGCCCGGGATCTACATCGGCAGCCACCTGACCGGCCGTATCTCCGACAACGTACTGCGCCCGTGCCTGGCCTGCATGCTGCTGCTGATTGGCTACAAACTGGCCTTCTGATCACGATACCGGCGCCGCCATCGCAGGCAAGCCAGCTCCAACAAAGACCGCGCAAAGCTATAGGAGCGGGGCTTGCCCGCGATGCAAACACCGCGCACTCACTGGCACCCCACCGAAGCCATCGCAGGCAAGCCAGCTCCAACAAAGACCGCGCAAAGCTGTAGGAGCGGGTCTTGCCCGCGATGCAGCCACCGCGAACCCACTGACACCCTGCCGAAGCCATCGCAGGCAAGCCAGCTCCAACAAAGCCCGCGCACGCTGTAGGAGCCGGGCTTGCCCGCGATGCAGACACCGCGAACTCACGGTCACCCCACCGACGCCATCGCAGGCAAGCCAGCTCCAACAAAGCCCGCGCAAAGCTGTAGGAGCCGGGCTTGCCCGCGATGCAAACACCGCGAACTCACGGTCACCCCGCCGAAGCCATCGCAGGCAAGCCAGCTCCAACAGAGCCCGCGCAAGTTGTAGGAGCCGGGCTTGCCCGCGATGCAGACACCGCGAACCCACGGACACCCCACCGACGCCATCGCAGGCAAGCCAGCTCCAACAGAGCCGGCGCAAAGCTGTAGGAGCCGGGCTTGCCCGCGATGCAAACACCGCGAACTCACTGGCCCCCCACCGATCCCATCGCAGGCAAGCCTGCTCCAACAGATCCCGCGCCAGCCTGTAGGAGCCGGGCTTGCCCGCGATGCAAACACCGCGAACTCACGGGCACCCCACCGACGCCATCGCAGGCAAGCCAGCTCCAACAAGGGCTGAACAGCCTGGCGATATTTATCGCCAGCGCCGCCCCTGCACAACGCTCCTCGCGTAAACCGCTCATTGCAGCTTGCCCTGCCCTACCCGGTACCAGTCCAGACGCCGAGTCAGGATCATGAATACACCCAGCAAGCCGAACAGCAGCAACGATCCCATCAGCAAGGCGTAGTCCTCAGCGCTGAGCAAGCCATAGAGCATGCCGTACAGTACCGCCAGGCCACCGCTGAAGCTCAGCGCTCGGCCCAGGCTGTGCAACACATGACTCAGGTAGAAACCAATCAGCAACACGCAAGCACTGGCCGAAATCGCATAGGCCGGGCCGAAGCCCACGTGCTCGGACAGCGACAGCAACAGCAGGTAGAAAAACGCCAGGGCAACACCCACCAGCAAGTACTGGATCGGGTGAACACTGAGGCTTTTCAACACTTCGAAGAGGAAGAAGCCGGCAAAGGTCAGGGCAATGAACAACAACGCATATTTGATCGCCCGCTCACTCTTGAGGTACTGATCCACCGGGTCGATAAAGCTCACGCCAAAGGCGCGTTCCTTGAACTCCAGGCAAGACTCGTTGTTCACGCACTGGCTCAAGGCGTCTTCCATGTTGGTGGAGAAGAACGAGGTCTTCCAATTGGCAGTGAAGCTCTGGCTGTCGATCAGGCGACTGCTCGGCAGGTAGTTACCGACAAAACTGGGGTGCGGCCAGTTGGCCGCAATGGTCACATTGCTGCTACGCCCCACCGGCAACACTTGCAGTTTCCCGGTACCTTGCAGGCTCACATCAAAGGCGTAATCCAGAACGGTCTCGTTGCGGCTGTCCAGCGCGGGCAGTGCCACATGCACCCCGGCACCCAACCAGCTCAGGCCCGTGCCCGGCTGGAAATCCATCGACTGGCCGTTCAGGTCCAGCTTCAGGCCTTTCTCGATGCCGCGGATGTCGCTGATCGCCACCGCCAGGAACGGCGCATCGAAGGTGTAGTCCTCGAAATCATTGCCTAACCCCAGCTTCACCGGAATCTGGAACTGGCCGTTGATGCTGTTCTCGGCGTGGTACAGGCGCGCTTCGTAGATGCCGCGTGAACGCAGCTCAGTGTCGATCCTGGCGTTCAGGTCGAAGGTCTCCGGCAGGAAATACAAGTGGCCGTTGACCGTTTTCACGTCCTGATAGAGTGCGCCACCCCCTTCCGGGGTTTTCCACTGCCGCTCAATCTTGCGGTACGGCACCACCAGCAATGGGCCGCTGAGCGTCTGGCTGAAGCTGGAGCTCTGGGCGATGTCCTGCACCACGCCGTCGCGCAGCGACTGGCGCTCCTGGATCAGCCCACCAATCATCAGCAACGGTACCAGCAACAACACAATCAAAAAGGCGATAGCGCCCAGTTTCAGGCTTAGGTTTCGGTTCATGCTCAAGGCTCCGGTTTCGATGCCACAGAGTGTGTGTCAGCGTTATGGAGCCTTGAGGGAGCGAATATGGAGACTTTGTGTAGATGCGGTGAAGCCTCAGTTGAATCGGTTGGCCGGTAGCCACAGGCGAACCCGCACACCACCCTCGACATTGCCGACGTCCAGCGAACCGCCGTGCAGTTGCAGCACTTCTTCGACAAAGTTCAGCCCAAGCCCGGTGCTCTTGCGCCCTGTACGCGGGCGCGGCAAGGAGTAGAAGCGTTCACTGAGCCGCCCCAGCGCATAGTCGGGAATCGCCTCGCCCTGGTTGAACAGGCTCAGCGCAACACGCTGCCCGTCCCGTTCCAGCTCGAACAGCAGCATCCCGTCTGGAGGGGTGAAGTCCAGCGCGTTATCCAGCAGGTTGGCAATCGCCTGGTGCATCAGGAACGGCTCGCAGAGCAGCTGGAGTTCATGCGGCAAACGCTGCCGCACCTGCAGGCCGGCACTTTCGATACGGGCACTGTGGGCCAGCAACAGGTCGTCGACCATCTGCGCCAGTGGCACCCACTCTTGCGCATCAAGGCTCTGCAACTGCTCCACCTGCGCGAGGTTGAGCAGGCGCTCGATCAGTTGCTGCATCCGCGCGCTTTCGCTTTCTATGTTGCCGGCAAAGCGTTGCCGCTGGGCCTCCGGCATTGGCCCCTGAAGCAACTCGCTGGCACCGCGAATGGCCGCCAGCGGGCTTTTCAGCTCATGGGTCAGGGTGTGCACATAGCGCTCGACATAGGCTTTGCCTTCAAGCTGGGTACGCATCCGCTCCACAGCCCCGGCCAACTGTGCCAACTCGCCACCACGGTAATGTGGCAGTTCCGCACGCTCGCCCTCGCTGACTGCCAGGGCATAACGGGTCAGGCGCCGCAATGAGGTCGCCAACCACCAGGACAACCCGGCCCCCACCAGCAACCCGAGGGCGATCAAACCGACACCGAGGTACAGCAAACGGCGTTCGGAGCGGTCGATATAGGGCTGCAGCGAGCTGTTGGGCTTGGCCACCGTGACGACACCGATGATCGTGCCGTTATCCAGAATCGGCGCACCGACATGCATCACCGAGGACGCCGGATCGTCAGGGTCGCTGCGGGTCGAGCGGGCGCCGTACTGCCCACGCAGGGTCAGGTAGACGTCGTTCCAGCGCGAGTAGTCCTGGCCCACTGCCAGGTCGCTGGAATCAAGCAGAACGATACCCTTGGCATCGGTCACGTAGATGCGGTGGTTGACCTCCGTCTTGGGCAACCCCCAGATCTGCGCTCGCGGCTGCCGCTGGCCATAGGCCTGGAGCACCTGCGGCAGCTGGCTCTGGCCCAAGGTGCCGGCCTTGACGTCCGCGCGCAGGATCTCGGCCAGCAGGTTGGCGGTGTCCACCAGGGTTTCCTCGGCAGACTGACGCACACCAGGGCGAATTTCCTCGCGCACGGTGTTGATCAGAAAGTAGCCCGTCAGGCCGACAAACAGGAAGTAGACCAGAAAAATCCGTATCCCCAGGCGCATCAGCTATGGCTCGGGCTATAGCTGTAGCCCAGCCCGCGGTGGGTCTGGATGGGCTCTGTCTCGCCGGCCACCTGACGCAGCTTGGCGCGCACGCTCTTGATATGGGTGTCGATACTGCGCTCATACCCGGCATCGGCCGGCACCCCGACCGCATCGAGCAACTGCTCACGGCTGAACACCCGCTCCGGTTGCTCCAGCAGGCACTGCAACAGACGAAACTCGTGCCGGGTCAGGCCCAACGGCTGACCACGGTAATTGATCTGCATACGCACAGTGTCGAGCACAAAGGGCTCAAGGCTGCCCAACGCCTCGGTACGCGGCGCCATGCGCTTGAGAATCGCCCGAACCCGGGCCGCGACTTCACGCGGGCTGAAGGGTTTGACCACATAATCGTCGGCACCGATCTCCAGGCCCACCACGCGGTCGATCTCACCGTCACGGGCACTGAGGAACATCACCGGCACCTCGCTGAAGCGACGTAACTGACGGCAGGTTTCAAAGCCACTGATATCCGGCAAGCCGATATCGAGAATCACCAGATCAGCCGGACGCAGACGCTGCTGCTCCAGTGCCGCGTTGCCCAGCGTCACCCACTCAGTGCTGTGGCCTTCGCCCTGCAGGGCGTAGATCAGGGTATCGGCAATGGCCGCTTCGTCTTCGACAATCAAGATATGGGGCATGGCATCCAGGCCTGGCGGTAATCGGTCGCCACTTGTAAGAGATTCAGGTGTGGCTGACAAGGCCCGGAAACTCTATACCTCCACAAAGGCCAGCGTTGCCGGCGATAGGGTCGCGGTGGTGTCAGCCATTAACCCGGCGCCCCTATCGTCGGCAAGGCGGACCTGTACAAGGCTAGACCATCAGCATGCCGGCTTGCCCGCCGTGAAGCGTCGCGCCGGGTTCACGGCCGCGCCAAGCTCGCGCAGGGCCTTGGCGCCGATCAGCAGTGGGTAGTTGAAGCTGCTGCGGTCGGCCAGGTTCACTTCAACGGTGCGTTTGGTATCGCCAAGGCACACCTCGAGGTCGATCACCGGACGCTTGGTCACATCGGCGCCTTCGCCACCGTCGTCCTCTTCTTCCGCGCGGTTCTTGATCTTGCTGATACGCGCCAGCTTGTGCTCGTAGACCTTACCGTCTGAATCCTTGGTGGCCAGGCGGAAACGCACCCAATCCTCACCGTCGCGCTGGAAACGCTCGATGTCCTTGGCCGACAACGACGCCGTCAATGCCCCGGTGTCCATCTTGGCCTTGAGGGTTTCGCCGATTTCCGGCAAGGCGATGTATTCATAACGGCCATACAGGGTCGGCTCGGCGGCCATCACCGGCAGGGCCAACAGGGAAAGCAATGCGAGTAAGGGTTTCACCGGGTTGGCTTCCTTGAGAAAAGACAGTGATTAGACTACAGAGGCAGCATAGGTTCGGTGTCACAGGGTATTAAAGACAATGTGAAACATTTGTCTGCCAAGGGGGGCCGCCATATTTGGCGTAAACCGCACCGCTGCTTATCATTACCGACCGCTTACCCAAGAATAAGAGTTCTTTATGCGCCGCCTGCTGACCGGCAGTCTCGTGACCTTGCTGCTATTGCTCAACACCCTGGTACTGATTGGCCCGCTCACCGTATTTGCCCTGCTCAAGCTGGTGCTCCCCGGCCACTACCGCGACTACGCCTCCACGGCGGTGAAGTGGATTGCCGAAACCTGGGCCGAAATCGACAAACTGATCTTCGCGCTGTGCATCCCTACCCAATGGGACGTGCGAGGTGCCGCCGAACTGCGCCTGGACACCTCGTACCTGGCCGTCAGCAACCATCAAACCTGGGTCGATATTCCGGCGTTGATCCAGGCCTTGAACCGGCGCATTCCGTTCTTCAAGTTCTTCCTGAAGAAGGAACTGATCTGGGTGCCACTGCTGGGCCTGGCCTGGTGGGCGCTGGACTACCCGTTCATGAAGCGCTACAGCAAGGCGTTTCTCGCCAAGCACCCGCACCTCAAGGGGCATGACCTGGAAATCACCAAGGCCGCCTGCGAGCTGTTCAAGCGCCAGCCGGTCACCGTGGTCAATTACCTGGAAGGCACCCGTTTCAGCGAGGCCAAGCGCCTCGAACAGCACTCCCCCTACCGCCACTTGCTCAAGCCCAAGGCCGGTGGTGTTGCGTTCGTGCTGGCTGCACTGGGCGAGCAACTCGACGCCCTGCTCGACGTCACGCTGGTCTACCCCGGTGACAAAGCGCCAGGTTTCTGGGACCTGCTTAGCGGTTCAGTGCCCAAGGTGATCATTGATATCCAGGTGCGCGAACTCGACCCGGCCCTGTGGGCTGGCGACTACGAGAGCGACCCGGCGTTCCGCCAGACGGTTCAGGACTGGGTCAACCAGCTCTGGCACGACAAGGACGCCCGCATCGAGGCCCTGCGCGCCGAGCTGCGCTGATTCAACCGATAATCGCATGGGGCAGAAAGCGGCTACTGTCCTTGGTGATCAGCGAATTGTCCTCGCGAATACCGATACCGGCCGGTAGATCACCGACCATCCAGCTGCCGATTACCGTGTAGTTGTCGCCAAAGCGTGGCAACGCCTGGAACTGCTGGATGATGCTTGGCCCGCCGCCGTAAGGGCCGTCTTCGACGATACGCTGCCCCTGGCCGGTATGAATCTCAACGTTCGCCCCCTCACGGGAAAAAAACGGTTTGCGCACCCAGCCCTTTTCCAGGGGCTGGGCCGGTGTCGGCTCGATAAATGCCGGCAACAGGTTCGGATGACCCTCGTGACGCTCCCAGAGCAACGCCAGCATGCCCTTGTTGGAGAGGATCGCTTTCCAGGGCGGCTCAACGAACAAGGTGCCGCTGCCAGCAATCGCCGGGCCGAACGGGTCGTTGAAGATCTCTTCCCAAGGGTAGAGCTTGAACAGGCTTGGAATCGGCGCACCGACCGGGTCGACAAACTGCCCGCCCCGGCTCAGGCCGATGTCTTCCATGTCGACCAGGCGCGCATCGAGCCCGGCACCCGCGGCGATGTCGCGCAGGTATTCCACCGTGCCACGGTCTTCCACCGAACCCTTCACCGAAGCGAAATAGAACGGTGTAGCAAAGCGGTTGGCCGTCATGACCTGGGTCAGCTTCTCTTCCAGGCTGTTGAATTGGTCGGCATCGCCCGGCAACACACCACGGCGCATCTGCTCTTCCAACCAGAGGTACTGGAAGAAACTCGCTTCGTACAACGAGGTGGGCGTGTCGTAGTTGGCCTCCAGCAATTTGGCCGGGCCAGAACCGTCATAGCAGAGGTCCATGCGCCCGTAGAAATGCGGGTGCCCGTCACGCCAGGAACGGCGAATCAGCTCATGGTAGGCCGTCGGGATCGCCAGGCGGTCAAGCAATACGTCGCTCTCCACCACCTCGGCCACCAGCGCCATGCACAGCTCATGCAGCACGCGGGTCGGCTCCTCCAGGTCATCCTCGATCTGCCGCAGGCTGAACTGGTAATAGGCGCTTTCATCCCAATACGGTTCGCCATCGAAGGTATGGAAGTTGAAACCAAAATGCTCGGCGGTGGCTTTCCAGCCCGGGCGCGGGGCAACCGCTATACGTTTCATCTGCGCACCTCAGGAGCTAAAGCCACCACGCGCCGAGGCACGCGATACAAAGCCATTGTGACTGCCGATGGCGAATGGCCGGGGCGATTGCGCCAATGCTGTCGGGTGCAGCGCGCTGCCAGCCGGCACCGTCGCAGGGTGAGTACCGTCCAGCGCATGCGGCAAGGAACTGAAGGGCGTCGACGTCGGGTGGTTCGGATCAAGCCCGGCGTACTGGTTGCCTGCCGCGACCTGCTCGGTCAACGAGGTAACCTTGAACGCATTGCGGCCATCACGCTCGTGGTAGATCGCCTCAGTGGAATAATGCGGCTCGGTGTCGGTGTAGTCGTAGAACCGGGTGCCGCCCGTCGACGTCGACCAGGCTCCTGAGGTGTCGTCATTACCATCGGCATACACCTGCCGGTCGACGGTCAAGGCGAACCCTTCCATCCGTGGCACGAAATTGCCGGTAAAGTTGCGCGTATCGCATTCCTGGAAAACCTCCTCGCAAGCCTCAAGGCTCACGAAGCGCGGCGCATTGGCGTAATGGTGCTGTTGCGCACCCAACCAGGCCTGCAGACAGACCTGACGGTTGATCCCGGCCATGGCGCAATGGTCGACGTCCTGAAAGCGCTTCACCTCGCTGACCACGCGGGTCGGTCGTTCACCACAGGCAGACAGCACCAGCGGCAGACTGCCCAGCGCAATCAGCCGTACTCGTTTACTGCGTTTCATCGCGGTGCTCCCTGATCAGGCGGCGGGTGTCATGCAGGCAGCATTGAGCAACCCGATACTGATCGAGACCGCAGCCAACAGGATGGCCGAGGCCATCTCCTGACGGGCGATGCGCTCGGCCATGCCTTTGACATAGCGGTTCACCACCACGAATGCCAACAGTTGCACCACCGCCGCGATCACCGCCCAGAGCAGGAAGTCCAGCAGCGAAATGGAATGAGAGACAGCACTGGCCACCGGAATGGCAAAGCCAACCAGCGCACCGGCCAGGGCAACAGCGGCAGGCGTGTTGCCTTCGCGAATCAGGCGCAGTTCGTTATAGGGCGTAAGACGGGTATAGATCAGCGCATAGAGCGCGAACAGCGCAGCGGCGCCACCCATGTAGACGACGAAACCGAGCACGGCCTCAGCCGGCAAGGACATCTTCAGAGCATCCATGAACATTGCAGTTACCTATCCTTGTAAAACGGCTCGGGAGGCTACCACAGCCCCCCTCACGCGCAAACCGCGCCCGCCGGTCAGGCTGAAGGCAGTGCCGTCTGGCTACCCCAGATGGTGCCCAGGTTCTGCAACAGCGAATTGGCCACGCCTTGCTGGCCAAGGAACTGCAGCAACAGCGGGGCAAACTGGCCGATCAGGCCGGTGTCCATGCCCAGCAGACTGAAGGCGTTGTTCAGGTCGTTGGTGTCTTTCACATTGCCCAAGGCATTGCTCAGCGCCGATTGCTGGCCGTCGCTCTTGCCCATCAGCGCGATCAAACCATTCAAGCCACCCAGCGCGTTGTCACCGGTGAGCAGGTTGAGCCCCGGGACCGCTTGGGTCAGCTGCGAGAACTCGTCACCACTCAACTGGTTCTTCGCCAGGCCAAGCAACGCGCCCGTGCCACCCACGGCTTGTTCAGGAGTGATGTTCAACTGGCTGCCCAGGGTGTTGAGCAGGTTCGCCGACGCTGGCGCAGCAATGACGGCAGGGCCTTCGCTGTCTGTGCCTTGCATGGCCGAGACGGCATTGGCGGCATCGCTGAGGTTAAAGGCAAAGACCGGGCTGGCGGCCAGGGTCATCAGGGTTACCAGGGCAAAGCGCTTCATCAAATGACCTCTTGAGCCTTAACGGCGGGAAACGGTCATTTGACTGGCCTGCCTCAGGATTGTTCCGTGCTGACTGACCGCCAGTGGTCGGGTGTTTTCAGCCTGAGCGTTCGCTCAGGGCGCGCGCCTCGATCCCGTCGAGCAAGGCGTCGACCAGGCCCTTGGCCATTTCTACCGAATGCATCGTGGACCAGAGAAAGCCCTTGGCCGACTCGTCGGCGGTGTCGCTGGCCTGATGGGCCGTGTCGTAGGCGCCGCGCAAGAACAGAGAGACATGCACCAGCGCGTCATGGGGTTCGATACCGGGGCGCACGAGAAACATAGGGTCGTGGCCGGCACCACAGAGGCCGAAGAGCGTGCTGGCAGTTGGGGCAAGGGTTTCGTGGGGTGGATCTGGAACGATTTTCTTCATGGAAAGCTCCTGATGCAGGTGTGGCTGCAACCTTCCGTTTCCACACGAAGAGGTGGCAGCTGTACGCGGGGTGGAAAACCGGATGCATCAGGTAACCCCGGCAGACCCGAAGGTCTCCCGCGCACAGCCGCCATAAAGCGACACCTGATACTTGCCCGGGTTTCCACGCCCGTTCGCCGAGTTGTCAGCGACACGGGCAGCGTAGGTGGGCAACATTTCCAAGACAAGCCAATGGGTGCCGACAGCGTTCGTAGGATATTTCCTAGAACAGGTTATCTGCCAGCAATTTCATGTCTTCAGGCGCTATCGCAGGCAAGCCTGCCACAGGCTGCCCGCTCTTTGTTGGAGCTGGCTTGCCTGCGATGACGTCGGTGGGGTGATCGCGAGTTCGCGGCGTTTGCATCGCGGGCAAGACCCGCTCCCACAGCCGGCGCGAGTTCTGTTGGAGCTGGCTTGCCTGCGATGACGTCGGTGGAGTGATCGCGAATTCGCGGCGTTTGTATCGCGGGCAAGCCCGGCTCCTACAGGCTGGCGCAGGCTCTGTTGGAGCTGGCTTGCCTGCGATGGCCTCGGTGGGGTGTCAGTGCGTTAGCGGCGTTTGCATCGC
Source organism: Pseudomonas defluvii (assembly GCF_001695625.1). Taxonomy (GTDB): domain Bacteria; phylum Pseudomonadota; class Gammaproteobacteria; order Pseudomonadales; family Pseudomonadaceae; genus Aquipseudomonas; species Aquipseudomonas defluvii. The sequence continues at coordinate 36,965 of NZ_MBPN01000048.1, forward strand.
GGGCAAGACCCGCTCCCACAGCCGGCGCGGGCTCTGTTGGAGATGGCTTGCCTGCGATGGCGTCGGTGGGGTGTCAGTGAATGCGCGGCGGCTGCATCGCGGGCAAGCCCGGCTCCTACAGGCTGGCGCGGGCTCTGTTGGAGCTGGCTTGCCTGCGATGGCGTCGGTGGGATGATCGCGAGTTCGCGGCGTTTGCATCGCGGGCAAGCCCGGCTCCTACAGGCTGGCGCGGGCTCTGTTGGAGCTGGCTTGCCTGCGATGACGTCGGTGGGATGATCGCGAGTTCGCGGCGTTTGCATCGCGGGCAAGCCCGGCTCCTACAGGCTGGCGCGAGTTCTGTTGGAGCTGGCTTGCCTGCGATGGCGTCGGTGGGGTGTCAGTGAATGCGCGGCGGCTGCATCGCGGGCAAGCC
>NZ_MBPN01000004.1 GCF_001695625.1 Pseudomonas defluvii
CGCTGAGAGCATCCTTGCCTACTTCGACCGGCCAGGAACCAGCAACGGTCCAACAGAAGCTATCAACGGGCGACTTGAGCACTTACGAGGTACCGCCTTGGGCTTTAGAAATTTAACCAATTACATAGCCAGGTGCTTGCTGAAGTCAGGAGGGTTTAGAAATCAGCTACACCCTTAAATGCGAAGAGCCGTAAGTCCTCCTGCGGGGCTTTTTCGTTGTGGGCTGGAAAACCGATAGTCCCAAAACTTTTAGAAGGCAGTCCCAAACTTTCTCATTTTGAGGGCTTTCTGTACTGGGCAACCATGGCAGGGGTGATGGCGTCGATTGAGGCGATAGAGAAGGGCGGGGATTGGATCGTCCGGCATGGTGTTTCCTCCGTTTCGAAGCAAACGTAGCAGGCACAAAAAAGCCCGGCGCTTGGCCAGGCTCTCTGTAGACGGGGCCAAATCCCTTTGGCTGACCCCATTGTGTTTTGACGGTGTTACGAGCGGATGACAGGGCAGTGAAAAGCCCGTGAAGACGGGTTTACATCGTTTGGTAGTTGCCCGTTGCTGGGGCGTCTGTGGAAACCGGTTTAACGCTTATTTCCTTAGTGCAGCGTCACAGCCCTGCGGCTTTCGCCAATCCTGATCCGATCCAGCGCCCGGTTTAACGCATCCAAGGCATCGAGGAGGGCTTTCGCCTCGGCCTCGCGGCCATCGCCCCAAAGGCGTTCAGCCATTTTGTTCAGGGCCTGAATGGATTTTTCAATGTCAGCAGCGGTTGCTGTGGCGGTGTCTGTTGGCGGCTTCTTTTTCGGCATTTTTAGAGACTCTGCAGCGCCCACAACGATGCCGACCGTCCGGCAATTCTCGTCAAGCGGCTCAATCGGGCATCCAGGGGGCAGCGGCTTCAAGAAAAATCTCCCCTCACATCCTGAAGTATGTCTGGAGAGTCGTGCGTAACCTCGCCATCCCTCATGGCGACAGAGCCGGCCTTTAGCTTGCTGCTACAGAGGGCCGCTTGAGGGCCTATTGCGTTCCCGCTCGGCGGGGAGCATGAAAAACCCGACCACCGCGTCGGCATTTTGTATGTGTTTTCCATCCCTCTGACTATTCTCAACTGACCTGAGATGGCAGAAGAGAACGTGAATATGAAGCGGAATTGGAACTACATCAAGGGCCTTCTTGAGCAAGTTGAACGGGCCAACAGAAAAGGGGTTCTTCAAGAGGATGCCCTGAAGGGAGCGCTAGGCCCGGACATTCATGATCACGCCAAAAAGGAACAAGGGACCCATGCACTCCAGCTCATCATCAAGGAAGCGTTTGTGGAGTACACCTTGGATGCTGCAGGCGTTGAGACGTTGATCTCTCTCACATGGAAAGGCCATGACCTGCTTGACGACATGAGAGCGAACGTTGCCAAGTACGAGTTCAAGTCATTTGGTTAATTCTTATCTTTCTAAGCTCCGTCATCGAACGGGGCTTTTTTGTGCCAAGGAAACACGATTCACTGCAGCCAGGGCAACCTGCGGGGAGGCCTGGGCACTGGTAGCCTGCACACCTGCATAGAGTCGTTCTCTGCCTAGCCTGATTACAACGCAAACCTAGTCAGATTTCCTGGCGGGGGCCATGAGCGAATTGGCCTCTTGGAAGCTGATGGCGTTACTGGCGAAGTTGAACGTCCCCATGGTTTTTACCTCCAGCGCCGCGCGGATAAACTCACCCAGTGCGGCCCGGGCCAATGAACTACCGAGGCTGATTCTTCGGACGCCAACCGCTGTAAGCTCATCCACGGTGAACGTAGAGCCTGCCAAGCCCATCACCACGTTGACTGGTTTTTGTAACGCCTCGCACACCCGCTGGATAGCATTCAAATCGGGCAGGCCGGGGGCGAAGAGGACATCGGCTCCAGCCTGCTCAAATGCAATGAGTCGGCGAATGGTGTCGTCCAGATCATGTACGCCAGCACTGAAGTTTTCAGCACGCGCCACAAATACAAAAGGCAGTGACAGGCTGCGTGCAGCCTCAACACCCGCAATAACTCTCTCCAGCGCATGGTTGAATGCGTAGATTGGCGCTTGCGGGTTACCCGTGGCGTCTTCGATTGAACCGCCAACGAGACCAATTGCAGCAGCCATGCGGATAGTTTCGGAAACCTCCTCAGGTGAGTCTCCAAATCCGTTTTCAAGGTCGGCACTGACAGGTAAATGGGTTGCCTCGACGATGCTTTGAGCATTGGCAAGTATCTCCTCGCGCGACACCGCGCCTTCCGCATCCCGACGGCCCAGGCTAAATGCCAGACCAGCACTGGTCGTTGCCAATGCCTCAAACCCCATGGACGTCAGAATTTTTGCGCTGCCAGCGTCCCACGGGTTTGGCAGAACAAGGGGTTGTCTGCGCGAATGAAGCGCTTGAAACGCCAAAGCTTTATCCAGGCTATTCATGTAGGTTCCAGTCGTTGGTTTGAGCAACAGCCAGGTAGCCATAGTCGAATCGCTGATGTCGGCGGTGTGCTTCGCTCAGCCAGGCGTAAGCAGCCTGGCTGAGCAGAGCGTCAATCAGGTGCAGTTGCGCAGAGCCTGATAGTCGAAGTCTTTCATCTTCGCCCAACCAAACACTTTACCTGCATCGCGCTCCGGGTCAGCGGCGTCGTAATCAGGAACAGTCAGTAGCTGCACAAAGCCATTTGCTTCCGCGCCAATGGTGAATGCGCTGAACGTCTTCAGGACAGAATTGCCAGCCTGAGCATTGGGTTCGCTGAAAATTACAACGTTTTGCTTGAACTTCAGACTTCCATCTTTGGCAACGGTCGTTTTAGGGTAGACGCACTGGCCAACATTGCTGGATGCAGAGGCCATGGCGGGTCCAAAGGCAGCCAGTGCCGCAACCAGAATAAGCTTTTTCATTCTCGATCCTTGACGCTTTAACGTGGAGTCGCCAAGGCTATCACAGTGATGTCTATTTGATATCTCTTCGGTTCCAACACTCGACGTGAACTCCCCAGTGGCATGCGGCCTGTAGGGCTGCTCGCCAGTTCTGATCGCTTCTCGTTGAGTATTTTCACCGCATCCGAAACAGTCCTAAGCCGTTCACCCGGGTGGCTATTTGAGGTTGGATGGGGTATTACGGGTAACCGGCATTGGGCCGGGCCAAGGAGGTTGTTGTGAGCCTGAATCAAGCGCAAGTCGATGCGGTAGAACACCTTCTGATGGCTTTCCTGAAACACTCCGAGAATGCCCAGATTGTTGCGAAGGTGTACGAGGACGCGTATGCGTCCATCATGGGGAGCGATGGGCCGGCAGGCACAGCGGAAAAGATGGCCTCCCTTGAGCACTTGAATAACCTTCGGTTGCAGGCCAAGTAGTCAGCGTTTCCGGCGGGCTTTCAGAGCCTCGCGCTTGCGTAAATGCCCACGCTTGCGCGCCACAGTTGGTGATGCTGTTATGTGTGGCGCGCAACGGCAGCTTTTCGCTAATGGCGGCTCCATTTCCGGCCGCTTTACACGCTAATGACCCCCTCTAGATATTGCACCGCGTGCCCTGATACAAACACCCGGCCTGCCTCAACGCGGCAGTCCAGCACACCGCGTCGGCGTGAGGCCTGCATCGCTAACAATCGCGATTTCTTCAAACGCTCTGCCCAAAAGGGTGCCAACCCCGCATGAATGGAGCCGGTGACCGGATCTTCGTCACCGCCGTTGGCTGGCCAGAAGTAGCGCGAGACAAAGTCGTACTGCTTACCTGGTGCCGTCACGACCACATCACGTGGGCCCAATTCGATCAATTTGTCGAGCTGTGGCACCACGCTCTCGACCTGCTGTTGATTGGCATAGATGGCAAAGTAGGCTTGTCGGTTGACCCAATATTCGCTGGGCGTGATCGAAAGACCTTCCACCAATTGGGCAGGCACATCAACAAGCGGCTGAGGTGCGAGCTCAGGAAAATTCAACTCGATCTCACCGCTGGGTAACTGCGTCACCGGGATCTCTCCAACCGCCTTGGCCCAGAACGTGATGCATTTGGAGACACCCGGTTGGTTGAACAGCACAAAAGCGCTGGCCAAGGTTGCGTGGCCGCAGAAGTTGATCTCGGTGAGTGGTGAGAACCAGCGAATCTCATACTGCCCGTGCGCGTTACGGACAAAGAACGCTGTTTCCGGTAGCGAGTTTTCAATCGCAATTGACTGCATCATCTCTACGGGAAGCCAAGACTCAAGGGGGACTACGGCTGCAGGACTGCCGGAGAAGACTTCTGAGGTAAACGCGTCGACTTGGTAGAGTTTAAGGCGCATGAGGAATCCATTCGAAACAGGGGGGAACGGTACGTTAGCAAGAGGGTTCCGTGTCCAGTAGTGACAGACCTGTGTTTTTTGGAGGATACAGCCGCTCATTTGGATACGGGTTGAGCGCATACGCTGAAGTCACGTCGGGGCTTTTGGGCCTACAGTCTTAAATGTCTGCGATTGATAAGGAGTTCAAATGAACCTGTTGTCTTCGACCTTGCCGCCACGGCACGTTGCTCTGCTGGGTTATGGCGGCTTGCTGCCGTTTATTGCACTGGCGCTGCTGCTTCCGTTTTCTCTTGAATATCGGCCGTTGTGGTCGGTGGCGCTGGTCACCTACGGCGCGGTCATCCTGAGCTTCGTTGGCGCCTTGCACTGGGGCTTCGCCATGACCGTGCAAGACCTGAGCGCCGAGCAGCGCCGCGACCGGTTCATCTGGAGCGTCATCCCGGCCCTTGTCGCGTGGGCTGCCACGTTACTGCCGGTGTTCTGGGGGTGTTTGCTGTTGATCGTCGGGTTTGTTGCCCACTATTGGCAGGACCGGCAGCTGTTTCGGGTTATTAGCCTGCCTGACTGGTACCTGCCGATGCGATTGCGCTTGACCAGCGTGGCGAGCCTCTGCCTGCTGCTTGGCGCGGTCGTTATGGCGACCCACTCATGAAGCCGCGAGAGCCCGGTTCGTCGTCTGTGCCGGGCAGTCGTTTGTCGCGGCTGATACGTTTTGGCAGCTTGGCCTCGGGCGTTGCGAGCGGCATGCTGGCCGAAGGCGCTCGGCAGTTGGCACAAGGCAAACGTCCGGCGCTCAGTGACCTGCTGTTGACGCCTGGCAATGTACAACGCGTGGAAAATCAGCTGTCGCAACTGCGTGGCGCCGCCATGAAAGTCGGGCAGTTGTTGTCGATGGACGCAGGCGATTTGTTGCCGCGCGAGCTCAGCGACATCCTTTCCCGTCTGCGCTCGGACGCGCATCCGATGCCCATGAGCCAGCTGGTGGCAGTTCTCAACGAAAGCTGGGGCAAGGGCTGGGAAGGGCGCTTCGAACGGTTTTCCTTTACCCCATTGGCGGCGGCGTCCATCGGCCAGGTTCATGCGGCGCAAGGCAAAGACGGCCAACGCCTGGCGATCAAGGTGCAATACCCAGGCGTGCGCGAGAGCATTTCCAGCGATGTGGACAACGTCGCTACCTTGCTGAGCATCTCTGGGCTGCTGCCTAAAGGCATGGACGTTGCGCCGCTGCTCGAAGAGGCCAAGCGTCAACTGCAGGACGAAGCGGATTACCTCAAAGAGGCCGAGCACTTACGGCACTTTCATCAACTGTTGGCCGACAGTCCTGACTTTCTGGTTCCTCGTGTGTACACCGAGTTCAGCTCGCCAACCATTCTGGTGATGTCTTTCGTCGATGGGGTCGCGATGGAGTCATTGGAGCACGCGCCTCAGGCAGAGCGCGACCGGATTATCGCGTTGCTGTTCGGCCTGCTTATGCGCGAGGTGTTCGAGTTCCAGTGCGTGCAGACCGACCCCAATTTTGCCAATTACCGCTATCAGCGGGACACCGGCCGGATGGTGTTGCTCGATTTCGGCGCCACGCGCCGTTATGCCCGCAACAGCACCGAGGCCTTTCGTCGCTTGCTGATTGCAGGCCTGCGTGAAGACCGCGCCGCCATCAGCGACGCCGCGCTGGCCGTCGGCTACTTTCAGCCTGAAACCCTGCCCAGACATCGGGCGTTGCTGACCGACCTGATCGCCCAGGCCTGCGAGCCGCTGCGGCATCAAGGCGCCTATGACTTTGCGGCCTCTGACCTCGCCGTACGCCTGCGCGATGCCGGGTGGAAACTGGGCGCCGACCGCGACTTCTGGGGCACTCCGCCGGTGGATGTACTGTTTCTGCATCGCAAGATGGGAGGCTTGTACCTGTTGGCCGCGAAGCTGAAGGCGCGGGTGGATGTGCGGAGCCTGTTTGAGCCTTACTTGATTTGAACGTTTTGCGTGCAAACAGCTGGCAGGCAATGCTGCTCACTTAAGGACAACGCTGCTATTCCTCGCCTGGGCCGCAAGGCTTTTCTAGCTCCAATACGCGAATACCCTACGCCAACCGCCGGCCCGGCTTGAGTCGGACTCAGTGTTGCCTGTGCTGTCCGATAAGGACTACAGTCGCTCGGTACTGTAGGCGGGATGCCTCTATTTCGTTCAAGGATGATTACCATGTTTCCACTCGATATCTGGCTTGCCTATACCGCTGCCTGCTTGCTACTGGTGCTATCTCCCGGCCCGGATAATCTGCTGGCTATTGGTCGCGGGCTCAGTCAGGGGCGTGTTGCCGCTATCGTCTCCGGTTTGGCTTCCGGCAGTGGGATTCTATTCCACGTGACTGCAGCTTCGTTGGGCCTGACCCTGCTTATGCAGACCTCTGTGGCGGCGTTCTGGGTTATCAAGCTCATCGGTGCGGGTTACTTGCTTTGGCTCGGCATCAAAGTACTGCGCTCCCGCAGCCTGATCAGTTTTCGACCGGCTGCCCGGCAATCGCTAACGAGTATTTTCCTCACAGGTTTTCTCTCTGCTGCACTCAACCCCAAACCTGGTTTGTTCGTGCTGGCATTCATCCCGCAGTTCGTCGATCCGCACCGGGGCTCAGTGACCATACAGATGTTGGTGTACGGCATATGGTTCGCTGCGCTCACCGCGGTGGGATTTGCGCTCATGGGTGTGTTTGCCACAGCGCTATCGCAGTGCCTGCGTCAGCGACCGCGACTCGTCAATGGGCTGAACGTGGGGGCGGGGCTGACCTTTGTCGCGTCGGGTATGTCGATTGCTGCGCTCTCTCAGAAGTAGCAGTCGATGCGCCGCCGTACGTGATGAGCGAGTGTTTATGGAACCAAAAGCCTCTGGAGCGTCTACATTCCAGAGGATCATCACTTTCTGAGAGTACGGATATGTTCAGATCTCGCGCGTTGATTGCAGCGGTTACCTGTTTGACGCTGGTTTTCGGTTCTGCCACGGCTGTGGCTGATCCTGGTAATGGCAAAGGGCAAGGTGGGGGCAAGGGAAACCCGCACAATAGCCAGGACTACGGCAACCAGGGCGGTCATGGCAACAACGGAAAAAACTCAGGAGGCAGTGACTGGCATAATGGCCCCAGCATCAACCGGGCAAGTGTACTGGGCATCGTTGGTGGCTATCGAGATTACTGGAGCCCAGGGCCAGCCTTGCCACCCGGCATACAAAAGAACCTGGCCCGCGGTAAGCCGCTTCCGCCGGGAATCGCTAAAAAGCTCGATGGTCGGCTGATTGGCAGGTTGCCTCACTATGATGGGTACGAGTGGCAACAGGTGGGTGCTGACCTGATCCTGGTTACGCTGGCAACCGGGCTCATTTATGAGGTCATCAACGGTGCTTTCGATTGACGATTGAGTGATCACCGTCACAAAGCACAGCCGTCCGTCGTGAGGGCGTGAACTGTTGAGTGGTTGGCGCGTCATAGGACGTGCAATATCAACCTTCACGGAAGCCATCATGCGTTTAAAAAACAAGAGTCTCGTTGCTGTAATGTCGTGCGTCATGGCGCTTGCAGCTGCCCCATTGCTCCCTGCTGGCCTGTCCATCATGGGCTCCGCTTATGCGAAGGATGGTGGTGGTCACGGTGGCGGTAATGGTGGTGGTCATGGCGGCGGCAATGGCAATGGTGGTGGCCACAGTGGTTCAGGCCACGCCGGCAACGCTGACAGTAACGGTCGTGGTAAAGGGCTGGACGCTGATCATGCTGGCAAGGCTGTTCGCGACCATGGCACAAGCGGCAACCACTTCGGCAGTGATCGCAATAGTGATCGCGGCCATGGCACCACGACGTCTGGCATTGCCCATTCCAAAGATACGCGCGGTGTCACTAAAGCCACTGCAATTTCGACGTCTACCCCAGGCGACCACAATTCGAAGGGGTTGAGCAAAGCAGGGACGTCGGGATCGAAAAAATCGCATTGAAATTGATGGAAGGTCTTCAGGACTGATGCGCTGACCTGAACGTCTGGCTGAGCATTGCAGTTTGCTGCTTGAGTTCCTGGCTTCAAAAGCCCCGCAGATCAACGTCTGCGGGGCTTTTTCGTAGAGGGACGGGAGGCGGTTGTTTCTGGTTCTTGGCAATTGGCCACTATTTGAGTGCCTGCCGAGTTCTGATGCTGATAAAGTGGGCGCCACAATCACTTTGGGAAGGAGATCCCGCATGAAGTCTGCTTTAGCATTGGTGTTCACAGCCGCTGTCGCTGCATCCGTGACTGGCTGTGTGGTACAGAGCACCTATAGCAAATCTGTAGCCGTTACCAAGGATGCAACTGGCCGTGTGGTCCAGACCGTAGAGACTGAAACGGTTGTTCAGCCAGGCCAAGGCTATCCGATTCGCCTGGAAAAAATTGCTGGTGTTCAGCCTTAACAGTGGGGCTGGCGACAGAGTGTTTGAACACTCGGCTTGTGCCTGACGCTGTCCATGTAAAGAAATAGCGCCGTTTGTCTTTATAAAGGAAACGGCGTTTTTTGGGGCGCGTGATGTGGTTGATCGAGTGAGTTCAATCACTCCAAGGGCTGAAGTGACTGCACTATGGTCTTGCGCGGTCCTTTCAGTCGCTTTTCGTGAGTGGGGGTGGCTGCCTTAACCAGGCCAATCACCCCTGGCGCTGAGCAACCCAGTAGTCATGCAGTGCGCGGGCAGCCGGCTCGATGGCCTCTACCTGCAAGCGGTGCCGAACCACATCCAGGTCTGCCGGAAGTTCGAAGTTGTCTTGTTCGGCGCAGGTGCTGATCACCTGGAACAGTGCGGCTTGAGGTGCTGGCAGCTCAGGCCAGTTGCCTACGGCGACCCCGCGCAGGTAACCGAAGCACCATTCTTCAGCGAGCGTGAGTGCCTGGCCCTGGTGTTCGGTCTGTTCAAAGCGTGCCTTGAAGGCTTGCGCGTCGAGGGCCAATTGCGAGGCCAGCGTGTTCATGTGGCGTACGCTCAACTCAATGAACTGCCTGCACTCCTCAGGGCTTTCCCAGTCCGGGTTTTGCCCGCCCCAGATGGCCGGGAACCACTCGGCGATGTCCACCTGCACAGGGCTGGAGACCAGCGCGGTGAAGTAGCCGTCGAGTTCGGAGGGGTTGAGCACCGAGTGATCATCGCCGTACTTCAGCAAGGTGTCTTCGATAAAGGTGAAGTCAGTGGCGTCTAGGGGATGGGTGTGCATGGGGCTGTTCCTCGGTCTACGCGCGTAACGTGAGAGCGTCGCTTGAAAAAGGCATGGAGGATGGCGCTTCTGGCATTTTTTATCCAGCCCGGCTTGTTGGTGCCACGCCGACCTGTAGCGTGCGCAGCCCTCTGGAAGCGACCACCGCTCGATGTGCGCGGTGGTCATGCGAGGTGGGTCGTTAGAACGGAACGGCCACGGTGAGTTGGCTGTAGACGTTGGTGCCGTTGCCGCCCACCTGGTTGCCGCCGTTGGTTTCATCCTTCTTGGGTTGGTACAGGCCAACCAGCGGGCTGATGACCAGGTGCTCGTTGACCGCCCATTCGACGTACAGGTCCAGTTCGCGAGCGTCCAGGTTCAGCGCATTGCTCTTGTGCAGGGTGTTGAAGTCGAAGTACAGCGCGCCGACGGTGACGTTTTCCAGCGGGTTGGCCTTAAGGCCGACGTGGTGCACGCCGGTGTTGCTGTTGAACGGGCCGGAGTAGTTGGCGGCCACTTCACCCTGGAACCAGGTGCCGTAGCCGGTGCTCAGGCCGTTGAACAGCGGGTCCCAGCCTTCGGAATAACGGCTGTAGCGGTAGGTCAACTTCGGTGCCCAGGCGACATCGGCAAAGGTGTAGCCGGCCTCGGCGTACCAGGCTTTTTCGGCGCCAGCGTCCTTGTCCTGCCAGGCGTACTCGAAGGCGAAGCTGGCGTTTTCGATGCCTGCGTTGCCTTCGCCGCGCAGGCTGTAGACATCCATGCCATCACGTTGCTTCTGGAAGTCGCTGGCCCATTGCTCACTGACACCCAGGCCATGAATCCAGGTCAGGCCCAGGGTGCCGACGTCAGCGGTGTAGTCCAGGGTGCCGGCGGCCAGTTCGGTTTCGGCCTGTGCGCGGTTGTCGGATTTGAGCCAGAGCATGCTGCCATGCAGGCCGTCCGTGCCTCCCAGACGCAGTACGGCGGTGCGGTCGAAGGCATGACGGGCGGCAAGGTAGTAAGCGCCGCCACGGTTCAGTGCGCCGTCAGCCGGGCCGTTGCCCAGGTTCGGGCCGTCGTCGTTAAGCAAGAAGCCGCTGCCGATCTTGACCACCTGGCGGCCTGCGGAGATATCGACACCGTCCTTGCCCAGCACCGGGAACAGATCGGCTGAACGCCAGCCCAGGTAGGCGTCTTCAATCTTGGTGGTGCGTTCGGAACCGTCGGTATTGCCTGCCGCGTCGCCGTCACCCCAGGTGCCCGAACTGACCCAGTTGAGTGCGCCATAGGCCGTACCGTTGCCGCCCAGCCCTTGATCGCCGCTGACGCCGTACTTGATGAAACCTTCCTGCCAGGTGGAGCCACCCGTTGTGCCATCGTAGTTCTTGCGGCTGTTGAACAGGCCATAGACCGCGAGAAAGTCTGCGTTCAGGTGTGTGTCGTCGTCGGCATACAGTGCGTAAGCCATGGCGGTCTGGCTGGTGGCGAGTGTGGCGACGCTCAGGCCGATGGCCTGTACCCACGGCAACAGGTGAATTTTTTTACCCATGAAACTCTCCCTCGTTTTTTCTTCGTAGCACGGACGGCTGCGTTTTTTGATTGAAGGACTACCTTGTTCAGACAAGATCGTCGTCGCGTGCTGGCTGGCGACGGGCTATTAGCGCGTTGTTGTGGGGGGCAAGTCTTGTTCGTGGCTGCCAGTGCCCTTGATCCCGGCGGCCAGTGTCGGCAGTTGCTCGGCTGCCGCCACGGTCGCGCGTTGCTCAAGGTTGTTGCGGGGCGGTGGCCTGGGTTTCAGGTAGCGTTGCACCGCCGTCGACAATGAGGGTTTGCCCGGTGATGTAGGCAGCCCGCTCCGAGGCCAGGAACAGCATGGCGTTGGCGATGTCCTGCGGTTCGCCCAGGCGAACCAGGGGAACACCCTGAGCAATGCGCGCATTGAGTGCTTCATCGCCCAGGTTGGCCATTGCAGGTGTACGCACCATGCCCGGTTCGACTCCGTTGACCCGCACGTTGCAGGCGGCCAGCTCCAATGCCGCGCTGCGGATGAAACCGTTGACCCCGGCCTTGGACGCGGCGTAGTGGCTCAGCCCCGGAAAGGCGACCCGGGGACCGGTGACCGATGAGGTCACAAGGACAGTGCCGGCGCCCTGGCGCTGGAACAGTGGCAGGGCGCCCTGGGTCAGCCAGAACAGCGCCGAGAGGTTCACCGCCAGTGTGCGCTGGAGGACCTCGGGGGTGATCTGGGTGAACGGTGTCAGGGGAAAGTAGCCTGCGTTATGCACCAGCACATCCAGCCGCTCAAGGCGTGCGAGCAGGTTGAAGATTGCCCCGGGGTCCGCTAGGTCGATGCCAATGGCTTCGGCCGTTCGACCTTCGGCCTGCAATGAAGCCACCAAGGCATGCGCCTGAGCCAGGTTGAGATCAGCGATCAACACCTTGGCACCACTGGCGGCGAAGCCCTCGACGATGCTGCGGCCTATGCCTTGTGCGCCGCCGGTGACCAGGACGGTCTGCCCGCTGAAGTCGAAGTGTGTACTCATCAGGCACCCTCCAGGTGGGTGTAGGCCAGGGTCGGCACATCGACGATGCTTGAGCCGCCGTCCGCGGCAATGACTGCCCCGGTGATGATCGAGGCCTGGTCGCTGATCAGAAATTGGCAAAGCGTGGCGATTTCGTCGGCACTGGCCGGGCGCCGCAGTGGCACATCGGCGGTAACCCGACGGTAGGCCGCCTCCAGATCTTCGTGGTAGTGCTGCATCAATGGCTGCATTTCCTCATCGGCCATGGGCGTGCGCACCCAGCCTGGGCAGACGCAATTGACCCGCACGCCCAGAGGGCCGTAGTCGCGCGCCAGCGACCGGTTGAGGCCGATCAGCGCGTGCTTGCTGGTGGTATAGCCGCACACCTTCGGGCCCGCAGCGAGAGCGGCAATCGATCCCATCAGGACGATGCTGCCGCGTCGCTCGATCAGCAACGGCAGGCAGGCGCGGGCACTGTGGAAGGCGCTGTCGAGGTTACTGCGCAGCGCTGTATGCCAGCCGTCGTCTGAGGTGCCCAGCGCCGCACCAAGGCCATGCCCACCGGCGCAGGCGATCAGTGCGTCGAGGCCACCGAAGCGCTTGCGGATCTGCTCGATGAAACCGGCCCAGGCCTGGCTGCTGGCGGCATCGCCGACCAGCACCAGCGCGCCCGTTGTGGCAGCGACCTGTTCCAGTGCTTCCCGGCGACGACCGACCAGCACCAGGTTGGCGCCCTGGTCGGCCAAGCGTCGCGCGCAGGCTGCACCGATCCCGGTTCCGCCACCGGTAATCAGGATCGTCTTAGTCATGCGCGTGGACCGTGGTGTTGACCAGGTTGCAGTAGGAGGACACCGGGAAGTTCGACAGTTCATCGAAACTGCCGCCGGCATAGCCGAAAATCTTGCCGTCGCTGCGGTGGTTTTTCAGGTCGATCATCACCAGGCCCAGCGTTGGCACGATCTTCTCGCGCCAGACGAACAGGTAGAGCTGATCGGCGATCTTGTAGTAGTGCGCGCGGTCGGTGTCGCACAGGCCTTGTTCGACACCTTTCAGGCACTGCCAGGCGTAGTAGTGTTCGTTCAGGTAGATGTGCTCGTAGACCTCGGTCGGGCTGTAGCGGTAGCAGTTGCGGATACCGACCAGTTCTTGCGTCGGTGCATGCGGGCAACTGCCTTCGCGCCATGGTGTGTCCAGGCTGCCGTGGAAAAATTGTGCGTCCACGCGGGTCAGGCTTTTCCCGGCCAGGGCCAGGTGGTAAAGGCCCTCATGGGTTTCTGGTTCACGCGGCAGACGGCCGATAACGGCGGTAAAGGAGTGTGTCAGGGTGTCCAGTACCAGCGAGATCGACCAGTCCTGGCCGTGCTCGCTCTTGAGGAAATCCACCAGGTAGATCCCCGGGCGTATCGAGGTCGCGCGGTAACTGGCACTGCCGCTGGAGTGGCCATCGGCGGCGGCCCAGTGCAGCTGTTCGGCGTCGAAGCGGTGGACGATTTCCCAGCCATTGGCGAAGAACAGGTTGAATTGCTTGCCGGCCAGTTCGGCGAGCTGCGGCAGGATAAACGCTTCGGGGGCGAAGCCCTCGGCCAGGGCGCCTACAGTGATCCAGTCTGAGTGGGGGGTATTCATGGTGGTTGCTCGTGCGGTGGAAGATGCACGGATGGTGCCTCCCGCTGGCGCACGGCGGTATCAACCAGAGGGTTGAGTTCCAGTGTTTTCCGGGAGGAACAGTGCCCCGACCAACTCGGTGCGGTTTTTCACGCCGACCTTGCGGAACAGGTTGATCAGGTGGGTTTTCACCGTTGGCAGGCCAAGGTCGAGATGGCGCGCCAGTTGTTTGTTGCTCACGCCTTCCTGTAACAGCATGGCTATCTCGCGTTCGCGTGGGGTCAACCGTTGCAGGCGATCATCCCTCGGCGTGTTTGGCAGCTGACGCGCCGCCAGTTGCATCAGGCCGTGCAGCGGTAACAGGCTTTGCAGTTCGTGCGCCTGGAACAGGCCCAGACCGCTGCAGCGCAACAACGACAGGCCGGCGGCCGGGCGGCCATCGACGTGGGCAATTACCTCGACCACGTCCACCACCTGATGCTGGTTGAGAAAACGCTGGTAACGGCGGCCGTTCGCCTCGCTCTGGTAAGCCAGGCCTTGGCGCAGCGACACCACCGGCAAGCCGATGGCCACGCAGTTGCTGGGTTGCAGTGGGTCGAGGTGACGGTAGTGCTCCAGGTAGGTCTGGTGCATGGGCGCTTGCATGCCCAATAGCTGGAAATCACAGGCTTGTAGCTGCGTGTCGATGCGATAGAACGCCCCTAGCGACGTGGGTACCTGCTGGCTGAAGGCGTGCAGGCAGTGTTGGCCGAGTGCTTCGGTGTAGGCAGGCATGGTGCAGTCTTCGTCCGCAGTAGGGGGTTAACGGCGGCCAGACCAGAAGCCTGACAGTTGGTGCCAGCTTTTGCCGGCACTGAGCAGCAGTGGCCGGAAATGATCCTTGCCATACACCTGAATACGTCTGACCGAACTGATCAAGTCGTAGCGCGCCGAGCCTTCGCTCATGCCCTCGGCCAACACCTTGCAAATGATGTGGCTGGGGGTGACGCCAAAGCCCGAGTAGCCCTGCACGAAGAAGGCATTGGCGCGGCCGGGCAGGGTGCCGATCTGCGGGAACAGGTTAGGGCTGCAGGCCATCGGGCCACCCCAGGCCAGGTCGATGTTGACGTCCTTCAGGTACGGGAAAATCTTCAGCATCAGCCTGCGGTTCCACGCTTTCAGGTCAAGCGGGATGTGCTCGATGAACGGTGTGGCTGAACCGAACAGCAGGCGATTTTCATGGGTGATGCGGTAGTAGTCGATGATCGGCCGAATGTCGCTGTAGGCCCCACGGATGGGGCTGATGCGCTGGATCAGTGCGTCCGACAGCGGCTCGGTCATCATCTGGAACGCATAGGTGTTGATCGTGCTCTTGTGCAGTTCGGGTTCCAGCTTGTTGAGAAAGCTGTCGCAGGCCCAGAGCAGTTTGCTTGCCTTGACCGACCCTTTGGCTGTGCGCACGGTGATCCGTTCGCCGTAGGACACCTCCAGTGCCGGGCTGTACTCGAAGATTTTTACGCCATGACTGGCCAGTGCCTGGGCTTCTCCCAGCAACAGGTTCAAGGAATGCACATGGCCGCCACCCATATGCAGCAGGGCGCTGCTGTAGGCGTCCGAGCCGATGATCTGCTTGACCTCGGCGCCGGCCAGGAAGCGGATCTCGTGTTTTGAACCAAGGGATTTGAACGCTGTTTCCCAACTGCGCAGGGTCTTTTCCTGGCGGCGGTTGAAGCCCATGTAGCCATAGCCGTGGCAGAAGTCCGCGTCGATGGCGTACTTGGCGATACGCGCCTTGATGATGTCGGCACCGAGGTCGCTGATCTCGAAGATCGAGCGCAGGCCCGCTTCGCCGACATCCTGCCTGATCTTTTCCAGGTCGTGGCCAATGCCCGCCATGATCTGCCCACCGTTGCGCCCGGTGCCGCCAAAGCCCAGGTAGCGTGCCTCCAACACAACGGTATTGGTGATGCCTTTTTCGGCCAGCTCCAGTGCGGTGTTGATACCGGAAAAGCCACCGCCAATGACCACGACATCCGCTTCCAGGTCGGCTTGCAGATCCGGGAAGTGCAGGTCGTACTTCCTGGTCGCTGTGTAGTAGGTTGGCGTTTCGATGTTGATCATGGCTGCCACCTGGAACAAAGGTTGTGAGGTAAAACAGGATGCACCCTTTGAGGCGACGGTGCGGGCCTTGGCCTTCAAGCGAGCTACAGGCGTAACCGTTGACCTTGAGTCTAGTGGCCGAGCAGCGCGCTGACGCGTTCGACGGCGGCCTCGGCACAATGGCCATCGACGGCTTCGGAGGCACCGGAAACGCCAATGGCGCCGATTACCTGCCCCTCATGCAGGAAGGGCGCGCCACCACCAAACAGGGCCATATTGCGTTGCAGCGGCAAGCCTTGGCGGACGCCCTCGGAGCACTTCTCCAGGCGGGCTTGCCAGCCCTGTGTGGCGATGCCGAAGCCCACGGCCGTCAGTGCTTTGTTCAGGGCAATGTCCTGCGATGGCCGGGGCGCCCTGTCCATGTGCGCGCTGTGAATCGGCAGGCCGCTTGCGTCGACCACGACCAGGCTGATGCGCACCTGTTCTTCTTCGGCTTTTTCCAGGGCCGCTTGCAGCGCCTGCATGGCCAGTCGCAGGGTGATGGTGGGTTGCTGGCGTAGCAGTTCGTTCATGTCGCGACCTTGTCTGTTCAGTGATCGGTTGAAACGGCCGGGTGCGTGCTCAATGCGTTTCGCTGGCCTGTGCCTGTTGCCGGGCGCTTCGGCGTTGCGCCAGCAGTTGCCAGGCGCAGTAAAGCAGGAGCAAGGCGCCGGCGATCTGCATGGCCCATGGGCCGCCAAAGCGTGCCGCGAGCAGGCCGGCGAGCAGGCCACCGATGGCGTCGAAGCCGAAACGGGTCGAGGTGTAGAGCGATACCACCCGGCCACGCAGCACTTCAGGTGCCTGGCTCTGCAGCAGGATGTTTGTGCCGACGTTGTTGATCGTCACGCCGAAGCCCAGCACTGCCATTGCCGTCAACGACAGTGCCAGCTGGGTACTGGCCGCAAACACCAGCAAGGCGACGGCACTGGCGCCGGCGGTGGCGATGATCAAGCGCTGCAGTTGTTCGGCGGACCGGTGAGCGGCGAGCAGCAGGGTCGAAAGCAGCGAGCCGAACCCGGCCGCCCCCCAAAGCCAGCCCAGCGTCCTGGCATCACCGGCGAAGATGTCCCGGGCGAACACCGGCAGCAGCACGGCGTAGCTTGAGGCTGTGATGTTCACGATCAGTACGCCGAGAATCAGACCGCGTACCGATGGCGTCTGCAAGGCGTAGGTCAGGCCTTCGCGGAAGACGCTGCGCATGCTGCCGTTGGCGCGCACACCGGCGCTCATGCGCACGGCCAGCAGGCCGGTGATCAGTGCGCCGTAGGACAGCGCGTTCAGGGCGAAGCACACCGCCTCGCCGGTCATGCCGAGCAGCAGCCCGGCCAGCGGCGGGCCGACGAAGCGCGAGCAGGTAAACAGCGAGGCATTCAAGGCCAGGGCATTTGGCAGGTCGTCGACATCATCGACGAAACGGCTGAGCAGCGATTGGCGCAGCGGTGTGTCCACGGCATTCAGCACGCCCAGGACGAACGACATGAGCACGATCAGGTTCGCGCCAATGTGGCCGCTGTAGGTCAGCAGCGCCAGTAACAGTGCCTGCAGGCCCAGCAGGCTCTGGGTCAGTATCAGCAACCTGCGTTTGTCGTGGCGATCAATCCAGGCCCCGGCAATCGGGCCGACAAACAACTGTGGCAACAGGCTGGCGCAGGTGGTGATGCCCAGCAGCGCTGCGGAATCAGTCAACCGGTAGACCAGCCAGGACAACGCCACCATCTGCACCCAGGTGCCTAGCGTGGAAATCGCATGGCCAACGAAGTACAGGCGAAAGTTACGGTGGCGCAGCGCCCGGATCGAGGAGGGCCAGCGAGACGACGTGGAAGGTTGGGGGTGGTTCACGACAAGGCGCCCGTCAGCGGCTGATAATGTTCACATATTAACTTAGTGTGCCGTCCTGTCATGCGCCTGTGCCAACAGATTATTCATCCTGCACCGCGTTCAGTAGCGAATCATCACCGACTTCAGTTCGGTGAAGTCATCGATGAAGGCCCCACCGAATTCACGGCCGATACCCGAGGACTTGGTACCGCCAAAGGGGACGGCGGGGTCGAGCAGGGTGTGCATGTTGACCCAGACCGTGCCGGCTTCGATTTCCGGTACCAGGCGCAGCGCTTTGGACAGGTCGTTGGTCCATAGGCTGGCGCTCAGGCCGTAGGCGGTGTTGTTCATCAGCGCCAGCAGTTCCTCTTCGGTGTCATACGGGAAGAAGGTCGCGACCGGGCCGAAGGTTTCTTCATTGAGCAGGGTGTCGTTCACCGAGTTGGCCAGGATGATCGTCGGCTCCACGTAGCAGCCGGGGCCTTCGCTGATCTGGCCGCCATGAATGATGGTGCTGTTTTCGGCGCGGGCGGTAGCGAAGAACCGGGCCAGTTTCTGCTGGTGTTGCTTGTTCGCAACCGGGCCAAACTGGGTGCTTTCATCCAGTGGCGAGCCAACCTTCAGTTGCGCCAGGCGTTTGGACAGCGCGTCCATCATCGGCTCGATCTGCGAGCGGTGGACGAAGAAGCGTTCTGCGGCGGCGCAGATCTGCCCGGAGTGAAGGAAGCCGGCTTCGATCATGCCATCGACGGCCTTGTCCATATCGACGTCAGGCAGAAAGCCCGCCGAGTTCTTGCCGCCCAGCTCCAGGGTGGCGCGGGTCAGTTTGGCACCCATCGCGCCTTGGCCCACGGCGATGCCGGTCGGGACCGAACCTGTGAAGGACACCTTGTCGGTGCCTGGGTGCTCGATCAGCGCCTTGCCGACACTGCCGCCGCCGGTCAGCACGTTGAGTGCTCCGGCAGGCAGGCCCGCTTCACTGGCCAGCTCGGCGATGCGCAGGATGGTCAGCGGGGTGAACTCGCTTGGTTTGATGATGATGCTGCAACCGGTGGTCAAGGCCGAGGCCAGCTTCCAGATCGCGATCATGGTGGAGAAGTTCCACGGCACAATGCCGACCACCACGCCAATCGGTTCGCGCAGGGTAAAGGCGTTGTAGCGCTCGCCAGCAAAGGAGGGCAGCGACGGGGTGATGGTTTCGCCAGTGATCTTGGTTGCCCAGCCGGCGTAGTAGCGCAGGAAGTGGGCCGCCTGATCGACCTCGAAGGCGCGCGAAATGTGGATGATCTTGCCCGATTGGCAGGTTTCGATCTGCGCCAGCTCCTCACGGTGGCGCTCCAGCAGGTCGGCGAGCTTGAACAACACGCTGGCGCGTGCCGCCGGGCTGGTGCGTGACCAGACCTTGAAGCCGCGATTGGCCGAATCGACGGCGCGCTCGACATCGGCCTGGGTTGCATCGCTGACCTGCGCAATCGCCTCGCCAGTGGCCGGGTTCAGCACCGTGAGCCTGTTCGTTGAGCTGCTGGCGACATAACCGCCGTCGATGTACAGGCTATGGTCGCGCTCAAGGAAGGCGTTGACCGAGGGAAGCAGTGCGATATCGCTCATGCTGGGCAGACTCCAGGCAGGGAAGCAGGCGGCGGCTTGCCGCGCTGAAATAGACGTATGGCACGAGCTTACCCGGCGCTGGCGGGGCGATCTTGACTCTGCCTGTCAGCGACATGTCTGTGCCTGCCATCGGTCAGGCAGTTGGCTGCTGTCGGGTGTGGCCTGAAGAGGGTGTTGGCTATGGAAAGTACAATCTTCCATCTGGAACGTGCATTTTCCTGGGCGAGACTGCCTCGCATACTGGCCCGGCATTCGTAAGTGAGCGGCGCCTGGTCTACTGCGTCCAGCGCTCAATGCCGCAGCCAGATGGGTTTTGGCCGCGGCAGGTCACTTGGGTCCAATAATAATGAGCCAGACCATGAAAAAGCCAAACTCCTTGCTGGAAGATCTCAAGTCCATTCTGCCAACCATCGCCGCTAATGCGGACGAGGCCGAGAAGGCGCGTACCGTACCTGCCGAGAACATTGCGCTGCTCAAAGGCACTGGCCTGCACCGCGCATTTCTGCCGAAGAAGTTCGGAGGCCTGGAAATTTCCCTGCCCGAGTTTGCCGAGTGCATTGCACTGCTGGCCGGCTCCTGTGCCAGCACCGCCTGGGCCATGAGCCTGCTGTGCACCCACAGCCATCAGTTGGCGATGTTCCCGGCCAAACTGCAGGAGGAGATCTGGGGCAGCAACCCCGATGCCACCGCCAGCAGCAGCATCGCCCCGTTCGGGCGTACCGAAGAGGTTGAAGGTGGCGTCACCTTCAGCGGTGAAATGGGCTGGAGCAGTGGTTGCGATCACGCCGAGTGGGCGATTGTCGGCTTTCGCCGCAAAAACGCCGAGGGCACTCAGGACTACTGCTTCGCCGTGTTGCCGCGCAGTGACTACCAGATCCGCGATGACTGGTACGCTGTCGGCATGCGCGCCAGTGGCAGCCGCACCTTGATCATCGACAACGCCTTCGTGCCTGAGCACCGTATCCAGAAGGCCAAGGACATGATGGAAGGCAAGTCCGCCGGCTTTGGCCTGTACCCCGACAGCAAGATTTTCTACGCACCTTATCGCCCGTATTTCGCCAGTGGCTTCTCCACCGTGAGCCTGGGCATTGCCGAGCGCATGCTTGAGGTCTTCCGTGAGAAAACCCGTAACCGCGTGCGGGCCTACACCGGTGCTGCCGTAGGTGCCGCCACCCCGGCGCTGATGCGTCTGGCCGAGTCCACCCATCAGGTCGCTGCTGCCCGCGCCTTGCTGGAAAAAAGCTGGCAGGACATTGCCGAGCACAGTGAGCGCCACGAGTACCCAAGCCGCGGCACCCTGGCATTCTGGCGGACCAATCAGGGCTACGCTGTGAAGATGTGCATTCAAGCGGTTGATCGCTTGATGGAGGCGTCTGGCGGCGGTGCGTGGTTCGAGAGCAATGAAAGTCAGCGCCTGTTCCGTGATGCGCACCTGACCGGTGCTCACGCCTACACCGACTACGATGTCTGCGCGCAGATCCTCGGCCGTGAACTGATGGGCCTTGAGCCTGATCCTTCGATGGTCTGAGTCAGCGGTTCTACTCGTCACGCGTATCGAATAACAACAAACGAGGCTGTCGTCGCGACAGCCCGGGAGTCTTGCATGTCCACCCTTACTGAAACCACCTTCGACGCACGGGCCTTCCGCCGGGCGCTGGGCAACTTTGCCACGGGTGTCACCGTAGTGACGGCTGCCGATGCCAGCGGCCGCAAAGTTGGCGTGACCGCCAACAGTTTCAACTCGGTCTCCCTGGACCCGCCACTCATCCTGTGGAGCATCGACAAGCGCTCGAGCAGCCTTGAGGTGTTCGAGGAGGCCAGCCACTTTGCGGTCAACATCCTGGCGGCAGACCAGATCGACCTGTCGAACAACTTTGCCCGCCCCAAGGATGACCGCTTCGCCGGGATCGTCTACGAGGCCGGTGAGGGTGGCGCACCGCTGCTCGCGGATTGCTCGGCGCGTTTCAGTTGCGAGAAGTACCAGCAACTGGACGGCGGGGACCATTGGATTCTGGTCGGCAAGGTAGTGGCGTTCGATGATTGCGGGCGCTCGCCACTGTTGTATCACCAAGGTGCCTACTCCATGGTGTTGCCACACACACGCATGACCAAGCGTGAGGAGGGGCAGCCGCCCAGCAGCAACTTCCAGGGCCGTCTGAGCCATAACCTGTACTACCTGATGACTCAGGCCTTGCGGGCCTATCAGACCAGCTACCAGCCTCGGCAACTGTCTACCGGCTTGCGCACCAGTGAGGCGCGCATGCTGATGGTGCTGGAGAACGATGCGGGGCTGGGCCTTGCTGACCTGCAGCGCGAAGTGGCGATGCCCGAGCGCGAGATCGTCGAGGCTGTTGCCAACCTCAAGCGCAAAGGGCTGGTGTCCGATGACCATGAGCGGGTTGTGTTGACGGGTAAGGGTATAGAAGAAACCGAAGCCCTGTGGGCGATTGCCCGTGAACAGCAGGACAAGGTGTTTGGTCAGTTCAGCGAAGAGCAGATCGAAACCTTCAAGACTGTGCTCAAGGCGGTGATCAAGCGCTGACGCCCTGGCAGCGGCGAACAACTACCTTGGCACGGCGGCGCAAGACGGCGATCTGGGAATACGGTCAACTCACTATCCCCCCGACTGGATAGCCAAACGGTGCGCTGATGTTTTTCAAACGCAATCACTGGGCAGGTGAGTTGACTGAGGTCTTGCTGCAAATAATTGCCGGCCAGCCCGGTGCGGCGCATCAGGCGCCGCTGCTGGCCAGCCATCCGCAGTTGCGGGCGACGCTGGAAACCCTTGGCGTCGAGCGCCAACAGGTCGGCCAGCAGTTGGCGCAGGCGCAGGCCACTGCGGCAGAACTGGCCACCCGGCTCGATCAGGAACAACACCATCTGCAGAGCGCACAGGCGCAGCAGACGCTTCTGCAACAGCGTTGCGAGGCGCTGCAGGCCGCGTTACTGGATCAACAGCACGAGACCCAGGCGCTTGTTCAACAGGCACAGATCTGGGCGTTGTTGCAGTCGACCCTCACCGAAGGCACTTGGGACATCTCGGTCGCCCATGGCGATGTGCGCCATCCTTCCAGCTCAATGCGTATCTCTAACCCGTTCCGTGCACTGATGGGCTACCTGCCGCAGGAGTTGCCCGATGGTTGGGACGCGCAGGTCAGTATCACGCACCCGGACGACCTGGCTGAGATCATGGCGGTTTTCGACCGGGAGATCCTCAAACCCGGTGGTAGCGGTGAGTATGTGTTCGAGTACCGGATGCAGCACAAGACCCGCGGTTTTATCTGGTGCCGTGAGCGTGGTCGTGCGGTACGTGATGAACAGGGCGTGCTGACCCGTGTGTTGGGCGCGGTGCGCGACATCAGTGACGAGCGCAGTGCACAGGCCAGTCACGAACAGATGCTGACCCAGAATCAGGCGACTTACGCGCAGATCGCGACTGTTGTCGGGGTCATCAAGAGCATCGCCGAGCAGACCAACCTGCTGGCCTTGAATGCTGCGATTGAAGCGGCACGTGCCGGTGAGGTGGGGCGCGGCTTTTCGGTGGTCGCCGATGAAGTGAAGAAGCTTGCCGAAAGTACCCGCCAGGCCACCCAGCAGATCCAGGCCATGTTGCACCGGCAGTAAAACCGGCGAGGTCGGTTGCAGGCAAGCGCTCGACCTTCATATGTGGCAGGCTGCAACAAAGACGACGGCAGCCTCGGGCAAGACGATGGGCGGAGGCGAAGCGCACAGTGGACGTACACGGTGACAACCCGCACCTGGAAGGGGCCTTGCAGGTTGACGGGTTTTGTCGCCATTTATGTCACACACTGAAGTCAGGGCATTATCCAGATGTCAATCAATAAAAAGCTCACCGAGCATCTGAATCGCGGCACCGTCGGATTTCCCACGGCACTGGCCAGTACGGTTGGTCTGATCATGGCCAGCCCGGTCATCCTGACCGCAACCATGGGGTTCGGGATTGGTGGCAGTGCCTTCGCGGTGGCCATGGTGATTGCCGCTGTCATGATGCTGGCTCAGTCGACGACCTTTGCCGAAGCAGCCTCGATCCTGCCAACCACCGGCTCGGTCTACGACTATATCAACTGCGGCATGGGGCGCTTTTTCGCCATTACCGGTACGCTTTCAGCCTACCTGATCGTCCATGTCTTCGCCGGTACCGCCGAGACCATCCTCTCAGGGGTCATGGCCCTGGTGAACTTTGAGCACCTCAATACCCTGGCCGAATCCGCCGGTGGCTCGTGGTTGCTGGGTGTGGCGTTCGTGATCGTGTTCGGCATTCTCAATGCCTTTGGCGTCAGCGCCTTCGGTCGTGCGGAGATCATCCTGACCTTCGGTATGTGGACCACCCTGATGGTGTTTGGCGTGCTTGGCCTGATCTCTGCGCCGGCAGTAGAGTTGGACGGCCTGTTCGGTGAGTCGTTGGTGGGCACCGACCTGATCACCATCCTGTCGCTGGTTGGCATGGCCATGTTCATGTTTGTCGGCTGCGAGTTCGTTACGCCGCTAGCCCCGGACCTGCGCAGGTCTGCCTCGGTGATGCCCAAGGCCATGGCCCTGGGGTTGCTGGGTGTGGCGTCGTGCATGTTCATTTATGGCGCGGCAATGAAGCGTCAGGTCGAGAACATCGTGCTTGATCCGGCCACCGGGCTGCACCTGTTGGACACGCCGATGGCCATTCCGAAGTTTGCGGCCCAGGTCATGGGTGACATTGGCCCGCTGTGGCTGGGTATCGGCTTCCTGTTCGCCGGCGCTGCGACCATCAATACCCTGATGGCCGGCGTACCGCGGATTCTCTACGGCATGGCGGTGGACGGTGCATTGCCCAAGGTGTTCACCTACCTGCATCCGCGCTTCAAGACGCCGCTGCTGTGCATCCTCGTCGCGGTACTGATTCCTTGCCTGCACGCCTGGTACCTGGGGGGTAACGCAGACAACATCCTGCACTTGGTACTGGCTGCGGTCTGCGCCTGGAGTACGGCCTACCTGCTGGTGACCCTGTCGGTGGTCATCCTGCGCATTCGCCGTCCTGACCTGCCACGTGCCTACCGCTCGCCGCTCTTCCCGCTGCCACAGATCCTCTCCAGTGTCGGTATCCTGCTGGGGATGTGGTTCATTACCCCACCGGGCATGAACCCCGCCGACATCTACGTTCCATTCGGCATCATGCTGGCGGCCACGGCAGCCTATGCGCTGTTCTGGACACTGTGTGTGCAGAAGGTCAACCCGTTTGCCCCGGCACGGGTCGAAGACGTCCTGGCGGTGGAGTTCGCCAACGAGCCTGGCATTCACGTTAGCGGTCATGTCCATCATGCTAGCAAAGCTGTTTGACCTGTTCAGCGCCCAGCGGGCCCCGGCCGGTTATCGGCCTGGGGTCACCCTGGAGTTGCTGCGGCGTAACCTGGGAATACACCGTTTCCACCTGGTGGAGACGGGGCGTGCCGAGTTCGATCTGGGGGCGGCGGGGCTGCGCGTGCAGGTCAGCGAGCGTACTCAAGCGCAGTTGCTGATGCATCTGGTCATGACCGAGTTCCGTCTCCAGGTGCCTGCCTTTGAACAGGGCAACGTCCACTTTGATCTGCACCATACTGGCTCGCTCAAGCGTACCGGTATTCGTTGCCGCTACCGTAGCGGCGACCGGACGCTGTTCGAGGCCGTGTCGAAGCGGCTGCTGGGCGACGCCAGGCTCAGCGCGGCGCTGATGCCGCTGGATTTCAAGCACCTGAGCATCGAATACGCGCTCAATGGCTGGACGGTTACTCTGGAACACATGGGGGGCAGCGAAGTCGTCAACCGTATGCCTGCCTTTCGTCGCTACGTAAAATTCAGCAGCGAACAGAAAGTGCTGCTCGAGCATACGCTGACGGCTCTGCAACGCGTGTTACTGGCACGTTAGCCAAAGGGTGGCATGAATACTGCTCCACATTGCGTGATGGATTATGGTTGTGCGCTCATTGGTAACATGTTAACAATTGAGTCATAAAAATAAGTTCGCGTGTGGAGGTATTCATGAGCATCCCCCAGCTTGATGGCAACAGACTGGAGCGTTGGACCACAGCCATGCAAAGTGTCTGTGGCCGTTTCGAGACCGAGTTGGCGTTTAACCGGTCGTTGTTCATCGGTGAAATATCGACCAGCCTGCGGGCTGGTCTGCAACTGTCCAACCTGCGAACCAATGCGGGCAACATCAAGCGCTTTGGTGACAACCCTGACCGTGACGATGACCAGCATTGTTTCCTGGTCAGCCAGCGTACCGGTTATTCGCAAATCACTCAGGGGGGCGTCAAAATCCAGCTTGCGCCGGGTGAGATGCTCTTGATGGACTCTGTCGGCCCCTGCGAAATCACCCCGTTCGGTTTGATTGAACACACCTCGTTGTCGTTGTCGCGCACTGAGGTGCGCAAGCACCTGAAAGGCCAGGGCGAGACCTTTGGCAAAATTTCCTCCAGTAACGCGTGTGGCCGCATGTTGCATGTGTTGATGGATGAGCTGTGCAAGGACACCGATGAGCACTCCTCGGCCAATGCGCAAGGTGATGCGCTGCAGAGTGCCTTTATTTCATTGCTCAGCCCGGGTTTCGAGCGCGCCGACGCCAGTAGCACTTCGTTGACCGTCAATGGTGTCAACCTGCGCAGCTACGTGCAGAAGGTGATCGATGAATCACTGACCCAGCCAGGCTTGAGCCCGGCAAGCCTGGCCAGTCGCTTGAACATTTCGGTGCGCCACCTCTACCGTCTGTTTGAGGAGGAGGGCGACAGCGTTTGCCGCTACATTCAGCGTGCCCGCCTCAAACGCAGTGCCGACGACCTTTCCAACCCGTTCCTGAAGACTGAATCGATTACCGCCATTGCCTACAAATGGGGGTTTACCGACTCGGCGCACTTCAGCCGCTCGTTCAAGAAGCAGTTCGAACAATCGCCGAAAGATTTTCGTGCTCACGTACTCAGCGCTGCTATGGCCGGCACGGCGTAACCGATAACCTGATCACTCGATAGCACGTTTACCCAGGACGTCCGTATGTCGTCGGCAAGCTCGGTGCGCACTACCTACCTTTCGGTCGGTAGTGTCATTGGGTGAGCCGGTACGGCAGTGAATGCGCGGTGCTTGCATCGTTGGCAAGCCAACTCCCACAAAGGGGTGCCGCAGGCTTTGAAAGCGGCTACGTTGGCTGGAAAAAACAAACCCCCGCTGAGAAGCGAGGGTTTGTTGGTGAAGGGGAGCCTTGAGACGGGTCAGACGACCGCGAAGTAGTGCTTCACAAAGCTCTCGCTGACGACTTCCCAGAGCACCGGCGTGCCCTTGGTCACGAACCAGCTGTCGCCGGCTTTGTAGCGCGTGCTCTGGCCGGTGGACTCATCAGTGAGCAGCACTTCGCCGGTGACGACCACGGCCTGTTCGTTGAATGGGTAGACCATGCGGAACTTGCCTTGGGTCGTGCCGAAGTAGGCGCTGCTGACCGGATCGGTCGGTGCACCGAAGGTCATTTTGCCGAAGGCTTTGACTTCGCCTTCCAGAATCTCGGAACCCAGGTCGGCAACGGTGCCCCAGGCGTCGAGTTCGGACAGCGCAATGTTGTTCTGTACAGTTGTAAGGGTCATGGCAGTGCTCCAGTGAGTGAACGATAAGGGGTTTCAACGCCGGCCGTTGAAGTAGCCGGACAGCTGATGCAGGCTTTTGCCGGCCGTCAGCAGCAGGGGGCGAATGTGGTCTTTGCCGAGGATCTGGGCGTGTTTGACCGAGCTGATCAGGTCGTAACGCGATGAACCTTCGCTCATGCCCTCGGCGAGGATTTTGCAAATGATGTGGCTCGGGGTGACGCCGAAGCCCGAGTAGCCTTGTACATAGAACGCATTCGGGCGGCCGCTGAGTGTGCCGATCTGCGGGAACAGGTTGGCGCCGGTGGCCATTGGGCCGCCCCAGGCCAGGTCGATCTGCACGTCCTTCAGGTACGGGAAGATCTTCAGCATCAGGTTGCGGTTCCAGGCCTTCAGGTCCTTGGGGATGTGTTCGATGAATGGTGTGGCGGCACCGAACAGCAGGCGGTTCTCATTGGTGACCCGGTAGTAGTCGATGACTGGGCGAATATCGCTGTAGGCACCGCGGATCGGGCTGATGCGCCGGATCAATTCGTCGGACAGCGGCTCGGTCATCAGTTGGAATGCGTAGGTGTTGATGGTGCGTGCGTGCAACTCTGGCTCCAGCTTGTTGAGGAAGCTGTCGCAGGCCCACAGCAGCTTGCGCGCTTTCACCGAGCCGCGCCCGGTACGCACGGTGATCTGCTCGCCGTAGCTCACTTCCAGGGCCGGGCTATGTTCGAAAATACGTGCGCCCAGGCCGACCAGCGCTTTGGCCTCACCGAGCAGCAGGTTCAGCGAGTGCACATGGCCGCCGCCCATGTGCAGCAGGGCGCTGCTGTAGGCGTCCGAGCCGATGATCTGCTTGACCTCGGCGCCGGCCAGGAAGCGGATTTCGTCCTTGCTGTTGATCGATTTGAAGTCTTTCTCCCAGGCGCGCAGGGTTTTTTCCTGGCGGGCGTTGAAGCCCATGTAGCCATAGCCGTGGCAGAAGTCTGCGTCGATGGCGTACTTGGCAATACGGTCCTTGATGATCCCGGCGCCCAGTTCGCTGATCTCGAAGATCTCGCGCAGGCCTTGCTCGCCGACACTGCTCTTGATCTTCTCCAGGTCGTGCCCGATCCCGGCCATGATCTGCCCGCCATTGCGGCCCGTACCGCCAAAGCCCAGGTAGCGTGCCTCCAGCACCACAACGTTGGTGATGCCTTTTTCGGCCAGTTCCAGCGCAGTGTTGATGCCGGAGAAACCGCCGCCAATCACGACGACGTCCGCTTCAATGTCACTTTCCAGCGTCGGGAAACTGAGGTTGTATTTCTTGGTAGCCGAGTAGTACGTAGGCGTTTCGATAGTGATCATGGCGCAGCCTGAACGGTTGAATTGGCACGACGGCAGGGCTTTTCGCAAGCACTGTCCCCTGGGGCCTATTAAGTTCCTAACGAGCGGTAGGTGTCTTGACTCTGCGTGCCGACGGCTTTGATCCGGCCTGCCAGCGCAGGCGTTTCAGGCCGGGCCGCTTGACGGCAGCCCTTGCATTTCGGATGATCGTTTCATGAATACATTAATGACCTGTCGCAGCGACTATTACGGCTACCCGCTCACCCCATGAGGCGGTAGTTGCTGCGTGCACCCGATCCGCCTGAGGCGAATCGGATAGTGCTCCCTTCTCCTCGGGCCTTACCCCTGGAGACAGCAATGAACGACACCCAAGACCGTTTGATCGACCACCTGCAGGCGCGGGGCTTTATTCACCAGAGTACCGACCTGGAAGCCTTGCGCACGCACTTGGCCACGGGGTCAAGAACGATCTACCTCGGCTTTGATGCCACCGCCGACAGCCTGCACGTAGGCCACCTGCAAGGCCTGATGCTGATGCGCTGGCTACAGAAGGCCGGGCACCGGCCGATTCTGTTGATCGGTGGCGCCACGACCCGTATCGGTGACCCGAGCTTTCGTGACGAGAGCCGGCCGATCCTCAGCGAAGCGCAGATCCAGGCCAATATCGCTGGCATTACCCGCACTTTTGGCCGTTACCTGAACCTGGGAGAGGGCGCTGGTGTTGTCGTCGATAACGCGCAATGGCTCGATGGCATCGGTTACCTGCAGTTTCTGGATCAGGTGGGGCGCTACTTCTCCATCAACCGTTTGCTGACCTTCGACGCGGTTCGCCAGCGCCTGGAGCGCGAGCATTCATTGTCGTTTCTTGAGTTCGGCTACACCCTGCTGCAGGCCCACGACTTTACCGAGCTGGCGCGCCAGTACGATTGCACTGTGCAACTGGGCGGTGCTGACCAGTGGGCCAACATCATCAATGGTGTGGAACTGGGGCGCCGTCGCGACAACCGCCAGCTGTTTGGCCTGACCATGCCGCTGTTGACCAGCAGCGATGGCAAGAAAATGGGCAAGTCGGTCAGTGGCGCGGTGTGGTTGGACGGTAGCCGCCTGGCACCGTTCGATTTCTGGCAGTTCTGGCGCAACTGTGATGACCGCGATGTCGGGCGCTTCCTGGCGCTGTTCACCGAGCTGCCGCTGGAGGAGATTCAGGCGCTCACGGCGCAGGGCGGTGCCGCGTTGAATCAGGCGAAGTGCGTATTGGCTGACCACGCCACGGCGCTGGCCCATGGCGAGGCGGCGGCACAGCAAGCCCATGCGGCGGCAACCGCTGTATTTGCCCACGGTGAGGCGGCGGAGCTGACCACGCTGAATATTTCGCGCGCCCAGGTGCAGGCCGGTATCAGCCTGGCCGAGTTGCTGGTCGAGACGGGCTTGCAGGCATCACGCTCAGCGGCACGTCGTCTGGCTGAGGGGCGTGGGCTGCGGCTGGATGGGGAGCTGGTTGAGTCGGCTGAGCGGGAAATGGACCGGCAGGCCAGCCAATGGCGGGTGAGCCTGGGCAAGAAACGCCATTTCGACATCAAGGTGGTGGGCTGACGCGAGCGGGGTTTAGCAGAAACACGGCCTGCTCAGCAGGCCGTGTTGGTCAATGGACCTGGCCGTTACTTGATACCCAGGCACATGTACTTTTGCTCGATGTAGTCATCAATGCCGTACTTGGAGCCTTCGCGGCCCAGGCCGGATTGCTTGATGCCGCCGAAGGGGGCCACTTCGGTAGAGATCAGCCCTTCGTTGACGCCGACCATGCCATATTCCAGCGCCTCGCTGACGCGCCAGGCACGACCGAGGTCGCGGGTATAGAGGTAGGAGGCCAGGCCGAACTCGGTGTCGTTGGCCATAGCGATGGCTTCTGCTTCGGTGTCGAAGCGGAAGATCGGTGCCAGTGGCCCGAAGGTTTCGTCACGGGCCACCAGCATCTGCGGGGTTACATCGCCCAGCACGGTAGGCTCGAAGAAGTTGCCGCCCAAGGCATGGGGCTTGCCGCCGGCGAGCAGCGTCGCGCCTTTGCCCAGCGCATCGTTGATGTGTTCTTCGACCTTGGCCACCGCCTTGGCATTGATCAAGGGGCCTTGCTGGACGCCGTCGGTATCGGCACTGCCAACCTTGAGCGCCTTGACGGCGCTGGCGAGGCGTTCGCTGAAGGCCTCGTAGATGCTGTTCTGCACCAGAATACGGTTGGTGCAGACGCAGGTTTGCCCGGTGTTGCGGAACTTGGAGCCAATCACGCCTTCAACAGCCGCATCCAGGTCGGCATCGTCAAAGACGATAAAGGGCGCATTGCCGCCCAGTTCCAGGCTGACTTTCTTGATGGTTTCAGCGCATTGCGCCATCAACAGCTTGCCGATACCGGTCGAGCCGGTGAACGAGAGCTTCTGCACCAGCGGGTTACCGGTCAGCTCCGCTCCGATCTCGCGCGAGCGGGTGCCAGGCACAATATTAAGCACGCCTGCAGGAATACCGGCACGCTCGCCCAACTCGGCTAGCGCCAGTGCCGACAATGGGGTTTCCGAGGCCGGTTTGACGATAACGGTGCAGCCTGCCGCCAAGGCCGGGCCGACCTTGCGGGTGATCATGGCGTTGGGGAAGTTCCACGGGGTAATCGCGGCGACGACGCCAATCGGCTGCTTGATGACCAGCAGGCGACGGCCTGGCTTGTCGTGAGGAATGACGTCGCCATAGACCCGTTTGGCCTCTTCGGCGAACCATTCGATAAAGCTGGCGCCATAGGCAATTTCGCCACGGCTTTCTGCCAGCGGCTTACCCTGTTCCCAGCTCAGCAGGCGCGCCAGGTCTTCCTGGTTGGCCATGATCAGCTCGAACCATTTACGCAGAATTGCGCTGCGCTCTTTAGCGGTTTTGTCGCGCCAGGCTGGCAGGGCCGCATGAGCGGCGTCGATGGCGCGGGCAGTTTCGGCCTGGCCGAGGGAGCTGACGGTGGCGATGATTTCGCCGTTGGCCGGGTTGCTCACGCTGAAGCGGGCATGGTCGTCCGCCTCAAGCCATTGGCCGTTGACGTAGGCGTGCTCGCGTAGCAGTTTCAAGTCGTTGAGTGTCATGGTCATGCTCAGCCGTTAGTAGACGCTGCCGCCCGCGCTGGTGGGCGCGGCGCAGCCTTTGAATTTGCCGGCCAGGGCCTGCAGGCCACGCATCAGCACGGTGGTGTCGACACCGACGGCGACGAAGGCTGCGCCCAGTTCGATGTAGCGCCGGGCGAGTGCCTCGTCAGCGCTGAGAATGCCGGCTGCTTTGCCAGCCTGCTGGATCCGTACGATGGCGTCTTCGATGGCCGCCTGGACTTCGGGGTGGCCAGGGTTGCCACGATGGCCCAGTGAGGCACTGAGGTCGGCCGGGCCGATGAACACGCCGTCGACGCCGTCGACCGCTGCGATGGCGTCCAGGTTGGCCAGGCCTTCACGATTTTCGATCTGCACCAGCAGGCACATCTGCTGGTCGGCGTGATCCAGGTAGCCGGGAATGCTGTTCCAGCGCGAGGCGCGGGCCAGGGCGCTGCCAACCCCGCGAACCCCCTGCGGCGGGTAGTGGATGGCGCGGACCAGTTCGCGCGCCTGCTCGGCGCTTTCGACCATGGGCACCAGCAAGGTCTGGGCACCGATGTCCAGCACCTGCTTGATCAGGGCGGTATCGCCGATCACCGGGCGAATGATCGGTTGGCTCGGGTAGGGCGCCACGGCTTGCAACTGGCCGAGCATGCCGCGCAGGTCATTCGGGGCGTGTTCGCCATCGATCAGCAACCAGTCGAAACCGGCATTGGCCGCGAGCTCCGCGCAATAGGCATCGGCCAGGCCGAGCCACAGGCCGATCTGGGCTTCGCCACTTTTCAGGCGTTGCTTGAAGGTATTGATGGGCATGTCCATGGGCTGCTCCTCAGACAAAACGGCAAGCGATGGAGCCGAGCATGTCGTAGTCGACATGGAAGGTATCGCCCGGGTTGGCCGCAACCGGACGGGTGAATGAGCCGCCAAGAATGATCTGACCGGCTTCCAGGGTGACGTCATACGGCGCCAGTTTGTTTGCCAGCCATGCCACGCCCTTGGCCGGGTGGTTGAGTACGGCCGCAGATACGCCGGACTCTTCGATCACGCCATTGCGGTAGAGCACGGCAGGTACCTTGCGCAGGTCGATCTCGGTCGGGCGCACGGCCCGTCCGCCCATGACCACGCCGGCGTTGGCGGCGTTATCGGAGATAGTGTCGAAGACCTTGCGGGTGGCCTTGGTCTGCGGGTCGATCTGTTGAATGCGCGCGTCGATGATTTCCAGCGCCGGGATTACCCACTCGGTGGCGTCGAGCACGTCGAACACGCTGACGTTCGGGCCTTTGAGCGGTTTACCGAGGATGAACGCGAGCTCCACCTCGACCCGAGGCACGATGAAGCGGTCGAAGGGAATGTCACTGCCTTCTTCGAACATCATGTCATCGAGCAGGGCGCCGTAGTCCGGTTCGGTGATGTTCGAGGACACTTGCATGGCCCGTGAGGTCAGGCCGATTTTGTGCCCGACCAGCTTGCGACCGTCCTTGATCTTCTGCGCTACCCAGGCGCGCTGGATGGCATAGGCGTCTTCGATGGTGATGGCCGGGTGTTCGAGCGAGAACTGGCGGACTTGTTCGCGCGAGCGTTCAGCACGGTCGAGTTGGGCAGCGGCTTGCAGAATCAGGCTGTGGTCAAGCATGGAAAAGGCTCTCTTACTGTGGATTAACGATGGCAGCCCGGGTGCGCAGCACCAGGAAACCGCCCAGAGCGATGAACAACGCCAGTACATACAAGGCCAGGCTGGCGCTGTGCGTGGTGTCGCGCATCCAGCCGATCAGGTAAGGCGCAAGAAACGAGGCGATGCTGCCGAACGAACTGATCAGGGCGATGCCGGCCGCCTGGGTACTGTTGGAAAGAAATGCCGGTGGCAACTGCCAGAACATCGGTAAGGCGGCACTGGCCCCCATACCGGCGACAACCAGGCCACTGAGCACCATGACCGGATTGGTGGGTGCCAGGCCGGCGACTGCGATCCCCAGTGCCGACATCAGTAGCGGTACGCACAGGTGCCAGCGGCGCTCCCGGTGACGATCCGAAGAGCGTCCGCAGGCGATCATGAACAGGCAGCCGAACAGGTAGGGCACGGCGCTGAGCAGGCCGACCTTGCCGTCGCTGCCGATGCCGGCGCCGTGAATCAGGGTGGGCATCCAGAACGCCAGCGTGTTGACCGCCAGCATCACTGCGAAGTACACGGCGACCAGTAGCCAGACCTGCGAGTCCTTGAGGATGCCGGAGAACGAGGTGATGGACTTGCGTTGCTCTTCATGGCTGAGCTGTTCGCGCAACTGACGTTTCTGCTCGTCGGACAGCCAGTTCACGGTCTCGAAACTGTCAGGCAGGCACTTGAGTACGATCAGGCCCAGCAGTACGACAGGCGCGCCTTCGATCAGGAACATCCACTGCCAGCCACGCAGCCCGGCAAACTCATGGAAACGCTCGAGGATACCGCCCGACAGCGGGCCGCCAATCACCCCGGCCATCGGTACGGCAATGGCGAACAAGGCGGTGACCTGCGCACGGCGCCCGGCCGGGTACCAACGGTTGAGAAAGACCAGGATGCCGGGGAAGAAGCCTGCTTCGGCTACACCCAGCAGGAAGCGCAGTACGTAGAACCCGCTCGCGCTGTCGATCCACAGCATGCCGGTGGAGAGCATGCCCCAGACCACCATCAGGGTGGCGATCCAGCGGCGCGGGCCAACCCGGTCCAGGGCCATGTTGCTGGGTACGCCGAACAGTGCGTAGGCGACAAAGAAAAGGCCTGCGCCGAAACCGTAGACGGTATCGCTGAAGTGCAGGTCGGTGCTCATCTGCATCTTGGCGAAGCCAATGTTGATGCGGTCGAGGTGGGCAAACAGGTAACAAATCAGCAGCAGGGGCATCAGTCGCCAGGTGACGATGCTGTGGGTACGGTCCTGGGTAGCGGCGGTGATGCCTTGAACGCTATGGGCTGTGTTCATGATCTTGTGCTTTTTATTAGAGAGATCAGGGGTAAAGGCAACGAGGTCAGTTGCCTTGTGATTTGAGGAACGCGTGGACGTTGTTTTCCTTGAAGTTCAGGACCTCGTGTAGCTCGATCATCTCGAAGGACAAGGCCAGCAGGCGTTCGGCCTGCAGGGGCGCAAAGTGCGCCTTGATCACCTCGAACAGGGCTTCGGCGACACGCTGGCGGGTGGCCAGGTCCCGGCCATGGCCGACTTTCAGGGTCATGTGCACGAAGGCATAGTCATGCTTGCCATCGGCCATGCGCCAGGTGTCCAGGCGAACGGCACGGCTGCGGATGCCGCCCAGTGGGAACACGCCACTGGCGCCCAAGGTGGCATGAACCTTCTCGAACAGGCCGGGCAGGTCAGCCTGCTCTTCGAGGTTGTCGGTGTACTCGGCAATGAAATGCGGCATGGGAACTCCTCTGCGCCGGGCAGCCTTGAGCCTGTTGCTCAAGGCTTGCGCTACGTTAAACCGGGAAGATGGCGTTGATTTGGCCGGTACCAGAGCTGCCGAACGGCTCGGTGAGCACCTCGACAGGCTTGTTGTAGTCGGCACCACCGAGCAGGCCCAGGAGCATCGCGGTGTCATGCATGCCGCCTTCGCCAAAGCAGTGCGCGGCGTAGTCCGGGAGCATGGCGCAGAACTCCTTGAAGCGGCCTTGCTTCCACAGTTCGACCACGCGCATGTCCATCTGCTTGTCGAACTCGCGGGTCCAGTTGTGGATGTTCGCTTCAGCGTTGCGGTCGTCCGAGAAACGGTGTGACAACGAGCCGGAGGCCAGCACCAGTACCTTACGGTCGCTCTTTTCAATGGCCCGGCGTACGGCGGCGCCGAATGTGAAGCTGTCTTCCAGGCGATGCCAGGCGCACCAGGCCGCAACCGAAACGACGTTGAATTTCTGTTCGTCCGGAACGTCCATGTGCATGTAGCGCATGGGCACCAGGGTGCCGTACTCCAGCTCCAGGCTTGGAATGTTGTGGGCCAGGGTGCGCACGTCGGTGGCATTTGCCTCGGCGGCGATCAGTTCACCCAGTTCCGGGCAGCCGGGGTACTCAAAGTGCATGTCCTTGATGAAATGCGGCAGCTCGTTGCTGGTGTAGATACCCTTGAAGTGTTCGCCACAGTTGACGTGGTAGGCACTGTTGACCAGCCAGTGCACATCGAACACGACGGCGGTATCGGCGCCCAGTTCGCGTGCGCGGCGGCCAATTTCCTTGTGGCCGGCGATGGCGGCTTCACGGCAGCCATGGTGTTTGCCCGGCAGTTCGGAAAGGTACATCGATGGCACATGACAGACTTTGGCTGCCAGGACGACTTCGCCCATGATGAAACTCCTGAAAATTGTTCTTGTTGTGCGTTGTAGGAGCCGGCCTTGCCGACGCGGTGCTCACCCTATACAGGGTGCTGTCGTTATCGCCAACAACGGCGGCTCCCGTGCAGGTATCAGACGCCCCAGCGTGGAATGTGGTGGCTGCCCATGGAAATGCACACGTTCTTGATCTCGGCGAACACTTCGAAGCTGTACTGGCCGCCTTCACGCCCGGTACCGGAACCCTTCACGCCGCCGAACGGCTGGCGCAGGTCACGCACGTTCTGGCTGTTGATGAAGACCATGCCCGCTTCGATGCCACGCGCCAGGCGGTGGGCCTTGCCGATGTCCTGGGTCCAGATGTAGGAGGCCAGGCCGTACTCGGTGTCGTTGGCCAGTTGCAGTGCTTCGGCCTCGTCCTTGAACGGGATCAGGCAGACCACAGGGCCGAAGATCTCTTCCTGGGCGATGCGCATCTTGTTGTTCACGTCCGCGAATACCGTCGGCTGGATGAACTGGCCGCGGCTCAGGTGCGCCGGCAGGTTGGCCGGGCGCTCCAGGCCACCGGCGAGCAGGGTGGCGCCTTCTTCGATACCGATCTTGATGTAGCCGGTGACCTTGTCGTAGTGGGCTTGAGTGATCATCGAGCCTACTTGGGTTTTCGGGTCTTGCGGGTCGCCGACAATCAGGCGCTTGGCACGGGCGGCGAACTCGGCAACGAATTGCGGGTACACGCTTTCCTGGATGAAGATCCGGCTGCCCGCGGTGCAGCGCTCGCCGTTCAGCGAGAAGATGGTGAACAGTGCCGCATCCAGTGCGCGCTCAAGGTCGGCATCTTCAAAAATCAGCACCGGCGACTTGCCGCCCAGCTCCATGGAGTACTTCTTCAAACCGGCGGTCTGCATGATCTTCTTGCCGGTGGCGGTGCCGCCGGTGAAGGAGATGGCGCGCACATCCGGGTGACGAACCAGGGCGTCGCCTGCGGTGGCACCGTAGCCCTGGATCACGTTCAGCACGCCGTTGGGAATGCCGGCTTCAACGGCCAGGCGACCCAGCTCGTTGGCGGTCAGTGGCGACAGTTCGCTCATCTTCAGGACGGCGGTGTTGCCCAGTGCCAGGCACGGCGCCGTCTTCCAGGTGGCGGTCATGAACGGCACGTTCCACGGCGACACCAGGCCGCATACACCCACTGGCTGGTACAGGGTGTAGTTGAGCATCTGGTCGTCGACCGGATAGGTGTGACCGTCCATGCGGGTGCAGACTTCAGCGAAGAAATCGAAGTTGTGCGAGGCGCGCGGGATCAGCACGTTCTTGGTCTGGTGAATCGGCAGGCCGGTATCCAGGGTTTCCAGTTCGGCCAGGTGTGGCACGTTCTGCTCGATCAGCTCGCCGAGTTTGCGCATCAACCGCGCACGTTCCTTGGCTGGGGTGTTGGCCCATTTCGGGAACGCTTCCTTGGCGGCGGCAACGGCCTGCGCGACTTCTTCAGCACCACCACTGGCGACTTCACCGATGGCCTCGCCGGTGGCCGGGTTGTAGTTGACGAAGGTGTCTTTGCTCTCGACCTCGCGGCCGTTGATCCAGTGTTTGATCATGGTGTTCAAGCCTTTTTGTTCTTGAAGAAGTCAGCTTCACTGACAATGCGGTTGACCAGGCGACCGACGCCCTCGACTTCAACTACCACCTCATCGCCTGGCACGACATCGGCCAGGCCTTCAGGTGTGCCGGTGGCGATCATGTCGCCCGGCTGCAGTGTCATGAAGCTGGAGAAGTATTCGATCAGGTAGGGGATGTCGAAAATCATGTCCCGGGTGCTGCCTTCCTGTTTCAACTCGCCGTTGATCCAGGTGCGCAGTGTCAGGTTGCTTGGGTCTGGTACGTCCGCCACATCGACGATCCATGGGCCGACCGGGGTGGTCGCGTCACGGTTCTTCACCCGCAGGTTGGGGCGGTAGTAGTTCTCGAGGTAGTCGCGGATCGCGTAGTCGTTGCACACGGTGTAGCCGGCCAGGTACGCCAGGGCGTCTTCGCGCTTGACGTTGCGTGCCGGTTTGCCGATCACCGCTACCAGTTCGCACTCGTAGTGCATGTAGGCGACGTTGTCCGGGCGCCAGGTGGTCTGTTTATGGCCGGTATAGGTGCCGGGCGACTTGATGAAGGCCAGTGGCTCGGTCGGCGGTGCGAAAGCCAGCTCGGCGGCGTGGTCGGCATAGTTCAGGCCCAGGGCGAACATGCTGCCGGTGGCCGGTGGCAGCCACTCGACCTGGTCTTCGTTGATACGGCGACCATCGGCCAGGTGCAGGACGTTGTCGGCGTCGACCGTGGCGAGGTGAACCTCGTCTTCAAAGCGGATACGGGCGTGTTTCATGAGGGCTCCTCTTACTCGGCCACGATGTGGTTAACGAGGCGGCCCAGGCCGCTGATTTCGACTTCGACCCGGTCGCCAGGCAGTACATCGACACGGCCTTCAGGGGTGCCGGTGATCAGCAGGTCACCTTCATGCAGGGTCATGAACTCGCTGAGTTCGGCGATCAGCTGCGCCACCGAGCGGACACAGTTGGCGGTGCTGTTGGACTGGCGCAGTTCACCGTTGACCCAGAGCTTGATGTCGAGCGTCTGAGGGTTGGCGACCTGCGAGGTCGGCACCAGCTCCGGGCCGAACGAGCAGAAACCATCACGGCATTTGGCTTTGACGGCAGGGCGGTAGTAGCTGTCTTCCGGAAGGCTGAATTCGTTGACGATGGTGTAGCCGGCCACATAGTCCAGCGCGTCTTCGACACTGACGCGGCTGGCGTCCTTGCCGATGACCACGCCCAGCGCGGGGCCTGGTTGCAGGTGCTCGATGCCTTGGGGGTAAACCACTGCATGGTCATGCTGGTTACGGGTGTTGGGGGTCTTGACGAACAACACCGGTTTGACCGGCGGTTGCTTGTAGGGCGGCTCGTTAAAGGCGGCGAGGTGCTGATTCAGCAGCCCCTGATAGTTCAGTGCAACGCCGAACAAGGTGCCGGTCGCAACGTCATGCAGGGCACGGCTCATGCTTTTCTCCTGGCAGGGGCAGGACATGGGCTGCCCTGCGTCTATTTGTTAATGTGTTATCGTTATAATTAATATGTTAACGACCGTCAAGATATTTGCCATCGTGCCGGCCTTTACCGTGGCAGTGGTACGATGGGCAAACGCCGCGTGACGTGCGAACAGGTCCAGCGTGGCGACCAAGAACAGCATGAGTAGCCCGCGATGAAAGATCGCCATCCGATTCCAAACATCAACATCGGCAAGGTGTACGACCAGCGGTACAGCGATAGCGAAGTGCATTACGACAAGCTGGGTAATCTCGCCGGCTTTTTCGGCCGCAACATGCCGGTGCACCGGCACGACCGCTTTGTTCAGGTGCACTACGTCAAGAGCGGTACGGTGCGGGTTTATCTGGATGACCAGCAGTACGTGGAGGCGGGGCCGATGTTCTTCCTCACGCCGCCGACCATTCCGCACTCGTTTGTCACCGAGGCCGATGCCGATGGCCATGTCCTGACCGTGCGCCAGCAACTGGTCTGGCAACTGATGGAGGCAGAGCCCGGCTTGATTCCGGGGCCGCGTTTGCCGGCTGCCTGCGTGGCCCTCGGTCGGCTGTCGGGGCCGTACCAGGACGAGGCGCGTCGCCTGGAGTTCCTGTTCGAGACATTGCGCGAAGAAAACAGTCAGTCGTTGCCCGGCCACGCTTCGGCACTGTCGAGCCTGACGCGCTTGATCATGATCAGCCTGCTGCGGCTGTGCGCCAATTCGCTTGAGGCAACACCGGCTCGGCACGAAGACTTGCAGATCTTCCACCGCTTCAATGAGTTGATCGAGCGCCATTACCGCGAGCACTGGGCGCTGTCGGCCTATGCTTCGGCCATCGGCGTGACCGAGGCGCGGCTCAATGACGTATGCCGACGCATCGCTGACTTGCCGTCCAAGCGCTTGGTGTTGGAGCGGGTCATGCAGGAGGCGAAGCGGCTGTTGTTGTTTACCGGCAGTTCGGCCAACGAGATCTGTTATCAGCTGGGCTTCAAGGATCCGGCGTACTTCAGCCGGTTTTTCCAGCGTTACGCGCAAATCACGCCAGGCGAGTACCGGCAGCGTCAGGTGGGCTTGCGATAGGGAGTGCATGGCGCCTCTGCCTTTTTTATTGGCCGATGGTTGCGCCTGCAGGGCTGCGCGGAAATGGCTTTTCCGGGTGATGTATTGCACTTTTCATGACGGGTAGACGGTAGGGCTCTTCAGTAGCATAGTTAATATGCTAACGTTCTCATCCCTGTTCGTCGGTGTCTGTGTGCCCATGACTACTGTTGCCCGTCCTGATCGCTTGCTTGTGCTGCTGGCTGCGCTCGTCGCCTTTGCCCCGTTGTCGATCGATACCTACCTGCCCAGCTTGCCGGAGATCGCCAATAGCCTGGCGGCCAGCCAGACGCAGGTGCAAATGACCATCGGCGTTTTTCTGCTCGGTTTGTGCATCGGCATGTTGTTTTACGGGCCGCTTTCAGACCGCTTTGGTCGCCGCCCGATTCTGCTGGCCGGCCTGGCACTGTACCTGCTGGCCAGTGTCGGCTGCATGGCCGCATCCAGTGTTGAGCAGTTGATCGCCTGGCGTTTCTTTCAGGCGTTGGGTGGTGCCGCAGCCTCGGTGCTGGCCAGGGCTATTGTCAGGGACCTGTATCCGCTGAATCAGGCTGCGCGAGCGCTGTCGTTGATGCACCTGGTGACCATGATCGCCACCCTGGCGGCACCGCTGGCGGGCAGTGCGCTGCTGAGCCTGAGTGGTTGGCGCAGTATCTTCGGCGCATTGCTGCTGTTCTCGGTGCTGTGCCTGTTGGCGTCGCTGCGCTGGATCCCGGAAACCCACCCGGCCAGCCGCCGTGGCCGTTCAGTGGGCGCTGCGTTTGCTGCCTACTGGCACATTGGCACGCAACGTCGGGCCTTGGGCTGCATGCTGTGCATGGGGTTTTCCTTTGGCGGGATGTTTGCCTTCATCACCGCCTCACCGTTCGTCTATGTGGAGTATTTTGGCGTCTCGCCAAGTGACTACGCGTGGCTGTTCGGGATGAACATCGCTGGAATCATCGTCATGACCTTCGTCAACGCACGGCTGGTCACGCGGGTGGGAACGCTACCGATGCTGGGCGTAGGCGCGGTGTTGGCGGCGCTTTCGGGGGTGGCCTTGGCTGTGGTCGGCTTCACCGGGGTGGCCGGTCTGGCGGCAATGGCGACGTGCATCCTCGTGTATGTAAGCGTTACCGGGCTACTGGGTGCCAACAGCGTGGCGCGTCTATTGGCCCTGTACCCTCAGCAGGCTGGCGCCGC
The DNA here is from genome assembly GCF_001695625.1 of Pseudomonas defluvii. Lineage (GTDB taxonomy): Bacteria > Pseudomonadota > Gammaproteobacteria > Pseudomonadales > Pseudomonadaceae > Aquipseudomonas > Aquipseudomonas defluvii. The sequence continues at coordinate 40,762 of NZ_MBPN01000004.1, forward strand.
CGCTGGTTTGGCGGTGTCTGGGCAGTTTGCCTGTGGCGCCGGTTTCAGTGCGCTGGTCAGCTACTTCGCCAATGGCACGCCATTGCCGATGTGCCTGGCCATGGCGGCTGCCGGTGTTGCCAGCCTTGGTGCGTTCCTGCTGATCTATCTGGGGCGTGGCGAGGCGTGTTCCGGGTTGGCAGGCCAGTTCCAGCCGGGGAGTGCCCCTGGAGGTCGCCAAGGTTCTAGTGGGTAACAATTTGTATTTTGTTAACATGTTTATTTTTCGCAGGTGCCCTTGCTGCAACTTCGGGGCACCCTTAAACTGCCACCTCATTCATTGTTTAACTCAATCATGGCTATTCCCAGACCTTCCCTGACCCTCACGTTGCTTCAGGCACGTGAAGCGACCATGTCCTTTTTCCGCCCGGCGCTGAACGCACAAGACCTGACCGAGCAGCAATGGCGGGTCATCCGTATCCTGCGTCAGCAGGGCGAGCTTGAAAGCCATCAACTCGCGCACCTGGCGTGTATTCTCAAGCCAAGCATGAGTGGTGTGCTCAAGCGCCTGGAGCGTGACGGCCTGGTGTCACGGCGCAAATCCACGGAAGACCAGCGGCGTATCTTCATCAGCCTGACCGTGCAGGGCCATCAGTGCTTCCTGGAAATGAGCGAGCAGATGGAGCGTAACTACCAGGAGATCCAGCGTCAGTTCGGTGAAGAGAAACTCGACCAACTGATGGGCTTGCTGAACGAATTGAAGAAGATCAAACCCTGAGCGCGGGGGTTCCTGAAACGGACCATTGACGATTACGCCAAGCACGCCTATACAGGCGCCTTGGATGTATTGGCTCAATGCAGGAACCCTTCATGAACGACGAGATTGATATTCACGAACCCGAGCACGATCACCTGCTCGATCATGAGTTCGATGAAGACTTCGACGCGGTAGAGGCTGAAGCCAACCCGCTGTTCGACCACGCCGATGACGACGATAGCGAAGACGACGACGCCGAGTGGGATGAATTTGATCGCGAAGATCAAGAAAGTTGGGAGCGTAACCTCGACTGATCGCTGGCCGTGATGCCTGCTTGCCACGGCCCCTTTCCCATACCCGCACGTTTAAAAAACCTCAGGACACGCTGCCATGAGCCAGCCACAAGGACCCGTCATGCCTAATGTTTGTGCAAATTCTCCTCAAGACGATGCTGTTTACGAACAGCAGGCGGATGTTCTGAGCGATGCGGCATTCGCGGACGTGAGCAGTGCACCCAAGGCTATCGAGGTGATCTGCCGGTTCATCCGCTCCTATGATCAGCACCGTCATGAGATGCCGCTGGCGCAGTGGCTGGTGCACGAGTTCAACCAGCAGCCAGACCTGTGGGCGAACAAGGCTGAGGCTGAACGTGTCGCGCAGGTGCTCATTGATTCGGTAACCCGCACAAACCAGCACAAGGCCACGCTGCAGCAGCACCTGGACATGGGCAAAAGCGCGACCAACTGGCTGACCAGGGAGTTGGAGCAGGACGCCCAGCGTAACCCCGACCTTAACCTGCCGGACTACGCCGCTCAGGTGCAGGGGATGCTGCATTCGGCCAATGCTGCGCTGTTGCCGGGGATGCAGCCGGACATCCGCCAGACCACGCTGCCCAGTGAAGCGCTGCGCCCAAGTATTTGGGACGACAACGCCCGTCTGGCGGTCAGCAAGGAGATCAACAATCAGGCGCTGCTCAATGCGGCGCTGAATGCCTCCTGCCACGGTGCACGCATTCTCGGCCAGCGGGCCTGGAACTGGATGCGGGGTGAGGAAAACGCACCGGCCAGCGAGGCCCTGCAGGCATTTTTCGACAGCTCGCTGAAGTCGGCCCAGCACGTCGGCGCACAGGTTGCCGTTTCGGGCGGGGTGCTGGTGGCCGCCAAGCGCGGTTGGCTGGGCCTGCCCGCTGAAACGCCGGTCGAGGTGATTGCTGCAACGACCTATACCGGTCTTGAACGGGCCAAGGCGCTGTACAAGTTGGGGCAGGGTGACATCCTTGCCGACAGTGCCATTAATGCCATCGAACAGACCACGCTGGTGGCCGCGCGATCATTGGCGCAGATGGCCGAAGAAAAAGGCGCAGAGCTCGGCACGCAGTGGGGCATGTCGCTAGGCGCAGCGTTTGGCCCTCAGGGCGTGGCCGTGGGTGGCATGTTGGGCGGTATTGCCGGGCGTCTTGGTGGTAAGGCGGTGGGCGCACTCATTGAAAAGGGCGGCCGGAAGATTGTCGAAGTGGCCAGCAAGGTCGTCAGGAAAGTCAGCGAGGGGATCAGGGAGGCGGTGTCGGCGTTTGCCGATGGCGTGAAGAATTTCGTCGGTGGGTTGTGCAACTGAGGTGATGTCGATGACGAACAAACCGGTATTTTCGGCGCAACTGGAAGCGCAGTTGCGCGCCGGTGCCCCCGCCATTTTCATCCACTCCGCCGAAGAAGCCCGTGTCGATCAGTTGCTGATCGCGCTTCAAGAGCGGCTCGGGCTCAAACGTATCCATGAGTGGAACCTGGGCCATGGCTGGGTCGACTTCACGAACAAACAGCCGCTGAGCAACCCGGACTCTGGCACTACCGAGCTGGAGCATGCGCTGCTTCAGTTGCTGGATGCAGACCTGGAGCAGACGCTGATTCTGATCAAGGGGGCGCGGCTTGCGCTGGAGAACAACCGCCTGGCGATTGCCCGCCTCAAACAATTGCTCAACCGAATCGAGCGGGGCCATGCCGTCGGTTGTTCGGTCATCCTGGTGTCCGAGTCGGTGTGCATCCCTGCTTCGATCGAGTCTCAAGTCACCTTGTTGCCGCTTCCACTGCCGGATCGCGAGGACATTCAAGCGCTGCTGGCGCAGGCCGATGCCAGTGGGCAACTGACCCTGCCAGGCGATCTGGTTGACCTGGCGGTGTCCGGACTGAGCGGGTTGACCGCCAGCGAGATCGGCCGGTTGTTGCGGATAGTCAGCCTGCAGACGCCGGTGCTGACTGAGCAGGGGTTGAAAACTATGCTCCATGAGAAGGAACAGATCATCGCCAAAAGCGGTGTACTGGCGTTGGTTCGCGTCGATGAAGCGCCGGACGACATCGGCGGGCTGGAGAAGCTCAAACACTGGCTGGCACAACGTGCGGCCATTGTGTCGCAGTTGGACAAAGCCACCCGGCAAGGGGTCAAGGCACCGAAAGGGGTACTGATTGCAGGCATGCCCGGTTGCGGTAAATCGCTGACCGCCAGGGTCGCTGCCAGCCTGTTCCAATTGCCCCTGCTGCGCCTGGATATCGGCTCGCTGCTGGGGAAATACGTCGGTGAAAGCGAGCACAACATGCGTCGCGCCTTGAACATGGCGGAGATGGTCAGCCCGTGCATTCTTTGGGTCGATGAGCTGGAGAAGGCCTTTGTCGGCATGGGCGGCGGCAATGCTTCGGAAGTCACTGCGCGGCTGCTGGGCTACTTCCTGACCTGGATGCAGGAGAAGACTGGAGCGGTGTTCGTCATTGCCACCGCCAATGACATCAGCGCACTGCCACCTGAGTTGTTGCGCAAAGGCCGTTTCGACGAGATTTTCTACGTCGGCTTCCCCAACGCGGTGGAGCGCGAACATATTCTGAAGATTCACCTGCGCAAGGCCCGCCAGCCGGTGGACGGCTTGGACTTGCCTGAGCTTGTCCAGCAGTGCCGTGACTACTGTGGTGCGGATATCGAGAACGCGGTCAACGAAGCCCTGGCTAATGCCTTCATTGCTGGCAGCCCGCTGACGCAAACGCATTTGGCCGAGGCTATCCAGTCCACTATTCCTTTGCGGGAAACCTTGCGCGAGCAGGTTGGTAAGTATGAAGAGCTGTTCGAGAAGCTCAAGTTGCGCCCGGCGTCCGAGTATCAAGGCTTGAGTGTGGCGCAGATGATCAGGATGGCCGCAGACCCCAATCAGGTGAAACGTGAAGAAGTGGCAAGCAACCCCGATTGCCCGGACGATCAACTGGAGAAGCTGGCGGGTGATTCGCAACGTAGTGTGGTGAAGGCGGTTTACGAGAACCCACGCTGCCCTGAGCGGCTGTTGACGATGCGTATCAACATCGCACAGAACAGCCCGCTCTATGATGTTGAACTACTCGCGTTGGCCTGCCTGAACGATAACGCGCCAGAAGATCTGCTGGTGCGTCAGGTCAAGGACGGGCAGGTTGCCAGGGAGCTGCGGGCCAAATTGGCCGGTCGCGTGAAAGGCCCGATGCTGCTGCAGTTGTTGGCGAGCGACCCGGAGGTTGAGGTGCGTCGAGGGCTGGCGAGCAACCCGGCCCTGCCTGAGGTCATGCAGTTGCAGCTGCTCAAGGACAAGGATACCTCGGTCGTGGCGGCGTTGATTCTCAACCCTTCGTTGGCGAGTGGCGCAGAACGGCAACTGCTTGAACATGGCGACAGCAGTATCAAGCAAGCCTTTGCCAAACGCCCTGAACTGACCGAGGCCGAGCAGCAGCTGTTGCTGAAGAATGCCGATGCGGCACTGAAGATCATGCTTTCGCTGCATCCGAAGCTGGCGCACGGTGTGCAGTTGCTACTGGCCAAAGACCCGCTGCAGAGCGTACGGCTCAACCTGGCCGGGAATCCGGGCTTGAGCAAGGCGACGCAGGTGGTGTTGGCTGGGGATACGTACGGCGCTGTGAAAGTGGCGCTGGCCAAGAACCCGGGGCTATGCCTGGATGACGCGGATCAACTGAGCTTGAAGAAATACGTCCTGGAAAACCGCCATTTGTCAGGTGGCTTCGGTGTCGGAGTAGGGGGCTCGCTGGCAGGCGTGTTCAACTGGTCTGGCAAAACGAGCTAGGTCGTTTGCGCGTCTGCGAAAAACCAACTACGGCGTAGATCACAGCCAAGTATCGTTTCAGCACGGGCAAAGTGTTTTATCCCGATTTTGCCCGTCATTTCCCGACATTTTTTGTCACATTTCGCCACTGTTAAAATTTCTTCCTGCTCTTCATGTTATTACCGTTTACGTAAAGGTAATCTTCGTCTAGTGTTTGCGTTTACGTAAAGGGAAGAACACCTGCAGCGCCATAACCAATAAAAATAATCAAGGTTAGAGGGCTACACATGTCACCAGAGTTCGTGTTGGAAACACGTGGCTTGACCAAGGAATTTCGCGGTTTCACCGCGGTCGACTCGGTAGATCTACGTGTACAGAAGGGACACATCCACGCGCTGATCGGGCCTAACGGGGCCGGCAAAACCACCGTATTCAACCTCCTCACCAAGTTCCTCACGCCCACCCGTGGCGAGATCCACTACCTTGGCAAGCCGATCACCGGCATGCAACCCAACGAAATCGCCCGTCTTGGTCTGGTGCGTTCTTTCCAGATATCGGCGGTGTTCGGCCACATGAGTGTGGTGGAAAACGTGCGGGTAGCGCTGCAGCGCAAGTTGCGCAACTCGTTTCATTTCTGGAAGTCCGAGCGCAGCCTCGATGCCCTCAATGAGCGTGCGTTGCAGATGCTGGATGACGTCGACCTGCTGCCCTATGCCGACACATTGACCATCGAGTTGCCCTATGGGCGCAAGCGCGCGTTGGAGCTGGCGACCACGCTGGCGCTGGACCCGACCGTGCTGTTGCTCGACGAGCCGACCCAGGGCATGGGCCACGAGGACGTTGAAATGGTCATTGGCCTGGTGCGTCGCGCGGCAGTAGGGCGCACCGTACTGATGGTGGAGCACAACCTCAATGTGGTCAGCCAGTTGTGCGACCGCATTACGGTACTGGCGCGTGGTTCGATCCTCGCTGAAGGTGACTACGCCAGTGTTTCGGCAAATCCGCAGGTGCGTGAAGCCTACCTGGGCAGTGAAGCAGTCTGCCTCGAGGAGGCCCACGCATGAGCAGCCTGAACGTTCCGGATTTCGAGCAACTGCGTATCAGCGACCTGCATGCCTTCTATGGCGAGTCGCATATCCTGCACGGCATCGACATGCAGGTACGGCGGGGTGAACTGGTCACCTTGTTGGGGCGCAACGGCGCGGGGCGCTCGACGACCTTGCGCGCGATCATGAACATGGTCGGCCGCCGCACCGGCTCGATCATGGTCAATGGCAACGAAACCATCGGCATCGCCGCTCACCTGATCCCGCGTCTGGGGGTCGGTTATTGCCCTGAAGAGCGCGGTATCTTTGCCAGCCTCAACGTCGAGGAAAACCTGCTGCTGCCGCCAATGGTGCGCAGCGATGGCATGAGCCTGGACGACATCTACGCGATGTTCCCCAACCTTTATGAGCGCCGTTTCAGCCAGGGCACACGCCTGTCGGGTGGCGAGCAACAGATGCTGGCGATGGCGCGCATCCTGCGCACCGGGGCCAACCTGCTGCTGCTCGATGAGATCACCGAAGGCCTGGCCCCTGTCATCGTGCAGAAGCTGGCCGAGGTGTTGATCAAGCTCAAGCAGAAGGGCCTGACCATCGTACTGGTGGAGCAGAACTTCCGTTTTGCGGCGCCGCTGGCCGATCGTCATTACCTGATGGATCACGGCCAGATTGTCGAGGAAATCAGTGCTGCCGAGCTGGATGCGAAACAGGAACTGCTGAACCGCTGTCTCGGCGTCTGAGCGCCGTTTAACCCCTGTGCTGTTTACGTCGGCGTGGCGTCAGTCATGCCGGGCGGGGGTCGCTTTGCCCTTTACAACAACAATAACTGTGGAAAGTGGGTGAACTACATGAAGGTTTTCCAAAAGACTGCTTGCGCCATGCTCGCCTCCGGCCTGATCGCCGGTGCTGCCCAGGCCCAGATCAGCGACGATGAAATTCGCATTGGTTACCTGGCCGACATGTCCGGTACTTACCGTGACCTTTCCGGCCCGGGCGGCCTGGAGGCGCTGAACATGGCGGTCGAAGATTTCGGCGGTCAGGTCAATGGCAAGAAAATCGTGGTCTTCAGCGCCGACGACCTTAACAAGCCGGATGTCGGTGCCAACACCGTGCGTCAGTGGGTCGATGAGCGCAATGTCGACATGGTCACCGGGATGGTGGCGTCCTCGGTCGTGCTGGCGGCAAGCAAGGTGGTAGAACAGTCCGGCAAACTGGCGCTGATCTCCGGTGCGGCGGCCTCAAGCCTGACCAACGAATACTGCTCGCCCAACCACATCCACTGGACCTATGACTCCTACGCCCTGGCCAATGGCACGGCCAAGTCGGTACTCGCTTCCGGGGGCAAGAACTGGTTCGTCCTGACCGCCGACTATGCCTTCGGTCATGCGATGGAGAAGGACATCACCAAGGTCGTCCAGAGCGACGGTGGCAAGGTGGTTGGCACGGTTCGCCATCCGTTCCCCAGCAGTGATTTCTCCTCCTACATCCTCCAGGCCCAAGGGTCTGGTGCGGATGTGATTGCCTTCGCCAACGCCGGTGCCGACACGGTCAACTCGCTGATGACCGCAAGCCAGTTCGGTGTTGCCCAGTCCGGGCAGAAGCTGGCGGGTATGGTGGTGTTCCTCAACGACATTCATGCCATGGGCCTGGACGTTACCCAAGGGTTGATGCTGACCACGGGCTGGTACTGGGACATGAATGATGAAAGCCGTGCCTGGGCCCAGCGCTACTACAAACGCTTCGGCAAGATGCCGGGCATGGTTCCGGCGGGCATCTACTCGGCAACCACGAACTACCTGAACGCAATCAAGGCCACCGGCAGTGACGAGGCGCAGGCGGTACGTACCCAGATGATGGCCACCCCGGTCAATGACATGTTCGCCAAGAACGGCAAGATCCGCGCTGACGGCCGCATGGTTCACGACATGTACCTGGCGCAGGTGAAAACCCCGGCCGAGTCGAAGGGGGAGTGGGACCTGTACAAGATCGTCAGCACCATTCCTGGCGATGAGGCCTACCGGCCGATGTCCGAAAGCACCTGCAAACTGCTGCCGAAAAGCTGATCGGCAACTGAATCAGGCTACGCGCCCGGTTGCTTGCAGCCGGGTGTCACGGACTTCCAGCGGATGGTAATTCATGACTATCGTATTCGGCATTCCCCTGAGCGTACTGCTCGGTCAACTGCTGCTCGGGCTGATCAACGGGACGTTCTATGCCTTGCTCAGCCTGGGCCTGGCGATCATCTTCGGCTTGCTGCGGATCATCAACTTTGCCCATGGCGCCCAATACATGCTCGGCGCGTTCGCGGCCGTGCTTGGGCTCAATTACCTGGGTGTGAACTACTGGGTCGCCCTGGTGCTGGCACCGTTACTCGTCGGCGCGCTGGGCATGCTCATCGAGCGCGGCCTGTTGCGGCGCATCGCCGGTGAAGACCACCTCTACGGGCTGTTGCTGACCTTTGGCCTGGCGCTGATCGTTGAAGGCACCTTCGTCAAACTGTTCGGTGTATCCGGTTCCTCCTACCCCATGCCTGAGCAACTCAAGGGCGGCGTCAACCTGGGCTTCATGTTTCTGCCCATCTACCGCGCCTGGGTGGTGGTAGCGGCCTTGGTGGTGTGCCTGGCGACCTGGTTCATGATCGAGCGCACGCGCCTGGGTTCCTACCTGCGTGCGGGTACCGAAAACCCGAAATTGATGCAGGCGTTCGGCATCAACATGCCGCTGCTGATCACCCTGACCTATGGCTTCGGTGCTGCCTTGGCGGCCTTCGCCGGCGTATTGGCTGCACCGATCTACTCGGTGACGCCGACCATGGGCGCCAACCTGTTGATCGTGGTGTTCGCCGTGGTGGTGATCGGCGGCATGGGTTCGATCATGGGCGCGATTGTCACCGGCCTGGCCATGGGCCTGATCGAAGGGCTGACCAAGGTGTTCTATCCAGAGGCGGCCAATACCGTGGTGTTCCTGGTGATGGTACTCGTGTTGCTGGTTCGTCCTGCGGGACTGTTCGGGAAAGAGGTGTGACGATGACGAGTCTGGAGATCAAGCAGGGCGCTGGCGTCCTGCAACCGAATGTCGTACAGGAGCGTCGTCAGGCGGCGGCACGGCGCAAGCGCTGGTTCTACCTGGCGCTGTTGGGCGTAGCGCTGCTCGCACCACTGGCGGTGTACCCGGTGTTCCTGATGAAACTGCTGTGTTTTGCGCTGTTTGCCTGTGCGTTCAACCTGCTGCTGGGCTATGCCGGGCTGTTGTCGTTCGGCCACGCGGCGTTTCTCGCCTCGGGCGGCTACGTCACGGGTTACGTGCTGAGTGCGTACAGCGGCCTGGGAACTGAGCTGGGCATTCTTGCCGGAACCCTGGCGTCCACCGCGCTCGGCCTGGTGTTTGGCCTGCTGGCGATCCGGCGCCAGGGTATTTACTTCGCGATGATCACCCTGGCCTTGGCGCAGTTGGTGTTCTTCATCTTTGTCCAAGCGCCGTTCACTGGTGGTGAGAACGGTCTGCAGGGCGTGCCCCGTGGGCAGTTGTTCGGGGTCTTCGACCTGAACAACAACCTGACCCTGTACTACTTCGTCCTGGCCGTATTCGTGTTCGGCTTCGCCGTGATCCAGCGCACGATCCATTCACCTTACGGCCAGGTGCTCAAGGCCATCCGCGAGAACGAACCACGGGCGATCTCGCTGGGCTACAACGTCGAGGCGCACAAGCTGCTGGCCTTTGTGATTTCCGCAGCGTTGACCGGCCTGGCCGGTTCGACCAAGACCGTGGTGTTCCAGCTGGCCTCGTTGACCGACGCGCACTGGCACATGTCCGGCGAGGTGATCCTGATGACCCTGCTCGGTGGCGTCGGCACGGTGTTTGGCCCACTGGTCGGCGCCGGCATCGTGGTCACCCTGCAGAGCTACCTGTCCAATGGGCCTCTGGGTGAGTGGGTGCATGTGATCCTCGGTTTGATCTTCGTCATCTGCGTGCTGTTGTTCCGGGTCGGCATCGTCGGCTGGGTGCTGAAACTCGCACGGCGCAATTTCTAAGGGCAGCGTTGCAGGCAACGCTGGGGGAATACCGCACAGACGCTGGTCTGGGCTTGGTACGGGTGCATCAGCACGCTAATAAGAAGAGAGACCTATGAGCGCAATTCGTTCTACCCGCATTCTGTTGTTACCTGGCCTTGCCGGGGCCATTGGCGTTTGCTCACCGGCGTCCGCTGCGTTTCTGGAGGACAGTAAAGCCAGTGTGGAGATGCGCAACTTCTACATGAACCGCGACTTCCGCCAGCATGCGGCGCCGCAGAACAAGGGTGAGGAATGGGCGCAGGGTTTCATCATGCGCTATGAGTCCGGATTCACCGAGGGCACCGTAGGCTTTGGTGTCGACGCCTTGGGCCTGCTCGGGGTCAAGCTCGACTCAAGCCCCGACCGTGCCGGCGCAACCGGCTTGCTGCCGCGCGGCGCCCAGTCGAAGCGGGCACCTGACGACTACAGCGAGCTGGGGCTGGCCGCCAAGGTCCGGGTATCGAAATCCACCCTCAAGGTCGGCACCCTGATCCCCATGCTGCCGGTGCTGACGCCGAACAACTCGCGCCTGCTACCGCAGACCTTCGAGGGTGGTTGGCTGAACTCCATGGACCTCAGTGGCCTGACCTTCGACGCCGGGCGCCTGACTCAGGTGAACCAGCGCGACTCGACCAACCGTGAAGACATGACCCTGATGAAGGGCCCTCGGCGCAATATCGTCACCACCGGCAAGGCGACATCGGACAAGTTCGATTTCGTCGGTGGTACCTACGCCTGGAGCAAGACGCTGAGCACGGGTTACCACTACGCGCAGTTGGAAGACCTGTACAAGCAGCATTTCCTGACGTTGGTGCATGTATTGCCCATCGCCGAAGGGCAATCCTTGAAGTCTGACCTGCGTTTTGCCGATGCCAGCGATGATGGCCGCAGCAACGTCGACAACACCTTGCTCAGTGGCATGTTCACTTACACCCTGGGGGCTCATGCTTTTGGTCTCAGCTACCAGAAAATGAACGGTGATACCGGCTTTGCCAACGTTCAGGGTGCCGACCCTTACCTGGTCAATCTGGTGCAGATCAACGACTTCGCCAATCAGGACGAGCGCTCCATGCAAGCCCGTTACGATTACAACTTCGCGGCCTGGGGTATTCCCGGCCTGACCTTCATGACCCGCTACGTCAAAGGTGATCAGATCGAGCTTGGCGCGGCAGGCGGCGAGGGCAAGGAATGGGAACGTAACACCGATATCGGCTATGTCGTTCAAAGTGGTCCACTGAAGAACGTCGGTATCAAATGGCGAAATGCAACCTACCGCTCCAGCTTTGCCAGCGACATCGACGAAAACCGCCTGATCCTCAGCTACAGCCTGCCGCTCTGGTAAGTGCGGTAACGTGCTGAACAGGGCCCGACTCGGCAACGATCGGGCCTTTTTCCTGCGTGGTTGTGAATAGCTGCAGCGATGACGCAAACAGACTATCGGGTGGCAGTTGCGGGTATGACGGGCCCGCGCATAAGGCTATGCTGTTTCGACATATTACAAGGCGTGCGAGGGAAGGATGCCAGTCAAGGATCTGCTGTTGGCGTTGGTGGTGATCATCGCCTGGGGTGTCAATTTCGTGGTGATCAAGGTGGGCCTCGATGGGCTACCACCCATGCTGCTGGGCGGGCTGCGCTTTTTGCTGGTGGCGTTTCCGGCGATTCTGTTTATCAAGCGTCCCGCGCTTCCCTGGCGTTGGCTGATTGCCTACGGCGCCACGATTTCGCTGGGCCAGTTTGCCTTCCTGTTCGAGGCCATGGGTAACGGCATGCCACCGGGGCTGGCGTCCTTGGTGTTGCAGTCGCAGGCCTTCTTCACCCTGTTTTTCGCCGCCATTTTTCTTGGCGAGCGCCTGCGTGTGGCCAGCGTGCTGGGGCTGCTGGTGTCGGCGGGTGGGCTGGTGTTGATTGGCAGTGAAAATGGTACCAGTGTCCCGGTTTTCGCCCTGATCCTGACGTTGTGTGCTGCCGCCAGTTGGGCGATAGGTAACATCATCACTCGACGCTTCGGCAATGTGGACCTGGTTGCATTGGTCATCTGGGGCGGCTTGATTCCACCGCTGCCGTTTTTTGCGTTGTCCTGGTGGCTGGAAGGGCCGGCGCTGATTGAAGCTTCGCTGCGGGGTATCGGCCTGAGCTCGATCCTCTCGCTGGCATACCTGGCCTTTGTCGCCACTATGATCGGCTACAGCCTGTGGAGCCGGTTACTGTCGCGTCACCCGGCGGGCAAGGTCGCGCCATTTTCGTTGCTGGTACCGGTGGTGGGGCTCAGTTCCTCGGCGCTGCTGCTGGATGAGCGATTGAGCGATGTGCAGTGCTGGGGCGCATTGCTGGTCATGGGCGGTTTGTTGATCAATGTGTTTGGCCCGCGCCTGCTGCAGCGTTTGCGTACAACTCAAGCGCAAGTGTCCTGAAGCGCGGGTGGCCTGAAAAAAAACACCCTGCGAAGGCGTAGGCCTTGCAGGGTGTTTTGGTGTGACTCAGCGTTGCCCGCATCTGCGGGCTTTCGCTATCAGCGGCGGCGGAATAGCGGCAGCGGCTGGTCGGTGGCGGCCTGATAGGTCACCGAGAAGTCCTTGAGGCTTTCCAGGGCTTCGTACGGGTCCTTGTCGGCACGTACCGCGAAGGCATCGAAACCACAGCGGGCCATGTAGAACAGCTGGTCGCGCAGCACATCGCCGATTGCGCGCAGCTCGCCCTTGAACTGGTACCGGTCACGCAGCAAACGTGCGTTGGAGTAGCTGCGGCCATCGGTGAATGCCGGGAAGTTCAAGGCGATGACCTGGAACTGGTCAGCATCTTCACCGATTTCCTCGGCTTCTTCGTCGCTGTCCAGCCACACGCCCAGGCCGCCATCGCGGGCCTTGAGGGCATGGGCGTGATCGCGCCACAGCTGCAGCGGTACGATGTAGTCGTCGCAGTTGCTCAGCTCGTCCAAGGTGACGTCCTTGGGCAGCAGGTGCCAGGTTTCGTCGACGACCTGGTTGTTCTTAATGATTCGCTGCATAGACGCGCTCCTTGAAGGGGTCAATGCCAATACGTTGATAGGTGTCGATGAAGCGCTCGTCTTCGGTACGTTGTTCTACGTACACGTCGATCAGCTTTTCGATCACATCCGGCATGGCATCCTGGGCGAACGAAGGGCCGAGGATTTTGCCCAGGCTGGCATCGCGGCTGGCGCTGCCACCGAGGGAAACCTGGTAGAACTCTTCGCCTTTCTTGTCCACACCGAGAATACCGATGTGGCCCACGTGGTGGTGACCGCAGGCGTTCATGCAACCGGAGATGTTCAGGTCCAGCTCGCCGATGTCGAACAGGTAGTCCAGGTCATCGAAGCGGCGCTGGATGGACTCGGCAATCGGGATCGACTTGGCGTTGGCCAGGGAGCAGAAGTCGCCGCCCGGGCAGCAGATGATGTCGGTCAGCAGGCCGATGTTCGGGGTGGCGAAGCCATTTTCGCGCAGCTCAAGCCACAGTGCGTGCAATTGGCGTTGCTCGACGTCGGCCAGAATGATGTTCTGCTCGTGGGAGGTGCGCAGTTGACCGAAGCTGTAGCGCTCGGCCAGGTCGGCAACGGCGTCCAGTTGCTTGTCGGTCAGGTCGCCTGGGGCCACGCCAGTCGGTTTCAGCGACAGGGTGACAGCCACGTAGCCTGGGCGTTTGTGCGCACGGGTGTTGCGCGCACGCCAGCGGGCGAAACCTGGGTGTTGCTGCTCCAGTTCGGCCAGCTCGTGGTCGAGGTTTTCCAGCGCCTTGTACTCAGGGTCAACGAAGTGCTTGGCGACGCGGTGCAATTCGGCTTCGGTCAGCGTGGTGCTGCCGCCACGCAGGTGAGCCATTTCGGCATCGACCTTCTCGGCGAACACTTCTGGAGTGAGCGCCTTGACGAGGATCTTGATCCGCGCCTTGTACTTGTTGTCGCGTCGGCCGTAGCGGTTGTAAACCCGCAGGATGGCATCCAGGTAGCTGAGCAGGTCCTGCCACGGCAGGAACTCGTTGATAAACGCACCCACCACCGGGGTACGGCCCAGGCCGCCACCGACCAGTACACGGAAACCCAGATCGCCGGCTGCGTTACGCACCGGTTCCAGGCCGATGTCATGGACTTCGATGGCAGCGCGGTCGTTGACCGAACCGTTGATGGCGATCTTGAACTTGCGCGGCAGGTAGGCGAATTCAGGGTGGAAGGTGGTCCACTGGCGAACGATCTCGCACCATGGGCGCGGGTCGATCAATTCATCGGCGGCCACACCGGCAAACTGGTCGGTGGTGACGTTGCGCAGGCAGTTGCCGCTGGTCTGGATCGCGTGCATCTGCACGGTAGCCAGTTCGGCCAGAATCTCCGGAATGTCTTCCAGTGCCGGCCAGTTGTACTGGACGTTCTGCCGGGTGCTGATGTGGGCGTAGCCCTTGTCGTAGTCGCGCGCGATCTTCGCCAGCATCCGCGTCTGACGCGACGTCAGCTGGCCATAGGGCACCGCGACCCGCAGCATGGGGGCAAAACGTTGGATATAGAGGCCATTCTGCAGGCGCAGGGGGCGAAACTCTTCTTCACTGAGCTCACCGGCCAGGTAGCGTCGGGTCTGATCACGGAACTGCTTGACGCGGTCCTCGATGATCCGCTGATCGTACTCGTCGTATACGTACATAAGGGTCCTGTTTTCAGGCTGCAGGCAGCTAATCGCGCGCACGGCCGCGCACTCCGGAGCGGAGCTGTGGAAAGATATCAGCTTGTGTTTATGCGCAAAAGTGAAGTTTTTGCATATGCAAAGAACCATTTGGACTAAGTGAGACTGTGTTGCGTTTAGCCATCGGGCAGGTTGGGGGCGTTATACTGCGCCGCTTTATTCTGTGCGAGCCTGTTCCCCATGCTGAAAGCTCTGGCTAGATGCCTGTTGCTGAGTCTGCCATTGGCAGCCAATGCTCAGGTGCCCTCGGTGGTTTTTTTGAACCCGGGGTATTCCAATGAGACTTTCTGGCTCAGTTACTCGCGCTTCATGCAAGCGGCTGCCAGTGATCTTGGCATGCAGTTGCGGGTCGAATACAGCGAACGTGAGCCGGCGCGTGCCATGACGCTGGCACGGCAAGTGCTGGAGGGGCCGCAGCGCCCTGACTACCTGGTGCTGGTCAATGAGCAATATATAGCGCCGGAGATCATTCGCCTGTCCCGTGGCAGCGGGGTAAAGCTGTTTCTGGTCAACAACGGTTTGACGCCCGACCAGACGCGGCTCATTGCCGACAGCCCGGACAAATACCCGCAACCTATCGCGACCCTGGTCACAAATGACGAGGAGGCGGGCTATCGCATGCTAACGGCATTGATTGCCCAGGTGCCGGCGCCTGCGAAGGGCCAGCAAATCGAATTGCTGGCGTTTTCCGGGATGAAAATCACCCCGGCCTCGCAACTGCGCGAGCGCGGCATGCGTCGGGCGCTTGCCGAGCACCCCGAGGTGAACCTTCGCCAGGTGGTCTATGGCGGTTGGGGTCGGGAACGGGCGTATGAGCAGGCCAGTCAGTTGCTGCATCGCTATCCGAACACCCAACTGGTCTGGTCGGCTAACGATGAAATGGCCTTTGGCGCGATGCAGGCGTTCGAGGAAGCCGGGCGCAAACCCGGCAAGGATGTCTACTTCAGTGCCGTCAACAGCTCGCCAGAGGCCTTGCAGGCGCGTATCGACGGGCGCCTGAGCGTACTCATGGGTGGGCATTTCACACTCGGTGGCTGGGCCATGGTGTTGTTGCACGACGATGCGCTCGGGTTGCCGATCAGCCGCGATGGCCAGCATCGGTACCAGGTGCCTGTGCTTCAGCTCATTGATCCCGCTCGAGCCCGGCGCTGGCTGAAGCTGGTCAACGAGCCCGACTATGGCCTGGACTTCAATCGTTTCAGCGCCGAAGGCAAGGCGCGCAGTTTTCGCTACCCATTCCTGACGGCGCCGGTGGACTACTAGGCTCTGTACGAAAAGCCTTGATACTCGGTGATGCTGCGTTGAAAACAGCCTCGGAATGCTCATTTACAACCCGTAAACTCCGCTTCCTCGGCTGTTTTCGCCTTGCCTGACCTTCGTCTCAAGACTTTTCATACAGACCCTAACCGACGAACAGCCAAAAGACCTGGCTTGAGCAAAGGGCATCGCTGGGCTTAACTGCTACAGGTGTCATGCATTCCCATAACCACTACAAGAGGCGATGCAATGGGAAATTCAACCAAGTCGGTTAAGAGTGACAGTCATGTCGACGCTTGGGCGACACTCTGCCTGATCATCCTGGTGGTCGTGACAGCCGTGTACTGGGTCAGTCATCAGTGACATCACCCGCTGGGTAGCATGAGACCGCCTGCAGCATGGATACCTGCGGGCGGTTTGCGTTTCAGGCGGCGGTCAGGTGCAGGGCCAGTTTTACCAACCCCAGCAGTACCAGAATAAACAGCAAGGTGAACAGCGTACCCAGGACAATGAAGTGACTGGGTTTGCCGTGGGTGAAATCGCGCGCGCGGTTCTTGTTGCTCTGCACGCCGAAGGCGGCGGCCAGCACGCTTTGCAGCATTTGCCAGAAGGTCGGTGGCTTGCCTTGGGCGGGGTCGTCCATGATCAGCTCCTGTGGGCGGAAGGCCTGTCCACAGTGTAGCCCCTCAAGGAGCGTCTGCGGGGCGCGACACAACGTCGACCCTGCAACCGCCCATACCGATGACCGATGCTTAAGCGTCGTACCCCAGGTTGGGTGCCAGCCAGCGCTCGCTGACGCTCAGGTCCTGGCCTTTGCGCGCCGTATAGCTCTGCACCTGATCCTTGTCGACCTTGCCCACGGCGAAATACTGTGCCTGTGGGTGGGCGAAGTACCAGCCGCTGACCGCTGCTGCCGGGAACATTGCATAGTGCTCGGTCAGGGTGACGCCGCTCTGGCCTTGCTCGCCGATTTCGGTACCGTCGAGCAGTTGGAACAGGGTGCCTTTTTCAGTGTGGTCCGGGCAGGCGGGGTAGCCAGGGGCCGGACGGATGCCCAGGTACTGTTCCTTGATCAGCGCTTCGTTACTCAGTTCCTCGTCTTTGGCATAGCCCCAGTACTGCTTGCGCACCTGTTCGTGCAGCCATTCGGCGCAGGCTTCGGCCAGGCGGTCGGCGAGTGCCTTGACCATGATCGAGCTATAGTCGTCGCCTTTGTCCTGATAGGCCTTGGCGACTTCTTCGGCACCAATGCCGGCGGTGGTGATGAAACCACCGACATAGTCGGTCACGCCGCTTTCTTTCGGTGCCACGAAGTCGGCCAGGGAGAAGTTGGGCTTGCCGTCGGTCTTGATGGTCTGCTGGCGCAGATGGTGCAGCAGGGCCAGTGGCTGGCCATCCTGTCCATAGACTTCGATGTCGTCGTGGTTGACCTGGTTGGCCGGCCAGAAGCCGAACACTGCCCGGGCGCTGATCAGTTTTTCATCGATCAGCTTGCGCAGCATCTGTTGGGCGTCTTCGTACAGCGCCGTGGCCGCTTCGCCGACGACTTCGTCGGTGAGGATGCGCGGGAACTTGCCCGCCAGGTCCCAGGAGATGAAGAACGGCGTCCAGTCGATGTACTCGGCCAGTACGTTCAGGTCGATGTTTTCCAGTACCTTGGCGCCGGTGAAAGTCGGCACGACCGGCTGATAGCCAGCCCAGTCGAACGATGCCTTGGCCGCGATGGCCTGAGCGTAGCTCAAGCGCTCGGTGCGGGCGCTGCGGTTGGCGGTACGTTCACGTACTTCGACGTACTCCTGGCGGGTCCGCTCGACGAAGCCGGCTTTCAGCTCCTTGGACAGCAGCTGCGTGGCGACGCCGACGGCACGCGAGGCGTCAGTGACGTATACGACGGCGTCGTTGCTGTACTTGGGCTCGATCTTGACCGCGGTGTGCGCCTTGGAGGTGGTCGCGCCGCCGATCATCAGCGGCAGGTGGAAGTCCTGACGCTGCATCTCGCGGGCGACATGCACCATTTCGTCCAGTGACGGCGTGATCAGCCCGGACAGGCCGATGATGTCGCACTTCTGCTCGCGGGCCACTTGCAGGATTTTTTCGGCCGGCACCATCACGCCGAGGTCGACGATGTCGTAGCCATTACAGCCCAGCACCACGCCGACGATGTTCTTGCCGATGTCATGCACGTCGCCTTTTACCGTGGCCATGAGGATCTTGCCCTTGGCTTCCGGCTTGTCGCCTTTCTCGGCTTCGATGAACGGAATCAGGTGGGCCACCGCCTGCTTCATCACCCGTGCCGACTTGACCACTTGCGGCAGGAACATCTTGCCGGCGCCAAACAGGTCACCCACCACGTTCATGCCGCTCATCAGCGGGCCTTCGATGACCTCGATCGGACGTGCGCACTGTTGGCGGCATTCCTCGGTGTCCTCGACGATAAACGCAGTGATGCCTTTGACCAGGGCGTGCTCCAGGCGCTTGCCGACGGGCAGTGAACGCCATTCCTCGCTTTCGACTTCCTTGGTGGCGCCGCCACCCTTGTAGTCATCGGCGATGGCCAGCAGGGCGTCGGTGCCTTCGGGGGTACGGTTGAGTACCACGTCCTCGACCCGTTCGCGCAGGGCAGGGGGGATCTCATCGTAGATCTCCAACTGACCGGCGTTGACGATACCCATGGTCAGGCCGTTCTGGATCGCATGGTAGAGAAACACCGAGTGGATCGCTTCACGGACCGGGTTGTTGCCCCGGAAAGAGAACGACACGTTGGACACACCGCCCGAGGACAGTGCATGGGGCAGGTGGTCGCGGATGTAGGCGCAGGCTTCGATGAAGTCCACGGCGTAGTTGTTGTGTTCCTCGATGCCGGTGGCCACGGCGAAGATGTTCGGGTCGAAAATGATGTCTTCCGGCGGGAAGCCCACTTCATTGACCAGAATGTCGTAGCTGCGTTGGCAGATTTCACGTTTGCGCGCGGCGGTATCGGCCTGGCCGACTTCGTCGAAGGCCATCACCACCACGGCAGCGCCATAGCGCTTGCACAACTTGGCGTGATGCTTGAAAGCGTCGACGCCTTCCTTCATCGAGATCGAGTTGACGATGCCCTTGCCCTGAATGCACTTCAGGCCCGCTTCGATCACCTCCCACTTGGAGGAGTCGATCATGATCGGTACGCGGGAGATGTCTGGCTCGCCGGCAATCAGGTTGAGGAACTTGACCATGGCCGCCTGGGAGTCGAGCATCCCTTCGTCCATGTTGATGTCGATGACCTGGGCGCCGGCTTCGACCTGCTGCAGGGCGACTTCCAGGGCTTCGGTGTAGTTTTCTTCGCGGATCAGCCGGGCGAACTTGGCGGAACCGGTGATGTTGGTGCGCTCACCGACGTTGACGAACAGCGAGTTGCGGTCGATGGTGAACGGTTCCAGGCCCGACAGTCGGCAGGCCTTGGGGATGTCTGGAATAGCCCGTGGTGGGTACTTGGTCACTGCTTCGGCAATCGCCTGGATGTGCGCAGGCGTGGTCCCACAGCAGCCGCCGATAATGTTCAGGAAGCCGCTGGCGGCGAACTCTTCAACGACGGCGGCCATTTCCGCCGGGGTTTCGTCGTACTCGCCGAACGCGTTCGGCAGGCCGGCGTTAGGGTGTGCAGAAACCTGGGTGTCGGCCTTGCTCGACAGTTCTTCCAGGTACGGGCGCAGGTCCTTGGCACCCAGAGCGCAGTTCAGGCCCACCGAAATCGGTTTGGCATGGCGTACCGAGTTCCAGAACGCTTCGGTCGTCTGCCCGGACAGGGTGCGGCCCGAGGCATCGGTAATGGTGCCGGAAATCATGATCGGCAATTCGACATTGTCTTCCTCGAACACCTGCTGCACGGCGAAGATTGCCGCTTTGGCGTTGAGAGTGTCGAAGATGGTTTCGATCAGGATCAGGTCGGCCCCGCCTTCGATCAGGCCACGGGTGGCCTCGATGTAGTTGGTCACCAGTTCGTCGAACGTGACGTTGCGGTAGCCGGGATCGTTGACGTCCGGGGAGATCGAGCAGGTGCGGCTGGTCGGGCCGAGCACGCCGGCTACGAAGCGTGGGCGATCCGGGGTTTCCAGTGTCTTGGCGTCGGCCACCTGGCGGGCAATGCGGGCGCCCTCGACGTTCAGTTCATACACCAGCGCTTCCATGCCGTAGTCGGCCTGGGAGATCTGCGTGGCGTTGAAGGTGTTCGTCTCCAGAATGTCGGCACCGGCATCCAGGTACGCTTTCTCGATTGCGGCGATGACGTCGGGGCGCGATAGCAGCAACAGGTCATTGTTGCCCTTGACGTCGCTGGGCCAGTCGGCGAAGCGCGTGCCACGATAGTCGTGTTCCTCCAGACGGTAGCTTTGGATCATAGTACCCATGCCGCCATCGAGGATCAGGATGCGCTCTTTGAGTGCTTTCTGAAGTGCTTGGAAACGAGCGCTGCGGTCAGACATAGGACTACCTGGTCGGGCAAAGACAAAAGTTGCGGAATAATAACAAAGCTGCGCGGTTTTTAGACGTGTCACTAATTTGCATGAATTTCATTCATGTTGGCACGGTGCTGCCACCGGTAGAATCGTGAGGCTTTTAATTTCCAGGACAATTGGCACATGGTGCATCGTTTACTTGCCGGCGCCGTCGCGCTGCTGATCAGTGGCATGGCGTTGGGGCAAGCGCCTCAATCCAGCCCGGCTATTTCCTATACCCGGGACATTCAACCCATCTTCACTGAGAAATGCGTTGCCTGCCATGCCTGCAACGATGCCGCCTGTCAGCTCAAGCTGGAAAGTGCTGAAGGCGCCGAGCGCGGCGCTTCGAAGGTGCCGGTCTACGAGGGCAACCGCACGACTGCAGTGCCCCCGACCCGATTGTTCTACGACGCCCACAGTGTCGATGCCTGGCGGCGCAAGGGCTTCTACTCGGTGCTGGATAACCAGGGCAGCCAGGCCGCGCTGATGGCGCGGATGCTGGAGCTGGGGCATTCAACCCCGCTGAAGCCAAACGCCAAGCTGCCTGAAGACATCGTGCTGGGCTTGAACCGGGAAAATGTCTGCCCGCTGCCCGGCGAGTTCGACGCCTATGCCAAGGCGCATCCCCGTGAGGGCATGCCGTTGGCGGTCACCGGCCTGACCGATGCCCAGTACCAGACCCTGCAGCGTTGGTTGGCGGCGGGCGCGCCAGTTGAGCACAACCCGATCCAGCCCAGCGCCAAGGAGGCGGCACAGATCCAGGAATGGGAAGCGCTGCTCAACAGCCCGGGTTCGACCGAAGCGCTGGTAGGCCGTTGGCTGTATGAACACCTGTTTCTGGCACACATTTACTTTGTTGGCGGGGAGCCGGGGCACTTCTTCCAATGGGTACGTTCCCGTACACCCAGTGGCCAACCCATTGACCTGATTGCCACGCGTCGGCCCAACGATCCGCCTGGCACCGACTTCTACTACCGGTTGATGCCCGTACAGGGCGTCATCGTACACAAGACCCACATCACCTACCCGATGGGGCCGCAGAAGCTCAAGCGTGTCAAACAGCTGTTCTACAGCGGCGACTGGCACGCGGCTGCACTGCCGGGCTATGGTCCACGCCACCGCGCCAACCCGTTCGAGACGTTTGAGGCAATCCCGGCGATAGCGCGCTATCAGTTCATGCTGGATAACGCCGAGTATTTCGTCCGCACCTTCATTCGCGGCCCGGTGTGCCGTGGGCAGATCGCCACGGATGTGATTCGTGACCACTTCTGGGCGCTGTTCCAGGAGCCGGCCCATGATCGCTACCTGACGGATGCCAAGTATCGCGCTGAAGCCACGCCATTGCTGGCAATGCCTGGGCAGATCGACGATGTTGGCAGCATCTTGACCCTCTGGCACACCTACCGTGACAAGCGCAACGAGTATGAAAGCCTGCGACGGGAAGCCTATGCCGACATGCCGGCGCCTAGTTGGTCAAGCCTATGGGCGGGTAATGACAACGCCTTGCTGACCATCTTCCGGCATTTTGACAGCGCCTCGGTCAACAAGGGCCTCATTGGTGACGTGCCGCTGACCTTGTGGCTGTTCGATTATCCGCTGTTCGAGCGTACCTACTATCAGCTGGCGGTGAACTTCGATGTGTTCGGCAACGTGTCGCACCAGGCCCAGACCCGGCTGTACTTCGATCTGATCCGCAATGGCGCCGAGGTAAACTTCCTGCGCCTGATGCCGGCCAACAAGCGTGGTGCCATCCTCAGCGATTGGTACCAGAACGGCGGCAAGGTGAAAATGTGGATGGACTACGAGGAGATCGATACCAGCACCCCGAGCGCCCTGAAGCTGGACAAGCGTGACCCGAAACGTGACTTTGGCCTCAAGCTGATCGAGCGGACCGGTAGCCTCAACGCAGCTCCTGACCCGATCAATCGCTGCCATGGCGCCTACTGCTCACGGCCACAGATGACTGAAGAGTTCCGCGATGTCGAACAGTCTCTGAGCCGCTTGGCTTCGCGTCCTGCAGCAGGGCTGAAAGTGATCAACCAGTTGCCGGAAGCGACCATGCTGCGTATAGAAGGCGAGGGCGGCAAGCGGCAGGTCTACTCCATGCTGCGCAACCACGCCCACAGCAACGTTGCCTTCATGCTGGGTGAGGAGTCGCGGTACCAATTGGGGTTGGATACCTTGACCCTCTACCCCGGCGTGATGAGCAGCTACCCGAACTTCATGTTCAATATTCCGGCCCGGGATGTACCGGAGTTTGTCGAGGACATGGAAGCGGCCCGTGACGACACCGCCAAATTCGAGCGTATTGTCATGCGTTGGGGCGTACGCCGCAGTCATCCGCAGTTCTGGCAGTATTTCCATGACCTGAGCACCTACATCAAGGAAACCGAGCCGGTGGAAGCGGGTGTACTGGATATGAACCGCTACGAAAACCTCTAGGGCGATTCTCCCTTCATCAGGCCGCTTCCGGCGTTTGGGCTTTCTGCTCAGGACGCCCGAAGCGGCTGTTGTTTCCCGACAAAAATACTGGGACTTTGTTCGCGCGTCAGGTTGGCGTAAACTGCCGCCAAGTCTGTGAGGAAACCACTTCAATGAGTGCCATAACGATTACCGATGCTGCGCATGATTACCTGGCTGACCTGCTGTCCAAGCAGAACACCCCAGGCATCGGCATACGCATTTTCATCACCCAGCCGGGCACCCAGTACGCCGAGACCTGCATCGCCTACTGCAAGCCGGGCGAAGAGAAGGCCGAAGATACCGCCCTGGGCCTGAAGAGCTTCACCGCCTGGATCGATGCGGTCAGCGAGCCTTTCCTTGAGGATGCCTTGGTCGACTACGCGACTGACCGCATGGGTGGTCAACTGACCATCAAGGCGCCGAACGCCAAGGTTCCGATGGTCAATGCCGACAGCCCTATCAACGAGCGTATCAACTATTACCTGCAAACCGAGATCAACCCGGGGCTGGCCAGCCATGGCGGTCAGGTCAGTTTGATTGAGGTGGTTGATGACGGCATTGCCGTACTGCAGTTCGGCGGTGGTTGCCAGGGCTGCGGCCAGGCTGACGTGACCTTGAAAGAAGGCATCGAACGTACCCTGCTTGAGCGTATTCCCGAGCTCAAGGGCGTACGTGACGTCACCGACCACTCTCAGAAAGAGAACGCCTACTACTAGGGTGTTTGCGACAGATTGACAAAGGCCTGGCGCTGCCAGCGCCTTTGCGCGTTAGCGCAGTCGATCAGTCGGAAAAGAAGGGTAGGCGTGTCATTCGCAACAAATGATGGTCGCCCCTGTATCGCCAGCAAGGTTGGCTCTCAGTGTGAGTTGGCCTTGCTGGCGATGCATCGCAGCACTCAGGCTGCGATTTCAGGCTTTTTTAGTGCAAGACGCACGCGTTGGCGGCAGGCATCGCCGAAGGCCTGGAACATCTTGACCGAGTCCGGGTTTTTCGCAGCTTGCCACTCCGGGTGCCACTGCACGGCGAAGAGGAACGGCGACAGGCTGGGTGCATGGACGGCTTCGACCAGGCCGTCTTCGGCGTGGGCGATAGGCTCAAGGCCTTTGCCGAGGGTTTTCAAGCCCTGGCCATGCAGCGAGTTGACGCGAATTTCATCGGTCTGCAACAGTTCACGCAACCAGCTGTTCGGTGCAAGGCGTACGCCGTGTACAGCCTGGTACTGGATGTCCACTGGGTCTTCCGGGTTTTCCCGATGGTCGTTGAAGCCTGGTTCGGCGTAGACCTTCTGATAGATATCGCCACCCAGCGCGACGTTGATTTCCTGCATGCCGCGGCAGATACCGAAGATTGGCAGGCCACGCGCAATTGCGGCATGCACCAACGGGATGTCGAACAGGTCGCGAGCCTTGTCCTGGGCTTTGCCTGGGGTGTGGTTTTCCTGGCCGTAAAGGCTTGGGTCGATGTTGCTGCCCGCACCGGTCAGGTAAACACCGTCGGCCATGTTCAGGTATTGCTCAAGGTCGTCGGCACCGCAGCAGGTCGGTACCAGAACCGGTACGCAACCTGCCAGTTCGACCAGTGGAACGATGTACTTGTGGGTCATGACCTGGTAGTCGTGGCCCTTGCGCTCCTGGGCACCCATGGTCATCAGGACGACGGGCTTGCGGAGGGTCTGATTCTTATTGCCAATGTTGCTGTTGGGCATATGTCACCTTTGGACAGGCGCAGCCTGTCATTGTTGTGCAGGCGCATCGATCCAGCCTGATGCTACCTGAGGTTTCGAGCACTGCCGGAAGGCACGCAATGGCCTGTTTCCAGTCGAAACCTGTTACATAGCTTGCCAGCGCCGTTAAATATGTCAAACAGCTTTGTGTAAAATTATTGCTTAGTAAGCTACTAATTTTGCCGTTAAGCTTGCTAAGTGTTTGAAATATAGAGGTAATTTTTGATTTTTGTAGTTCATTATATTTAACGTTTTTGGCGCGCGCTGCGGGAGTATGGGCCTTGGCGAGACAGGATCGCGCAAGGCCCTTGGCTCAGTGCAGGATCTGCGCAAGGAAGCCTTTGGCCCGTGCGCTTTGAGGGTTGTTGAAAAACGCCTCAGGCGGGCTGTCCTCGATGATCTGGCCACCATCCAGGAACAGTACGCGCTCTGCCACCTGGCGGGCGAACCCCATCTCGTGGGTAACGCACAGCATGGTCATGCCGGTGTCGGCCAGCCTTACTAGCACGTCCAGTACTTCGGCGACCATTTCCGGGTCGAGTGCCGAGGTGGGCTCGTCGAACAACATGATTTTCGGTTTCATGCACAGTGCCCGTGCAATCGCCACCCGCTGTTGTTGCCCGCCAGAGAGCTGGCTGGGGTACTTGCCTGCCTGGCTTTCGATGCCGACCTTGTTCAAGTAGAAACGTGCGCGCTCCTCGGCTTCCTGGCGTGACAGGCCACGCACGCTCATGGGCGCCAGGGTGCAGTTGTCGAGCACGCTCATGTGCGGGAACAGGTTGAAATGCTGGAACACCATGCCGATCTCGCTGCGTACTTGAGCGGCTTGGCGGGTGTTTTCGGCAAGGTCGGTGTCATTGACCCGAATCGTGCCCTTTTCAGCGATCTCCAGGCGATTAATGCAGCGGATCAGTGTCGACTTGCCCGAGCCTGAAGGCCCGCAGAGGACGATGCGCTCGCCTTCGCGTACCTGCAGGTCGATATCGCGCAGTACATGGTAGGCGCCGTAGTACTTGTTCAGGCCTTCAATCTTCACCACGACGTTGCGTGGGTCGGGCTGGGCGATGGGTTGGGCAGAGGCAAGGCTCAGGGGGCTAGGCATTGTTATTGTTCTCCCGAAGTCAGTTGAAGCGCTGTGCACTGTAGGGCGCAGGGTCGGTGAAAGGCTTGGCACCGGTGATCATTTCCGCCAGCAAGCGGCCGCTGACCGGGCCCAGGGTCAGGCCGTGGTGAGCATGCCCGAAGTTGAACCACAGGCCTTTGTGACGCGGTGCCGGGCCAATGACCGGGCGCATGTCCGGCAGGCATGGACGGCGCCCCAGCCAGGGCTCGGCTTCGATGCGCTCGCCGAGAGGGAAGAGCTTGCGTGCGATGGCCTCGCAGCGTTCCAGCTGGATTTGATTGGCCGGCGCGTCGCTGGCGGCAAATTCGATGCCGGTGGTCAGGCGGATGCCCTTGACCATGGGGGCCAGTACGAAGCCACCCTGTACGTCGCAGATCGAGTGCGTCAGCTCGGCACCAGCGCGGGGGCGATAATGGGCGTGGTAACCCCGCTTGATCTCCAGCGGAATGCTGTAGCCCAGCGGCTTGAACAGATCGGCGGCTTGCGGGCCAAGGGCGATGACGACCTCAGCTGCGGTGATCGGCCCCTGGCGGCTGTCGACCTGCCAATCGCCGGCCACCTGGCGCAGGGTGCGGGCGTCGCCATGAATGAACTGGCCACCGCGTTTGACGAACAGTGCGGCATAGCCGCGCGTCAGGCCACCTGGGTCGCTGACTGTTTTGGGGTCTAGCCAGTGGATGCCGCCAACGACGTTTTCGCTGAGATCGACTTCGCGGGCGTGCAGTTGTTGGCGGTCGAGGATCTCATAGCGCAGGCCGTAGGGCTTGAGCGCGTGGGCCTCATCCTGTGCAGTGGCAAAGGCCTCGGCATTGCGGTACACCTCGATCCAGCCCTTGGCCTTGATCAGGTCGCCGAGTTCGGCAGCTTCGATCAGAGCGTCGTGCTCCTCTACGCAGCGTTCCACCAGTGGCAGCATGGCGCGGGTGGCTACGGCGACACCGGCAGGCGAGGAGTTCTGCCAGTACTTGAGCAGCCAGGGGCCAGCCTTGGGCAGGTAGCGCAGGCTGTAGCGCACATCGGGTTGGCGATTCAGGCTGTAGCGCAGCAGGCGGGAAAGCTCGCGGGGGAAGGCGTAGGGGATCACGCTGGAGCGCTCGATCAGCCCGGCGTTGCCGTGGCTGGTGCCGCTGCCGGGCTCGGCGCGGTCGATCAGAATCACCTTGCGCCCACGGGCTTGCAGGTGCAGGGCGGTGCTGACGCCGACGATACCGGCGCCCAGAACGATGGTTTGGCATTGCATGGAACGGTCCTCGAAAGGCTGCACGGTTTAGCGCAGGTGACGGCCCAGACGGCCTTCGATGTGTTTGAGGCTGCGTCGCACGATCTCGACGATCAGCAGGTAGAGCACTGCAGCCCAGAGGTAGATCTGGAAGTCGAAACTGCGCGAGAAGGCCAGTTTGGTGATACCCATCAGGTCATAGATGGTCACCAGCGAAGCAATGGCGCTGGCCTTGATCATCAGGATCAATTCGTTGCCCAGTGGGCCAACGGCGACAATCAGTGACTGGGGCAGGATGACCTTGAAGAAGGTGGTCGAGCGCTTCAGGCTCAGCGCCTTGGCGGCTTCATACTGCCCGGGAGCGACCGCCATCAGGCTGCCGCGGAAGATCTCGGCCTGGTAGGCGGCGGTGTTCAGGGTGAACGCCAGCAGGGTGCAGTACCACGCCTCGCGGAAAAACCACCAGAGCCCGACGTCCTGCCAGAAGCCCTTGAAGGAACTCAGGCCGTAATACAGCATGAACAGTTGGGCCAGCAGTGGCGAACCGCGGAAAAAGTAGATATAGCCGGCACTCAGGCGCTGCACGACCAGGTTGTTCGACAGCCGCGCCAGGGCCAGCAGCAGGCCGAGGATTGCGCCGAGGGTGAACGAGATTGCCACCAGTTTGGCGGTTACCAGCAGGCCATCGACAAAGCGCGGGCCGTAGCGCTCCAGCAGTTCGGGATCGAGGAACAGCCTTAGCAGATCATCGAAAGTCATGGGCGTGCGCTCCGCAGGTGGCGACTGAAATACCGCTCGATAACGCTAAAGGCGCGTCCTGACAGGGCCGAAAACAGCAGGTAGCCAAAACAGGCGACGGCATAGAAAAACATGGGCTCCTTGGTAACGCTGACCGCCAGGTTGGTCTGGCGCATCAGGTCCACCAGGGAGATGGTCGAAACCAGCGACGTGTCCTTGAGCAGTGACAGCCAGTTGTTCGACAGGCCGGGCAAGGCAATACGTACCAGTTGCGGAAACACCACTTTGCGAAAGGTTGTGGTCTTGCTCAGGCCCAGCGCCGCCGATGCTTCGTATTGGCCCTTGGGCACGGTCTTGAACGCTGCCAGCCAGATCTCACTGGAAAAGGCGGCGAAGACGAAGCTGAAGGCGATCATCGCGGCCAGGAAGGTGTTGATCAGCACTTCACCTTCATAACCCATGGCGGCGAGGATTTTCTGTGCTGCTATCTGGCAGCCGTAATAGATGATCAGCAGGGTCAGCAGCTCTGGCAGGCCACGGAACACGGTGGAGAAGACGGTAGCTGCAGCCTTCGGGAAGCGCTTTGGCGAGCGGGCGGCGAGGGCGACACCCAGCCCCAGGGGCAAGCCAATGGGCAGGCAGGCCAGGGCCAGGCTGATGGTGACTACGGCGCCGGCCAGCAATGCCTGGCCCCAGCCGCCGCTGGCAAACGACAGCAGTGACAGTTGTTCGATCATGCTCGAACCCTCTTTTTTGACCGTGCAGGAGCCGGTATGGCATCGGCGCGTTGTCACCGCGATTTAGGCCTGGCGCCTATCGCCGGCAAGGCCGGCTCCTGCAGGGATGTGGGGCTTATTGGTAGATATCGAAGTCGAAGTAGCGGCTGGAGATCTTCTGGTAGGTGCCGTCGGCGACGATCTCGTCCAGCGCCTTGTTCAGGCGTTCGCGCAGGGCGTCGTCGTCCTTGCGAACGGCGATCGAGGCATCGGCGGTGGTGCCTTTGACATCGCCAATGAACTTGCAGCAGTCCTTGCCGGACTTGTTCAGCCACTCGATCAGCGGAAACTTGTCGGCAATCACGCCATCCAGGCGGCCTGCGGCGAGGTCGGCGTTGGCTTCATCAAGGGTAGGGTAGAGCTTGACCTCGGCGCCGGCCTTGCCATAGACGTCTTCGGCATAGATGGCCTGGGTCGAGGACGATTGCGCGCCCACGGTGTAGCCCTTGAAGTCGGTCTGTGCGTCGGTGATCTTGCTGTCCTTGGCCACGGCGACCGAAAGGGGGGTCTTGTAGTAGTGGTTGGTGAAGGCGATCTTCTTGCGGCGCTCTTCGGTGTTGATCATCGACGCGACCACAGCATCGTATTTCTTGGCCATCAGTGCCGGAATGATCCCTTCCCAGTCCTGGGCGACCAGGGTGCATTGCACCTGCATGCGTTCGCACAGGGCGTTGGCGATATCGACGTCGAAGCCGTGCAGCTTGTTATCCGAGTCGACGTAGTTGAAAGGGGGGTAAGCGCCTTCGGTGGCGATTTTCAAGGTTTCTGCCTGGGCTGCGCCGATTCCGGCGAGCATCAGTACGCAAGCGCTTGCAAGGTGGACGACTCGTTTCATCATGTACCTCGATTGGTATTTTGCACTCTGGCTATTGTTTGTTCGTTGACGTGTAGCCAACGAATTCGTTGTGTAGAGCGGCAGTGGCTTCCAAGCGTTTTTCAACATCCGGTCCGAGTTTCTTGCAGACCTCGTTGACCATCAGGTGTACCCACGACAGCATCGTCGCGGTGGACTCCCAGAACAGATTGAAATCGGTGGGTATACGAAAGACTTCGTCGGCGTGGGCATCGGCCCAGTCGCAGAAGGTGTCGGTAACCAGTGTTACCGGGATGCCCGCTTCCTGCGCCTTGCGACACAGGTTCAGGGCATGGCGTGAGTAGCGGCGCGCCTCGAACACCACCAGGGCACAGTCGTCCGGCTGGCTGAGCAGCACGTCGCCAAAGTGCCCGGCGCTGCCATCGACGGCGTGCACGCCATCACGCAGGTATTGCAGCAGGTGCACCATGCACAGGGCGATGCCGCGCTCGGTCTGAAAGCCGGCGACGAATATCTTCCGTCGTTCAGAGAGGCGTTGGGCGACGCTGTGCCAAAGCGCGGTGTGGCTGTATTCATGCACCCGCACCAAGGCTGCGACTTCCAGTTCAAAGCTGCGAGAGGCACCTTCTTCAGACTCGCGCCGTTGTTGGCGGAATTCTTGCAGGCGATCACCAACCAGCCAGGGGCCATCGCCCAGGTCATTCTTGAGGTCGTGTTTGAGCGCCTTGAAGTGTTCATAGCCCAGTGCGCGGCAGAAACGGCCGACACTGGACTCGCTGATGCCAAGTTTGTCGGCGATGCTGGCAGCGGTCTGGAAAGGCAGTTCATGCAGGTTGCCCAGCATGTAAGTGGCGATCTTGCGCCCAGACGCCGAGGCGTTCTGCAGGCTGCTTTCCAGGCGTTGTTTGATCGGTTGGCTCACGGACGACTCTCACGGCGGTTGCGCTTGACGAAGAAAATGAATGTTTTCTGTCATCAAGTCAACATTTGACAGATAGCTGTCACTGCGCGAGAGTTTCCAGCCTGCTCATCGCTGTAGCCCAGTCCAATTCCAACAAGGGAGCTTCAGATGTCCGCACGTCCTGATACTGCAGTCGCGCACCTTGCCTTTGCCGAACTGCAGGCTTTGCTGCATCGGATATTCGTTCGTCACGGTACCAGTGAGGCCGTTGCCGACGCGCTGGCGTACAACTGCGCCAGCGCTCAGCGTGACGGCGCCCACAGCCACGGTGTTTTTCGTATTCCTGGGTATGTATCGACCTTGGCCAGTGGCTGGGTAGACGGCAAGGCGCAGCCAGGCGTCGAAGATGTCGCCTCTGGCTATGTCCGGGTTGATGCCAGGGGTGGTTTTGCTCAGCCTGCACTGGCCGCAGCCCGTGGGTTGCTGGTGGAAAAGGCGCGCAGTGCCGGTGTGGCGGTGCTGGCCATTCACAATTCGCACCACTTTGCGGCCCTCTGGCCAGACGTAGAGCCGTTCGCCGAAGAGGGGTTGGTTGCCCTGAGCGTGGTCAACAGCATGACCTGCGTGGTCCCTCATGGTGCGCAGCGGCCGTTGTTTGGTACCAATCCGATCGCCTTCGCTGCACCTTGCGCGGGCAGCGACCCCATTGTCTTTGATATGGCCACCAGCGCCATGGCTCACGGCGACGTGCAGATTGCTGCACGCAAGGGAGAGCAATTGCCGGAGGGTATGGGGGTGGACAGCCAGGGTCAGCCGACCTGTGATCCCAAGGCGATTCTGGAGGGTGGGGCGCTGCTGCCTTTTGGTGGGCACAAGGGTTCGGCGTTGTCGATGATGGTCGAGTTGCTGGCAGCAGCGTTAACGGGCGGTCACTTCTCGTTCGAGTTCGACTGGTCGCAGCACCCCGGTGCGAAGACACCCTGGACCGGGCAATTGATCATTGTCATCGACCCTGCCAAATCAGTGGGTAATCGCTTTGCCGAGCGCAGCCGCGAGTTGGTGAACCAGATGCATGAGGTGGGCTTGAAACGTATGCCGGGTGAGCGGCGTTATCGCGAGCGCGAG
This sequence comes from Pseudomonas defluvii, assembly GCF_001695625.1. Classification (GTDB taxonomy): domain Bacteria; phylum Pseudomonadota; class Gammaproteobacteria; order Pseudomonadales; family Pseudomonadaceae; genus Aquipseudomonas; species Aquipseudomonas defluvii. The sequence continues at coordinate 71,952 of NZ_MBPN01000004.1, forward strand.
TTGTCGGCGCAGCAGGGCGTGACCCTGACGGTGCAGGAGCTGGAGCAGTTGCGAGCCCTTGCGGGAGAGCAATGAGCCGATGACGGCGATGCGGGGCCGTGCAGTGCTGCACTGACGAGTTGCACGCGAAGACATGTTCCTTGGCGTTCAGTACAGGTATCCTCGCGACAGCTGTTAGTCCGAACTGTCCTGACCCAAGGAGCTGCACGCTGTGTTCAAACATGTTGATGCCTATGCCGGTGACCCGATTCTCTCGCTGATGGAGACCTTCAAGGCCGACCCTCGTGCCGACAAGGTCAACCTGAGTATCGGTCTGTATTACGATGCTGCCGGTGTGGTACCGCAACTGGGCGCTGTGGCCGAGGCGGAAAAACGCCTGGCCGGCCAGCCTCACCAGGCGTCGCTGTATCTGCCGATGGAAGGCCTGGGCAGCTATCGCCAGGCTATCCAGACCCTGCTGTTCGGCGCCGGTCATCCTGCGGTAGAGGGTGGACGTGTGGCTACCGTGCAGACCGTTGGCGGTTCGGGGGCATTGAAAGTAGGGGCTGACTTCCTCAAGCGTTACTTCCCGGAGTCGCAGGTCTGGGTCAGTGATCCGACCTGGGACAACCACCGCGCAATCTTTGAAGGTGCAGGTTTCAAGGTCAACACCTACCCGTACTTTGATCAGCAGAGCCGCGGGCTGAATTTTGATGGCATGCTCGCGACGTTGCAGACCCTGCCGGCCAACAGCATTGTGCTGTTGCACCCATGCTGCCATAACCCTACCGGTGTCGACCTGAGCCAGGCGCAGTGGCAGCAGGTGATCGAAGTGGTCAAGGCGCGCAGCCTGATCCCGTTCCTTGACATTGCCTATCAGGGCTTTGGCGAAGGCCTGGTAGACGATGCCTACGCCATCCGTGAAGTTGCCCGTGCAGGCGTACCCTGCCTGGTCAGCAATTCGTTCTCGAAGATCTTCTCGCTGTATGGCGAGCGCGTAGGCGGCTTGTCGATAGTCTGCGACGACGTGGCCAGTGCACAAAGTGTATTGGGCCAGCTCAAGGCCACCGTGCGTCGCAACTATTCCAGCCCACCGAACTTCGGTGCCCAACTGGTCGCAGCCGTGCTCGGCGACGCGGGCCTGAATGCCCAGTGGGAAGCCGAAGTGGAACAGATGCGCCTGCGTATTCTTGAAATGCGCCAGGGGCTGGTCGATGCCTTGGGCGCGCTGTTGCCGGGTCAGGACTTCCAGTTCTTCCTGCGTCAGCGTGGCATGTTCAGCTACACCGGCTTCAGCGTTGAGCAGGTTCGTCGTCTGCGTGACGAATTTGGTGTGTACCTGATCGATAGCGGTCGGGTCTGCATGGCGGGCCTGCGCCCGGACAACCTGCAGCAGGTGGCGAAGGCGTTTGCTGCAGTGCAGCGTCAGGCGTAACGCCGCGCCTGTGCTGGCACTTCACTAATACCCTCGCAGGCAAGCCTTGCTCCCAGCGCTCACCGAGCCGTGTGGGGGCTGGCCTGCCTGCGATGAGGTAGTACCTGTTTGACGTTGTTTTCCTGGGTGATGTTGCACCAAGTGCAACCGTTCCTCTGGTAGCACTTTGCAAGTGCAACCAATCAGCGCAAAATCGCGCCCCCTTACTATAGGTTGGGAGCGATGAGGCGTCTGTTTCGCAGCTCCTGGCCCTGTTGTAGTCTTGCGAGTGGAGTTGCACCCGGATGAACGAGCAGGCCCCAAGCGTTGATCAGCGCTTTGAATCGACCCCCGTTGCCCTTGGCAACTGGGCCCGTCATGACACCACCTGGATGCTGGGCCTGTTCGGCACGGCTATCGGCGCAGGCACCTTGTTTCTGCCGATCAACGCGGGTCTCGGCGGTTTTTGGCCGCTGTTGGTCCTGGCGCTGTTGGCATTTCCGATGACCTTCTTTGCTCACCGTGGGCTGACCCGTTTCGTGTTGTCAGGTCGCGATGGCGCGGATATCACCGAGGTTGTAGAGGAGCACTTCGGGCTCAAGGCCGGTGCCTTGATCACACTGTTGTACTTCTTTGCGATCTTCCCGATCTTGCTGATCTACAGCGTGGCCTTGACCAATACCGTAAGCAGCTTCATGGAGCACCAGTTGCACCTTACGCCGCCGCCGCGTGCGGTGCTGTCCCTTGTGCTGATCCTCGGTTTGTTGGCCGTAGTACGGTGTGGTGAACAGGCCACCGTCAAAGCCATGAGCCTGTTGGTGTACCCGTTTATCGTCGCCCTGGCGTTTCTGGCGGTGTTCCTCATTCCCCATTGGAGTGGCGGCATCCTGACGACGGCCAGCGAAGTTCCGTCGGCCTCTGCGTTTCTGCATACCCTGTGGCTGGCGATTCCGGTGATGGTGTTTTCGTTCAACCACTCACCGATCATCTCGGCCTTCGCCGTCGACCAGAAACGCCGTTACGGTGTGAACGCTGAGCAGCGCAGCGGGCAGATCCTGGCCCGTGCCCACTTGTTGATGGTGGTGATGGTGCTGTTCTTCGTGTTCAGTTGCGTATTGACCCTGACGCCAGCCCAACTGGCCGAAGCCAAGGCGCAGAACCTGTCGATCCTGTCGTACCTGGCCAACCATTTCAGTAACCCGACCATTGCGTTTGCCGCGCCGCTGATTGCCTTCGTGGCCATTTCCAAGTCATTCCTGGGTCACTACATCGGTGCCAGCGAAGGCCTCAAGGGCATGATCGTCAAAAGCGGCTGGCGCCCGGGTGCCAAGGCGCTGGACCGGGTTACCGCAGCGTTCATGCTGGTGGTGTGCTGGATCGTTGCCACGCGTAATCCAAGTATCCTCAGCATGATCGAAACCCTTGGCGGGCCGGTTATCGCAGCCATTCTGTTCCTGATGCCGATGTACGCCATCCGTCGTGTACCTGCCATGCGTCAGTACAGCGGTGCGCTGTCCAACGTGTTTGTGGTCGCGGTGGGTCTGGTGGCCATTTCGGCGCTGATGTATTCGCTGCTGGGCTGATGCCTTGTGCTGAGGGCCAGGAAGGCCCTTCAGCACCGCCCCGGCGGGGTATCAGGCCCGACATCGTGAATGGATATGCCTGCTTTCATCAGGTTTGGTGGGCGTGTTTGTGGTGGGTGGCACTCGCCTTCGCGAACATATCCATTCCCTGCAGTGGCACCACCGACAGGTTTCGCCTTTTACGGCGACCCACTTTTGAACGGCACAAAAGTGGGCAAAACGCCCTGTCCCGACATCCGGCCCTACGCTGCGCTTCGGGTGCCTTTCTTACGCCATCGCTCCCGCGTGGACGCGCCGACGGGCCATCCATGGCCCATCAGCACTTGCGAGGCATCCCTGCCTCGCACCCCACTACGCGACGGCTCCACTCAGCCTACTGAAGGGACGCCCTGTAGCGCCAGACATTCCGCGCACTGACAAGCAGATGCTCGCTGTTCTGCTTGCCTGCGAAGATTTTGGGCTTTTCGGCGTTGCTTTTTGATGCGCTGAACTTGCAGGCGCTGCCAAATTGTCCCTTCAGCACGGCCCCGACAAAAGTGACACGCCGTAAAGGCGGAACGGGGTATCAGGCCCGACATCGCGAATGGATATGCCTGCTTTTATCAGGAGGGTGCGCGTTTGAGGGCGCTTGACCACTCCCGCTAATTGGGCGAACAGTATGCCGAGGGCCGGGTTTAAGCTTGCAGATTGTCTACAAGAATTGTCTGAAAACTCCACAATTTTTGTCTGCCCATAGGTGAAGGGGCACTTTCGTGGTTAACTCTGGTCCTTTACTCAACTCCCGCATAAGGACTCCGTTCATGGCTCAAGTGACTCTTAAAGGCAATCCGGTTCAGGTCAACGGTGAACTGCCGCAGGTTGGTACCCAGGCACCTGCGTTCAGCCTGGTCGGCGCTGGCCTGGCTGATGTGTCGCTGAAAGACTTCGCCGGCAAGCGCAAAGTGTTGAACATTTTCCCAAGTGTCGACACCCCGACCTGCGCCACGTCCGTGCGCACCTTCAATGCCAAGGCCAACGATCTCGCCAACACCGTTGTGCTGTGCATCTCGGCTGACCTGCCGTTTGCCCAGGCCCGTTTCTGCGGTGCCGAAGGCCTGGAAAACGTCAAGAACCTCTCGACCCTGCGCGGCCGTGAGTTCATCGAAAACTACGGTGTGGCCATTGCTGACGGCCCACTGGTTGGCCTGACGGCACGTGCCGTAGTGGTTCTGGACGAGAACGACAAGGTGCTGCACAGCGAGTTGGTCAAGGAAATCGCCGAAGAGCCAAACTACGACGCCGCCCTGGCTGCGTTGAAGTAATGTTGAAGTAATCCGACGCCATCGCCGGTAATACCGGCGATCAAGGCGTCTGGATTTGCAAGCGTTTGTAACGGCCTGGCCTTCGTCCAGGCCGTTTTTATTTATAGTTCAGCATCTTGCCTCTGTCAGCGCTAAGTAAATTGCCGGTAAAGGCGCTTTGCTTAACGGTCTCATCTGCTTATCGTTCAGCCTTCTCAAAAGATATCCCTGCGCACAATGGTCGATCACCCAATGCATGCTTCTGCTTCCCGTTCCCCTCGTCCCTGGCTCGTTGGCCTGCTGATCCTGTTGCTGGTCGTCGGCCTGTGTTGGTGGCTGTGGCCTTCGACGCCGGTAAAAAACACCAGTATGGCGCCAGGAAAGGGCGGCCGACCGGGCTTCGGGGCCTTTGGTGGGCCGGTGCCGGTGCGTGTGGCGTCTGCTACCGTGGCGGACTTTCCGGTGTACCTCAAGGCATTGGGCACGGTTACGGCCACCAACACGGTGAACGTGCGCAGCCGCGTGGCCGGTGAGTTGGTAAAGGTCAACTTCCAGGAGGGGCAGAAGGTGAAAGCCGGTGATCTGCTGGCTGAGATCGATCCGCGCAGCTACCAGATCGCCTTGCAACAGGCAGAAGGCACCCTGGCGCAGAACCTGGCACAACTGAAAAATGCCCAGATCGACCTGGAGCGTTACAAGGGCCTTTATGCTGAAGACAGCATCGCCAAGCAGACCCTCGATACCCAGGCGGCCTTGGTTGAGCAGTATCAGGGCACCATCAAGACCAATCAGGCGGCCGTTGGCGATGCCAGGCTGAACCTGGAGTTCAGCAAGATCCGTGCGCCGATCGGTGGTCGTCTGGGCCTGCGCCAGCTTGATGTCGGCAACCTGGTAGCGGCCAACGACACCACGGCGCTGGTGGTCATCACTCAAACCCAGCCGATCACCGTCGCCTTTACCTTGCCCGAGGCCGAACTGTCGACGGTGCTTGCGCGTTATCGCAGTGGCGCCAAGCTGGCGGTGGAAGCCTGGGATCGGGGGGATCTCAAGCAGCAGGCCGTCGGGGTGCTGAGCAGCCTGGACAACCAGATCGACACCACGACCGGTACCCTGAAGTTCAAGGCACGCTTCGAGAACCAGGACGAAGTGTTGTTCCCCAACCAGTTCGTCAATGTGCGCTTGCTGGCCGATACGCTGAAAGACGTGGTGTTGGCCCCGTCGGCAGCGATTCAGTTCGGTACCGAGGGCTCCTTCGTGTATGTGATGGACGGCGACAAGAAGGTGCGCATCCGCAAACTCAAGGTCGGTGCCAGCGATGGTGAGCACACTGTGGTGATCGAGGGCCTGGCCAAGGGCGAGCGGGTGGTGCTGGAAGGCACCGACCGTTTGCGTGATGGCAGTGATGTGGATGTGGTCAATGACAGTTCCGAGGTGCCTGCGACCCCCGGCCAGCACTTGCAAGGGCAGGAACAGCAGGATGCCTCGGCGCGCCCGGGTGCTCAGGGTGCCAAGGGTAAGGCGGGCGCATGAACCTCTCGCGGCTGTTCATCCTGCGCCCGGTGGCGACCACACTGAGCATGCTGGCCATCGTGCTGGCGGGCCTTATCGCCTACAGGTTGCTGCCGGTGGCGGCGTTGCCGCAGGTCGATTACCCGACCATTCGGGTCATGACGCTCTATCCCGGTGCCAGCCCTCAGGTGATGACCAGCGCTGTTACCGCGCCGCTTGAGCGCCAGTTCGGGCAAATGCCGGGGCTGACCCAGATGGCCTCCACCAGCTCGGGCGGTGCTTCGGTGCTGACCCTGCGGTTCAGCCTGGACATGAACATGGATGTCGCCGAACAACAGGTGCAGGCGGCGATCAACGCTGCCAGCAACCTGCTGCCCAGCGACCTGCCGGCGCCACCGGTGTACAACAAGGTCAACCCGGCCGATACCCCTGTGCTGACCCTGGCCATCACCTCGAAAACCATGCTGTTGCCCAAGCTCAATGACCTGGTCGATACCCGGGTCGCGCAGAAGATCGCGCAGATCAGCGGGGTAGGGATGGTCAGCATCGCCGGCGGCCAGCGCCAGGCGGTACGCATTAAGGTCAACCCCGATGCCCTGGCGGCGGCCGGGCTTAACCTGGCCGATGTGCGTACATTGATCGGTGCGTCCAACGTCAACCAGCCCAAGGGCAACTTTGACGGCCCGACCCGGGTGTCGATGCTCGACGCCAACGACCAGCTGCGTTCGCCCGAGGAATACGCCAACCTGATCCTGGCCTACAACAACGGCGCGCCGCTGCGGCTCAAGGATGTTGCCGAGATCGTCGACGGTGCCGAGAACGAGCGTCTGGCGGCCTGGGCCAACCAGAACCAGGCAGTGCTGCTCAATATTCAGCGCCAGCCGGGGGCCAACGTCATTGAGGTGGTCGACCGGATCAAGACCCTGCTGCCGTCGATTACCGACAACCTGCCAGCCGGCCTTGATGTCGTGATACTCACTGACCGTACCCAGACCATTCGGGCCTCGGTCAAGGACGTACAGTATGAGCTGTTGATCGCCATCGCCCTGGTGGTCATGGTCACCTTTGTCTTCCTGCGTCGCTTGAGCGCCACCTTGATTCCCTCCATCACCGTGCCGCTGTCATTGATCGGCACCTTCGCGGTGATGTACCTGGCGGGCTTCTCGATCAACAACCTGACGCTGATGGCACTGACCATTGCCACCGGCTTTGTGGTGGACGATGCCATCGTCATGCTGGAGAACATCTCCCGGCATATCGAAGAAGGCGAAACGCCGCTGCAGGCTGCGCTCAAGGGCGCCCGGCAGATCGGCTTTACCCTGGTGTCGCTGACCTTCTCCCTGATTGCGGTATTGATCCCACTGCTGTTCATGGCCGACGTGGTGGGCAGGCTGTTCCGTGAGTTCGCCATTACCCTGGCCGTGGCCATCCTGATTTCCCTGGTGGTTTCGCTGACACTGACGCCGATGATGTGCGCGCGGCTGCTCAAGCGTGAACCCAAGGCAGAGGAGCAGAGCCGCTTCTACCGTGCTAGCGGCGCCTGGATCGACTGGATGATTGGTCATTATGGCCAGGGTTTGCAGTGGGTGCTGCGTCACCAGCCGCTGACCCTGTTGGTGGCGGTGGCAACCCTGGGCCTGACCGTCGTGTTGTACCTGATGGTGCCGAAGGGGTTCTTCCCGGTGCAGGACACCGGGGTTATCCAGGGGATTTCCGAGGCGCCGCAGTCGGTATCGTTCGCCGCCATGAGTGAGCGTCAGCAAGCCTTGTCGGCGATCATCCTCAAGGACCCGGCGGTGCAGAGCCTTTCGTCGTATATCGGGGTTGATGGCGACAACGCAACGCTGAACAGTGGCCGCTTGTTGATCAACCTCAAGCCGCACAATGAACGTGACCTGACTGCGGCCCAGGTGATCCAGCGTCTGCAGCCAGAGGTCGACAAGCTGGTCGGTATGCGCCTGTTCATGCAGCCGGTGCAGGACTTGAGCATCGAAGACCGGGTCAGCCGCACGCAGTACCAGTTCAGCCTGTCATCGCCGGACGCCGAGTTGCTGGCGCAGTGGAGCGGCAAGCTGGTCGATGCCTTGCGCCTGCGGCCGGAACTCACTGATGTTGCCAGCGACCTGCAGGACAAGGGCTTGCAGGTGTACCTGATCATCGATCGCGATGCGACCGGACGCCTGGGTATCAGCGTTGCCGACATCACCAACGCGCTCTATGACGCCTTCGGGCAGCGCCAGATCTCCACCATCTACACCCAGGCTACCCAGTACCGTGTGGTCTTGCAGGCTGCTGACGCTGCCACCCTTGGCCCACAGGCGCTGGAGCAGGTCTACGTCAAGAGCGCCGATGGTGGGCAGGTCCGCTTGTCGAGCCTGGCACGTATCGAGCAGCGTCAGGCGCAGTTGGCAATTGCCCATATCGGCCAGTTCCCGGCAGTGATGATGTCGTTCAACCTGGCGCCCGGTGTTGCGCTGGGCGAGGCGGTCAAGGCGATTGAGCAGGTGCAGCAGAACATTGGCATGCCGCTCGGGGTGCAGACACGCTTCCAGGGTGCAGCCGAAGCGTTCCAGGCCTCGCTGTCGAGTACCTTGTTGTTGATCCTGGCTGCCGTGGTAACCATGTACATCGTGTTGGGGGTGCTCTACGAGAGCTACATCCACCCGGTGACGATCCTCTCGACCTTGCCGTCTGCTGCGGTCGGGGCCTTGCTGGCCTTGCTGCTCAGTGGCCATGACCTGGGGATGATTGCAATCATCGGCATCATCCTGCTGATCGGTATCGTCAAGAAGAACGCGATCATGATGATCGACTTCGCCCTGGAGGCTGAACGTACCCGCGGTGTTGATCCACAAACGGCGATCTATGAAGCGGCGTTATTGCGTTTCCGGCCCATTTTGATGACCACCCTCGCGGCGCTGTTCGGCGCTGTGCCGTTGATGCTGGCTACGGGCTCCGGCGCAGAGCTGCGTCAGCCACTGGGCCTGGTGATGGTGGGAGGCCTGTTGGTCAGCCAGGTGCTGACGCTGTTCACTACGCCGGTGATCTACTTGTATTTCGATCGGCTGGCGCGGCGTTTCAGTGGTCGCAGTGCCGCGGGAGTGCCGGTATGACGTTGGACTGGAGCTGCCGCCGATGAACCTGTCCGGCCCGTTTATTCGCCGTCCGGTGGCGACGATGCTGTTGAGCCTGGCGATCATGCTGCTGGGGGGCGTGAGTTTCGGCTTGCTGCCGGTGGCACCGCTGCCGCAGATCGATTTCCCGGTGATTGTGGTGTCGGCCAACTTGCCGGGGGCCAGCCCCGAGGTCATGGCCTCGACCGTGGCGACCCCGCTGGAGCGCTCGATGGGCGCCATTGCCGGGGTCAACACCCTGACCAGCCGGTCCAGCCAGGGCTCGACGCGGGTGATTCTTGGTTTTGAGCAAGGGCAGAATATCGACGCCGCTGCCCGCGAAGTGCAGGCGGCGATCAATGCCTCGCGCAACCTGTTGCCCAGCGGCATGAAAAGCATGCCGACCTACAAGAAGATCAACCCGGCCCAGGCACCGATCATGGTGCTGGCGCTGACGTCCAGTGTGTTGCAGAAAGGTCAGTTGTACGACCTTGCTTCGACCATCTTGTCGCAGAGCCTGTCCCAGGTGCCCGGGGTTGGGGAGGTGCAGATTGGTGGTAGCTCGCTGCCGGCGGTGCGCATCGAGCTGGAACCACAGATGCTTAACCAGTATGGCGTGGCCCTGGATGACGTGCGCGAGACCATCGCCAACGCCAACCAGCGCCGGCCCAAAGGCTTCGTCGAAGACAGTGCGCGCAACTGGCAGGTTCAGGCTAACGATCAACTGTACGAGGCCAAGGATTATGAGCCCCTGGTGATCCGTTACCAGGACGGTTCGGTGCTGCGCCTGAGCCATGTGGCCAAGATCAGTGATGGCGTGGAAAACCGCTATAACAGTGGCTTTTTCAATGATCAGGACGCGGTGCTGCTGGTCATCAACCGCCAGACCGGGGCCAACATCATCGAGACGGTGGCGAAGATCAAGGAGCAGTTGCCGGCCCTTGAAGCGCTGATGCCGGCCAGTGTCAAACTGGATCTGGCCATGGACCGTTCGCCCGTGATCAAGGCCACCCTCAAGGAGGCTGAGCATACCTTGCTGATTGCGGTGGCCCTGGTCGTCCTGGTGGTGTTCCTGTTCCTCGGCAACCTGCGCGCCTCGCTGATTCCGACCCTGGCGGTACCCGTATCGCTGGTGGGTACCTTCGCAATCATGTACCTGTGCGGTTTTTCCCTGAACAACCTGTCGCTGATGGCGCTGATCCTGGCCACCGGGCTGGTGGTGGACGATGCCATCGTGGTGCTGGAAAACATTTCCCGGCACATCGATGAAGGCATCGAGCCGATGCGTGCTGCGTTTCTCGGGGCCAAGGAGGTGGGTTTCACATTGTTGTCGATGAACGTGTCGCTGGTGGCGGTGTTCATCTCCATCCTGTTCATGGGTGGCATTGTTCAGTCGTTGTTCCGTGAGTTCTCCATCACCCTGGCGGCCGCGATCATCGTCTCGCTGGTGGTGTCGCTGACCCTGACACCGATGCTCTGCGCCCGCTGGCTCAAGCCGCACCCGGTTGGCCAGCAGACCCGCCTGCAGCGGTGGAGCGAGCAACTCAACCAGCGCATGATGGCCGGTTATGACCGCACCCTGGGTTGGGCACTGCGTCATCGTCGGCTGACACTCATTAGCCTGTTGCTGACCATCGGTGTGAACATTGCCCTTTACGTCGTGGTGCCCAAGACCTTCATGCCGCAGCAGGACACCGGCCAGCTCATGGGGTTCGTGCGTGGTGACGATGGCCTGTCGTTTTCGGTCATGCAGCCGAAGATGGAGACCTACCGTCGGGCGTTGCTCCAAGACCCTGCGGTGGAAAGTGTCGCTGGCTTCATCGGTGGCAACAGCGGCATCAACAACGCCATGGTGTTGGTACGCCTGAAGCCGATCAGAGAACGCAAGGACTCGGCACAGAAAGTCATCGAACGTTTGCGCAAGAACATGCCCAAGGTGCCGGGCGGGCGCTTGTTCCTGATGGCGGATCAAGACCTGCAATTTGGCGGTAGTGGGCGCGAGCAGAGCTCTTCACAGTTTCTCTACACCTTGCAAAGCGGCGACCTGGCCTTGTTGCGCGAGTGGTACCCGAAGGTTGTTGCCGCCCTGAAGACCTTGCCAGAGCTCACCGCGATCGATGCGCGTGAAGGCAGCGGTACCCAGCAAGTGACGCTGGTGGTCGATCGCGAACAGGCCAAGCGCCTGGGCATCGACATGAACATGGTCACTGCGGTGCTGAACAATGCCTACAGCCAGCGGCAGATCTCGACCATCTACGACAGCCTGAACCAGTATCAGGTGGTGATGGAGGTCAACCCGCAGTACGCGCAGGACCCACGTACCCTGGAGCAGGTGCAGGTGATCACAGCGGCAGGCGCGCGCGTGCCGCTGTCGGCGTTTGCCCGCTATGAAAACAGCCTGGCCAGCGACCGGGTCAGTCATGAAGGGCAATTCGCTTCTGAAGACATTGCCTTCGATATTGCTGAAGGCTACAGCCAGGAAGCGGCCATGGCCGCCGTGGAGCGTGCAGTGGCCAAGGTCGGCCTGCCCGAAGAGGTGATCGCCAAGCTGGGCGGTACCGGCAATGCCTTTGAGGAAAGCCAGAAAGGCCAGCCGTTCATGATTCTCGGCGCACTGCTGGCGGTGTACCTGGTGCTGGGCATTCTGTATGAAAGCTACATTCACCCGCTGACCATTCTGTCGACGCTGCCGTCGGCCGGGGTCGGCGCCTTGCTCACGTTGTACCTGGTGGGCAGCGAGTTCAGCCTGATCTCGTTGCTGGGGCTGTTCCTGCTGATCGGCGTGGTGAAGAAAAACGCCATCCTGATGATCGACCTGGCCTTGCAGCTGGAGCGGCATGACGGGCTGAGCCCTGAAGAATCGATCCGTCGCGCGTGCCTGTTGCGTTTGCGGCCGATCCTGATGACCACCCTGGCGGCCATCCTTGGCGCGCTACCGCTGTTGCTCGGCGGTGCCGAGGGTGCCGAGATGCGTCAACCGCTGGGTCTGACCATCATTGGTGGGCTGGTCTTCAGCCAGATTCTCACGCTTTACACCACCCCTGTGGTCTACCTCTACCTGGACCGTCTGCGCCATCGCTTCAACCGTTGGCGTGGCGTGCGTACCGATGCTGCTCTGGAAACCCCGCTATGACTCAACGCCCGTTACTTTCCGACCGCACCCTGCAGCAGTTGCTGGCCGCTCGAGGCTCACGCTTGCTGGCGACCGGCATGTGCCTGGTGATGCTCAGTGCCTGTACCCTGAGCCCGAATTACCAGCGCCCGGAAACCCCTGCGCAAGCGCCGTTCAAGTATGCCGAAGGCTGGACACCGGCAACGCCGTCCGATGCATTGGCCCGAGGCGCCTGGTGGGAACTGTATCGCGATAGCCTGCTCAACGACCTGATCGTGCAACTCAATGCCAACAACCAGACGGTCGCCCAGTACGAGGCTCAGTACCGTCAGGCCCAGGCCTTGGTGCGCAGTGCTCGCGGCTCGCTGTTTCCCAGTATTGACTTGAGCGCGGGCAAGACGCGCTCAAGCCAGGGCACCGGTAGCAGCAGCTCGAGCCTGAGCAATAACAGCAGTGGTATCCGTAATACCTACAGCACCCAACTGGGCGTGAGTTGGGAGGCTGATCTGTGGGGCAAGCTGCGCGAGGGGCTGGCTGCCAACGAGGCCAGTGCTGAAGCGAGCCTGGCCGATATGGCGGCGATTCGTCTGAGCCTGCAGTCGGAGCTGGTGCAGAATTACCTGCAACTGCGGGTGCTGGATGAGCAAAAACGCCTGCTTGAGGCGACTGTCGAGGCTTACCAGCGTTCGCTGAAAATGACCGAGAACCAGTACCGTGCCGGCATCTCCGGCAAGGATGCCGTGGCTCAGGCACAAACCCAGCTGAAAACTACCCAGGCTGACCTGATCGATCTGATCTGGCAGCGTGCCCAGTTGGAAAACGCGATTGCCGTATTGCTTGGCAAGGCACCGTCCGAGTTTGCCTTGGCGGCGAGCGATCGCATCCCGGCGTTGCCTCAGGTGCCGCTGGCCTTGCCGTCACAACTGCTGGAGCGTCGTCCCGACATCGCGTCGGCTGAACGCAAGGTGATGGCCGCCAATGCCAGTATTGGCGTGGCCAAGGCGGCTTACTTCCCCGACCTTAGCCTTAGCCTCAGTGGTGGTTACAGCAGTAGCAGTTTCAATGACTGGGTCAGCCTGCCGAACCGTTTCTGGTCGGTCGGGCCGCAACTGGCCTTGACCTTGTTCGACGGCGGCAAGCGTGCCGCTGAAGTCGACCGTACCGAAGCGGTCTATGACCAGACCGTCGCCCAGTACCGGCAGACGGTGCTGGACGGTTTTCGTGAGGTGGAAAACTACCTTGTGCAGTTGAAAGTGTATGAGGATGAGGCCCAGGTACGTAACGAGGCGCTGGCCTCGGCCCGCGAGTCGTTACGTTTGACCAATAATCAGTACAAGGCGGGCTTGATTGGTTACCTGGATGTGGTCAATGTGCAAACCACAGCCTTGAGCAATGAGCGCAGTGTGCTGACCTTGTTGCAGGGGCGTCTGGTGGCCAGTGTGCAGTTGATCGCGGCCCTGGGTGGTGGTTGGGACACACAGACGGCGTTCGCCCCGCAGCCTTGACGGTTCTGTCAGCGAGGGTGGCGGTACGGTGCCCGCTTTGGCACGGTGCCGCAGCCCGCGCAGGTTGGAACGTACCCACTGAAACTCCGTGCGTTTCGCTAAAGCTTGAGTACAATCATCGGTTTTATCGGGCCTCAACACAGGTCCTCCAACCCGGTTGTCAAAGGCCTCATGTTGATTGGTAGTTACTCCCCCTCGCTGGTATTGATTTCCCTGTGTGTGGCCATCCTTGCATCGTATACCGCGCTTGACCTCTCCGGCCGCATCGCGACGGCCAAGGGGCGTGCGGTACACCTGTGGATGGGCGGAGGGGCCATGGCCATGGGCTTTGGTATCTGGTCGATGCATTTTATCGGGATGCTCGCCTTCAGCCTGCCGATCCCGCTGGGGTATGACATCACCTTGACGGCCTTGTCATTGCTGGTTGCGGTGTTGTCGTCGGGTTTCGCCCTCTGGCTGGTCAGCCAGCCGCGCTTGCCTTGGCGTACGTTGGGGCTGGGTGCCCTCATCATGGGTGCCGGCATCAGTTGCATGCATTACACCGGCATGGCGGCCATGCGCATGCAGCCGGGCATCGATTACGACCCCGTGTTGTTCTTGGCCTCCTTGCTGATCGCCGGGGGCGCATCGGCGGCGGCGCTGTGGATCGCATTTCGCTTGCGCCTGCACACGCCTTATGTTCGTCAGTTCCGTGGCTGTGCCGCCGTGGTGATGGGGATTGCCATTGTCGGCATGCACTACACCGGCATGGCCGCGGCCAACTTCGCCGATGGCAGTTTCTGTGGTGCCCAGGGCGGTCTGAGCGGCAGTGGTCTGGATTATCTGGTGTTGATCACCACCCTGGCGGTATTGGCCGTGGCGTTGTTGACGTCGGTGCTGGATGCGCGCCTGGAAGCGCGCACGGCAGAACTGGCGCGCTCGTTGACGCTGGCCAACGAGGAACTAACCCAACTGGCCTTGCATGACACCTTGACCGGGCTGCCCAATCGTACCTTGCTGGCCGACCGGATCGATCAGGCCATCAGCAAGGTGGCGGAGCAGGGCGGCTGCTTTGCCCTGATGTTTATTGACCTTGATGGCTTCAAGCCGGTCAACGATGCCTTCGGTCACCATACGGGGGACCAGTTGCTCAAAGAGGTTGCCTTGCGTCTGCGCGGGCACCTGCACAGCCAGGATACCTTGGCGCGTATTGGCGGCGACGAGTTTGTCTTGCTGGTAGAACTGGATGAGCCGGATGATGCCCTGGGTGTCGCGACCAAGCAGGTCAACCTGATATCGCGACCGTTTCGCATCAGCGATCAAAACCTTCAGGTATCCGCCAGCATCGGCATTTCCCTGTACCCCGGCAACGGCACCGATCAGCACGAGCTGCTGCGCAATGCCGATGCGGCGATGTATCACGCCAAAAGCGCGGGCAAGAACGGCTACAGCTTTTTCGATGCGTCGATGAACAGCAATGCCCGCTTGCAGCTGCAATTGCTTCAGGATCTGCGCATGGCGCTGGAGCAGGGGCAGTTTCGTCTCTTCTACCAGCCCAAGTTCGATGCCCAGAAGTGCCAGCCCATTGGCGCGGAGGCCCTGCTGCGCTGGGAGCACCCACAGCACGGTCTGTTGCTGCCGGATCGTTTCATTGTGCTGGCGGAAAAGACCGGTCTGATCATCCCCATCGGAGATTGGGTGCTGAATGAAGCGTGCCGGCAAATGCGCCTGTGGATCGATCAAGGTTATGCCGATTGGCGTATCGCCGTGAACCTGTCGGCGATCCAGTTCTGCCATGCCAGCCTGGTCGAGAGCGTTGCCGGGGCATTGGCACGGCATCGCTTGCCGCCCAATACCCTGACGCTGGAGATTACCGAGACCACTGCCATGCGTGATGCCGATGCCAGTTTGCTGGTATTGCAGCAGCTCTCGGACATGGGCGTGGACTTGTCGATCGACGACTTTGGCACGGGCTACTCCAGTTTGATGTACCTCAAGCGGCTGCCGGCCAACGAGCTGAAAATCGACCGCGGTTTCGTGCGTGATCTGGAACAAGATGGCGACGATGCGGCCATTGTTTCGGCAATTGTTGCGTTGGGCCAGGCGCTGGGCTTGCGCATCGTTGCCGAAGGGGTGGAAACCGATCGGCAACAGGACTTCCTGACGCGCTTGGGCTGTGACTCGCTGCAGGGCTATCTGTTGGGTCAGCCGCAGTCCGCCGAAGACTTCATGGCCAGAATCGAGTCGGCCAGCCAGGCCGGTGTACCGGCCTAGCTGTCATGCCGAGTGCAAGGTGCTGGACGGTGCAAAGGCATCGAGCTTGGCCTCCACGGCCTCGATGATCAACTCGACATCGGTAGCCTGCATCACGGTGGCGCAAGGAATGCCGGTAATTGCCAGCAAGGTTTCGCCCGTAGCGCGGTCAAACAGGCGGGCTACCATGCTGCTGGGCGCATCCATGCTTGCCTCAAAGCCTAATGGATGGAAATGCCAACGCATTACCTGACAGGCGTTTGGAAACGTCAGTTTGCTCATGCTGGCCTCCTTGATTTTCAGCGTCACACGGTGTGTTGGCTATTTCTCAGGGTACAGCGCGACCCTAACCATAGCATTCACTGGGGGGGTTGTCCGGGACCTGAACGCGGTTTATCAGCGGATTTTTGACCCTGGTCATGGCCCTTCGTTCGGATAGTTTTTCAACGCAAACGTTTGTCTTTGGGGGTTGAGCCGCCAGGCACACGGCATTCTGCTATTTTTACCGGCAGTCGGCTGGGATGCCCGCCTGGAGGTTTCTGACCAGCGGTACGCCCGAGGTGTGCCATCAGTCAAGGAGCCTTCCATGCAGTATTCAACCCTGACCCAACGTATAGCCGGTGATGGTGCTGCCGTCTGGAACATTCATTACCGAGCCTTGGAACTGCAGCAGCAAGGCCGTGACATTTTGTTGCTGTCGGTTGGCGACCCTGATTTCGACACGCCGAAGTCGATTGTCCAGGCGGCGGTCGACAGCCTTGCTGCAGGCGATACTCATTATTCGGATGTGCGTGGCAGCCTGGCCTTGCGTCAAGCCATTGCCCACCGACATGCACGGCTCAGCGGGCGAGCGGTGGATGCGCAAGAAGTCGTCGTGCTGGCCGGAGCACAGTGTGCACTGTACGGCGTGGCCCAATGCGTGTTCAATCCCGGGGATGAGGTGATTGTCGCCGAACCCATGTATGTCACCTATGACGCGGTGTTCGGTGCTTGTGGGGCCAAGGTGGTGCCCGTCGCGGTCAAGCCCGAAAAGGGGTTTTGTATTGAACCGGCGGATGTCCGGGCGCTGATCACCCCGCGCACGCGGGCCCTGCTCATCAATAGCCCGCACAACCCTTCAGGCGCCAGCCTGCCACGGGCCACATGGGAGCGCCTGGCGCGGCTGTGTATTGAGCATGACTTGTGGCTGATCTCCGACGAGGTCTATAGCGAATTGCTGTATGACGGCGAACATGTCAGCCCGGCGAGCCTGCCGGGTATGGCTGAGCGTTGTGTGACAATCAACAGCCTCTCCAAGTCCCATGCCATGTCCGGTTGGCGGGTAGGGTGGATGATCGGTCCGCCAGCCCTGGCCGATCACTTGACGCACTTGGCCCTGTGCATGCTCTATGGCCTGCCGGACTTCATCCAGAATGCGGCTCGGGTGGCCCTGGAGCACGAACTCCCAGAACTTGTGCAGATGCGCGAAGCCTACCGCGAGCGGCGTGACCGGGTGTGCGCCAGCCTGGAAGGCTGTGCGGGAATCCGTGTGCATAAGCCGGATGGCGGCATGTTCGTGATGATCGATATCCGTGAAACCGGCTTGAGTGCCCGGGCCTTCGCTGAGCGCCTGCTGGAAGAGCATGGTGTGGCGGTGTTGCCCGGCGATGCATTCGGCCCCAGTGCCGCAGGGCATCTGCGTCTGGGCCTGGTACTGGACAGTTCGCGACTGGTGTTGGCCTGCCAGCGCATTGCACGCTGTGCGGTGCAAGCGCTTGAGGGGCAGGGCCCGTCAGCTCAGTAAGCCGGCAGCAATATTGATCGTGAAACCCAGGATGGCCGTATTGAAGAGAAAACCGATCAGTGAGTGCGCCAATACCACGCGGCGCAGCTCACGCCCGGCGACGCCGACATCGGCGGTTTGTACGGCCACGCTCAGGGTGAAT
Source organism: Pseudomonas defluvii (assembly GCF_001695625.1). GTDB lineage: Bacteria > Pseudomonadota > Gammaproteobacteria > Pseudomonadales > Pseudomonadaceae > Aquipseudomonas > Aquipseudomonas defluvii. The sequence continues at coordinate 89,604 of NZ_MBPN01000004.1, forward strand.
GAGAAATAGTGGAAGTCCCAGTAATCGGGGTTGCATTCGCCATCGGCAAAACGCAACAAGGGTGCCTTTGCCTCATCGGTGTAGAACAGCCGCGCATAGTGCAGGCTGAAGACAGTGCCGATCAACAGCCATGAACCGCTTACGGTGAGCCCGGTGAAGGCATAGCGCAACAGCTGTTGGCCATTCTCCAGGCCCCGGCTGCCGACCAGTTCGAGGGTGACGGCGGCCAGGCTGGCGATGGCGGCGATACTCACGGTGAACAATACCAGACCGGCATTTTCGTCTTCGATGCTGGCCACCTTGCGAACCCGTTCCGGGTTGGCTCGCAGGGTCAGCCAGAGCACCAGTGCCAGGTAGAACCAGACACCGATGTTCCAGCCAATCAAGATGTGCTGGATCAGGTCATGTGCGGGAATCAGTATGCCTGCAATAGCGCCCAGTAGAGCCGCTGCGCTCAAGCGTGGATGAGTGTGTGCCAGTTTGTGAAATGCCATGCTGCCTCGTTTTGTTGGATGCCTGCGCAACTCTAGCCTATACCTACAGAGCCTTCCTTTGCGCGCCATGGAGCGAGAGCATGAAAAGAGCGTTGATCGTCGGTACGCTGTGCCTGAGCGGGCTTGTTCTGTCCGGCTGTTCGAGCAAAGTCGTCGAACCGGAGCAATATTCCGGTTTCCTCAGGGACTACAGCCGTTTGACTGAGAACACATCGCCTTCCGGGGCAACGGTGATGCGCTGGGTGGACCCTGACCTGAAGGTTGGCCGTTACACGAGCGTCTACATCGAGCCCAGCCAGTTCTACCCCAAACCTCAGGCGACCGAGCGTATACCGCAAAGTACCCTGCAAGGTATCACCCGCTACTATGACGCAGCACTCAAGCGAGAAATCAGCAAATCGATGCCGCTGGCCACGGGGCCTGGCCCAGGCACTATTGTCGTCAGGCCGGCAATCACTGCGGTCAGCAGCAAGACCGAAGGCTTGAAACCGTATGAAGTGATTCCGATCGCCTTGGTTGCTGCTGCTGTGAGTACCGCTTCGGGAATCCGTGACCAGGAAACCGAGATCGCCACCGAAGCGGCATTTCTCGATGGTGGTAATAACAAGGTACTGGCTCAGGTCGTGCGCAAGGGCAGCGGCAAACCCCTGGAGAATGAAAAACAGGTATTGGTCCCGGACGATGTCAAGGTCGTACTGGATGCGTGGGCCTCGGACCTGAACCTGTCGTTCCAGAAACTCAAGTCCCATTAGGTTCGTTGGTTTGTCCTGATGTCGACTGCTCGACCGGGGTATCGGTTTCCATGATGGGAGGGCTTGTCGGCTATTGGCAGCAGCGTTACGCGGGATGAGTTACCATCCGCCCGGTGCCAGGTCAAAATGCTTGGCAATCAATGACCTGGCTCTGGCCTCAGATCATGCTAGCGCTGCTACAGGACCTCCCGTTTTGCCCGATTCACTGCATAACCCGCTGCTGCAATACCTTGCGCGCCTGGCGCCCTCCAGCCAGTTGACCATGAAGTACGTCCTGCAGGATGCTGCCGACCGGCTCGGCTTTGAGGATTGCGACATTGCCGAGGTACCTTGGCACCTGCTCGACCCCGCACATGTCACCTCGCTGGTGGCGGCGCTGCGTGCCGACGGTTTTACCCCCAACACCTCATCGCTGTATGTCAATGCGGTACGGGGCGTCATGAACGAGGCGTGGCGGTTGAGCCTGATCAGCCACGAACACCTGCTGAAAATTCGCACGGTGAAAGCGACCCAGGGTGTACGCCTGCCCGTGGGGCGAAACCTCAAGCGCAGCCTGATACGCGAACTCATGGAGGTGTGCGCCGCTGACCCACGCCCACAAGGGCTACGCGATGCAGCGGTAATTGCCTTGCTCTATGGCACAGGGATGCGCAAATCCGAGTCGGTCGATCTGAAACTGTCGCAGATCGACTTTTCCGAGCGCAGCCTGCAGGTGCTGGGCAAAGGCAACAAACAACTGATCAAGTATGCGCCGGCCTGGGCGTTCGACAGGCTCAATGCCTGGTTGGCCTTTCGTCGTTCGCAACTGCCGGAAGGGCAGGCCGATGACGACTTCCTGTTCAACCGCATACGACGGGGCAGCCATATCACCCGCGAACGCATCACCAAGCATGCGATCTATTACATCGCCCGCCAGCGGGGGCAGCAGGTCGGGGTGAAGATCATGCCCCACGATTTTCGCCGCTCGTTCATTACCAGGGTGATCGAAGAGCACGACCTGTCGATTGCCCAGAAACTTGCGCACCACAGCAACATCCAGACCACTGCCAACTATGACATGCGCGACGACAACGAGCGGCGGCGGGCGGTGGATCGTTTTGATATGTAGCGGTCGGCGTCGCGAGCTTCCCGCTCAGTGGATGCTCGAGGCCAGCTCGAAGATCGGTATATACATCAGGATCACGCCGAGCAACCTTCGGCTATCTGCGCACTGGCGCGTCCTGTGCAACGACGGCTGCGCGTGTGGCAGCGGGGCGTTCCGTACCGGCCCTCGGGGTGCTGTGTATTGCCTGACGCCAAGTGGCAAGAAAAGCTACCGGCGTCACTGAGCCTGGTTGGACATCCCGTCGATCAATGCCCACAAGCGGGCATCGGTGAAGTCCTCCACCACCAGTTGCGCGCCAGCGGCTAGCAGCAACTCTGGCCGTTGGCTGGTGCTCAGGCCAACAGTGAAAATGCCGGCCTTGCTGGCTGCCGTTACTCCAGGAATCGAGTCTTCGAACGCCAATGCGTATTCGGCGCGTGCTTGCAGGCGCTCAAGGCCGGTGAGATAGGGCAGGGGGTCGGGCTTGGCGCAGGGCAGTTCCTCGGCCACCAGGATATGTCGAAAACGCCCGGCCATACCCATGGCGGCGAGCATGTGCTCGGCGTTGGCCCGTGGTGCATTGGTGACGACGGCCATGCCCAGGCCGGCAGCCTCGCCATGCGCAAGCAGGCGCGACAGACCGGGTGTCGGTTGCAGGCGCGGCGACAAGGCGCGAAAGCGCTCCTCCTTGCGCTCGGCGAAGGCCCGGTGCTCGGCAACCGAGCGTTCCGGGAACAGGTAGCGGCACAAATCGGCATTGGCCCGGCCACTGACATGCGCATCGAACTCTTCTTCGGTAAAGACCCGGCCTTCTTCGAGCAACAACTGCTGCATGGCCAGCAGGTGCAGCTTGTCGGTATCGGTCAGGGTGCCGTCGAGGTCGAACAGCAGGGCATTGAGCATGGTGGGTTTCCGCTACAGGTCTGATGGCGACGATCATAACGGACTCATTTCGCCTTGAGGCGATCAATGGGGCTGGTCAGTGATTTACGAAAAGAGTACAAATGTACTCCATGACTAGATTATCGCCCAAACGCACCGCCATCCTGACCTTCATCCGTGAACGCATTGCCGAGCACGGTCAGCCACCGAGCCTGGCCGATATCGCCCAGGCCTTTGGTTTTGCTTCGCGCAGTGTGGCGCGTAAACACATTCAGGCCCTCTGCGAGGCCGGTCTGATCGAGGTCACGCCGAACCAGGCACGCGGTATCCGCCTGGCCGGTGTGTTGCGTCGGCCCGAGGTGCTGGAGATTCCGGTGCTGGGGCAGGTGGCGGCCGGGCGACCGATTGGCCCGGATATCGATATTCATGAGCAATTGCTGCTGGACCCGCAGTTGTTCAGCCGTACCCCGGACTACCTGCTCAAGGTGCGTGGTGACTCGATGATCGACGACGGTATCTTCGATGGCGATTTGGTCGGCATCAAACAACAAGCCGATGCCCGTGACGGGCAGATCGTGGTTGCCCGCCTGGACGGTGAGGTGACCATCAAGCGCTTCCAGCGTGCCGATGGGCATTACCGCCTGTTGCCACGTAACCCGGCCTATGCGCCGATTGACGTTGGCCCCGAACATGAGCTGGTGATCGAAGGTGTGTTCTGTGGCCTGCTGAGGCGCGGCTGATGGGTGCCGTGGTCAGTCTCGACGGGCTGCTGGACACGCGCCAGGTCTGGAAAGGGCGGCCGGTTGCCCCACCGCGTGAGGTACAACCCACCGGGCATGCGCCGCTGGATGCAGCCTTGCCCGATACCGGCTGGCCGTCCGGGGCGCTGACCGAAGTGCTGCTGGCGAGTGCTGGCAGTGGCGAGCTGCAGTTGCTCTGGCCGAGCCTGGCGCGCTTGACCACAGGCGGCGAGCGGGTGGTGCTGGTAGCGCCACCCTATATCCCGTATGCCCCTGCCTGGCAGGCCGCTGGTGTCGACTTGCGCTGGCTGTCGCTGGTGCAGGCCGACCCGAGCGAGGTACTCTGGGCCACCGAACAATGCTTGCGCTCGGGCAGTTGCGCCGCAGTGCTGTGTTGGCCGCAGCATGCCGATGATCGGGCCCTGCGCCGTTTGCAGGTCGCTGCCGAAACGGGCCAGGCCCTGGCATTTGCCTGTCGTCCTCAACACGCGGCGTTGAACCCTTCACCGGCGGCCTTGCGTATTGCCGTCGATTGCCAGCCAGCACAGTGGCGGGTGCTCAAGTGCCGTGGCGGACGGGCACCGACAACCCCCATTGCTGCGTGCTGGCGAGGCTGATGCACCATGCTCTGGGCCTGTATCCTGCTGCCGCAGCTGGCACTCGATGGTGTACTGCGCGGGCGTGATGAGCCCGACGCACCGTTGGTATTGATCAGCGGGCCTAGCCAGCGCCGGGTGTTGCAGGCCGTCAACCCGGCGGCCCATGCCCTTGGCTTGCGTGCGGGGCAAACGCTGAGTACAGCGCAAGCCCTGGCCCAGGGGTTTACGTGTGTTGAGCATGACCCCGCAGCCACGGAACACTTGCAGCAATTGCTTGCGGCCTGGGCGTACCGCTTCAGCTCGCAGGTCAGCCTGGATTACCCCCGAGCCCTGTTGCTGGAGGTCGAGTCCAGCCTTGGGCTGTTCGGGCCCTGGCCTGTGTTTGAGGCGCGCTTGCGTGAGGAGTTGACGGCCCTCGGTTTTCGCCATCGCATCGTGCTGGCCAGCAACCCGGTAGCCGCCCGGATGCTTGCCAATGGGCATGACGGGCTGACCGCTTTCTGCCCCGAACAAACCCGCGCCGCCTTGGTACGGATGCCCGTTGAGCGTATCGGTCTACCGCCGGACGCCGCCACGGCGCTTGTGCGCATGGGGTTGCGCCGCCTGGATCAGGTGCTGGCGCTGCCGCGTGATGCGCTGGCCCGACGTTTCGCCGCGCCGGTGCAGTTGCATCTGGATCGGCTGCTGGGTCTGCGGGCCATGGCATTGACGTGCTACATGCCGGCAGACCGTTTCGATGCGCGGCTGGAGCTGAATTTCGATGTTGAATCCCATCAGGCGCTGTTGTTCCCCTTGCGCCGGTTGATCAACGACCTGACGGTGTTCCTGGTCGGACGGGATGTGGGGGTTCAGCGCTTTACGCTGCACCTGGAGCATGCCGAGGTCGAAGACACCCGCGTGGTGGTCGGCTTGCTGGCGGCTGAGCGTGAGGCGGGCATGTTGTTCGAGCTGGCCCGTGGGCGGCTGGAGGCGCTGCAGCTAGCGGCACCTGTGCGTAATCTGCGTTTGCTGGCTGAGGATTTGCCACGTTTCGTACCGCCGCTGGCAGAGCTTTTCGAAGCCCGGCCGCAGCAGTACCAGCCATGGGAGCAGTTGCGCGAGCGGTTGCGTGCGCGCCTTGGCGATGACGCCGTAGGGACGCTGCAGGTGCAGGCAGACCACCGTCCCGAGTGCGCCTGGTACTCAGGGGAAGGGCGTTCGGCTGACGTGTCGCTGCCGGCTGCACCGCGTCCTGGCTGGTTGTTGGCCGAGCCGCAAGCGTTGCTGCCTGAGGGTTTGCAGGTGTTGGCCGGGCCTGAACGTATCGAGTCCGGTTGGTGGGACGGTGACGATATACGCCGTGACTATTACCTGATCGAAACCGCCAGCGGCCAGCGCGGCTGGGCCTACCGCAATGTCGGCGACAGTCGTGCGCTGTGGTTGCAAGGCTGGTTCGCATGAGCGTTGCTTATGCCGAACTGCACTGCCTGTCGAACTTCAGTTTCCAGCGCGGCGCCTCCAGTGCGCAGGAGCTGTTCGAGCGTGCCCGCCAGCAGGGTTACCAGGCTCTGGCAATCACTGATGAATGTACCTTGGCCGGTATTGTGCGGGCTTGGCAGGCAGCGAAGGACAGTGGCCTCCCGCTGATCATTGGCAGCGAAATACGCCTGGAAAATGGCCCGAAACTGGTGCTGTTGGTGGAGGACCTGTGTGGTTATCAGCACCTGTGCAGGCTGATCACCCTGGGGCGTCGTCGGGCAAAGAAGGGCGAGTACTGCCTGTACCGCGATGACTTCAACAGCCCTTTCCCGGGGCTGCTGGCGTTGTGGGTACCGGATGACGAGCGTGACGCCAGTAACGGCCACTGGTTGCGTGAAGTGTTTGCTGAGCGCCTGTGGCTGGCGGTGCAGTTGCACCGTGGCCCGGATGACCGCCAGCGGCTGGCGAACCTGCTGGCGCTGGCCGCTGAGACCGGCATTCCTGCGGTCGCCTGTGGCGATGTGCATATGCATGCCCGTGGACGTCGGGCCTTGCAGGACTGCATGACCGCTATCCGCCATCACACGACCGTGGCCGAGGCCGGGCACCGTCTGTTCGCCAATGGCGAGCGACACTTGCGACCGTTGCAGCACCTGGCCGAGTTGTACCCACCCGAATTGCTCCAGGCCAGTGTGCAAATCGCCGAGCGCTGCCAGTTCGACCTCGGTCAATTGCGCTATCAGTACCCTCGGGAAGTGGTGCCGCACGGCCATACCTCGACCAGTTGGCTACGTCAGTTGTGCGAGCACGGTCTACGTTGGCGCTGGCCTGAGGGTGTCGACGACAAGGCCCGTGGCATGCTGGAGCATGAGCTGGCCCTGATCACCGAGCTTGGTTACGAAGGGTACTTTCTCACGGTCCATGACATCGTGCGGTTTGCCCGCGAGCAGGGCATCCTCTGCCAGGGGCGGGGCTCGGCAGCCAACTCGGTGGTGTGCTTCGTGCTGGGTATCACCGAACTGGACCCCATGACCTCGCACCTGTTGTTCGAGCGTTTCCTCTCCCGCGAGCGTAACGAGCCTCCGGACATTGATGTCGATTTCGAACACGAGCGCCGCGAAGAGGTGCTGCAGTATGTGTTTCGTCGTTATGGGCGTCATCGCGCAGCGCTCACGGCCGTGGCCAGCACCTACCATGCCGCCGGTGCCGTGCGGGATATTGCCCGGGTGCTGGGGTTGCCGCCCGATCAGATCAACGCATTGGCTGATTGCTGTGGCCGTTGGAGTGACCGTGTGCCGTCTGCCGAGCACCTGCGTGAAGCGGGTTTCGACCCTGAAAGCCCGTTGTTGCACCGGGTACTGTCACTGACGGGGACCTTGATCGGCTTTCCCCGGCACTTGTCCCAGCACCCGGGCGGTTTTGTCATTTCCGAGCAGCCATTGGACAGCCTGGTGCCGGTGGAGAACGCGGCCATGGAAGACCGTACGGTGATCCAGTGGGACAAGGACGACCTCGACCTGGTCGGGTTGCTCAAGGTCGATATCCTGGCCTTGGGCATGCTCAGCGCCTTGCGTCGGTGTTTTGACCTGCTTGAGCGCCATCGTGGGCGTCGCTTGAGCATCGCCACGGTGCCTCCCGAGGATGCAGCGACGTATGCCATGATCGGTCGGGCCGATACCATCGGCGTGTTCCAGATCGAGTCGCGGGCGCAGATGGCCATGTTGCCGAGGCTCAAGCCGAAGACGTTCTATGACCTGGTCATTGAAGTGGCGATTGTTCGCCCTGGGCCGATTCAAGGCGATATGGTCCACCCCTACCTGCGTCGCCGCAACAACGAAGAACCTGTCGATTTTCCTTCGCCCGCGCTGGCGAAGGTGTTTGAACGCACCCTTGGCGTGCCGCTGTTCCAGGAGCAGGTCATGGAACTGGCCATCGTCGCGGCAGGCTACAGCCCGGGCGAGGCCGATCAACTGCGTCGCTCGATGGCCGCGTGGAAACGTCATGGCGGGCTGGAGCCGCACCGTGAGCGCTTGACTCGCGGCATGCTCGACAACGGTTACACCGAGGCCTTTGCTGCGCGGATCTTTGAGCAGATCAAGGGTTTTGGCAGTTACGGATTTCCCGAGTCCCATGCGGCCAGCTTTGCCTTGCTGACCTACGCCAGTTGCTGGCTCAAGTGCCATGAGCCCGCTATTTATGCCTGCGCGTTGATCAACAGTTGGCCGATGGGCTTCTATAGCCCGGACCAGATTCTTCAGGATGCGCGGCGACATGGCATCGAGATTCGCCCGGTGGATGTGTGCCACAGCAACTGGGATTGCAGCCTGGAGCCGGTCACCGATGATGCCTTGGCGATTCGTCTGGGGCTGCGTCAGGTGCGAGGCTTTCGTGAGGAATATGGCCGGCGTATTGAGCAGGCGCGCGCCGTGAAGGCATGGGCCGATGTCAGCGATCTGAGCCTGCGGGCCGGTCTGGATGCACGCGCACGTGAGTTGCTGGCCGATGCCGGAGCCTTGCAGGGGCTGGTCGGGCACCGTTACCAGGCGCGCTGGGAAGTGGCGGCGGTGCAGGCCCAGTTGCCGTTGTTCGCCGGGCTGGTGGCGCCTTCAGACGAGGGGGTGGCCTTGCCCGCGCCAACCTTGGGTGAGGATCTGTTCGCCGACTACAGCAGCACCGGCACGACCCTGGGGCCGCATCCATTGGCCTTGCTGCGGCGTCGCCTCGAAGGCCTGGGTTGTCGCAGTTCGCAGCGGCTGGTCGAGTTGGCTCATGCTGACAAGGTCAGCGTCGCCGGTATTGTCATCGGACGACAACGACCGCAGACCGCCAGTGGGGTGACTTTCGTCACCCTGGAGGACGAATTCGGCATGATCAATGTGGTGGTCTGGCGCGCGCTGGCCGAGCGTCAGCGCTGCATCTTGGTGGGGGCACGGCTGTTGCGGGTGGTGGGGCGGCTGGAGTGCGAGAGTGGGGTGCGCCATGTGATTGCCCGACGCCTTGAAGACCTCAGCCCGCTGTTGAGCGGGCTGGACGTGCGCAGCCGGGACTTCCATTGATGGTTCAGCGCGTCGCCCAGCGCCGCTTGCGGGTCAATGCCTGCGCAGGGAACGGTAGAGGGTCTATTATTTTTAAAAATCAATTAATCAATGAAAAAAACAAAATTAACAAATGAGTCTGGAGGGGTGAAGATGCGCCAGACGCTCCTCCGACACCTGAGGTCGGTTCTACAACTACAAAAGGCGGATCAGCATGGCCGGACTGGACAAGCGCGTAGCAACCTATGAAGAGGCCCTCGAAGGCCTGACCGACAACATGACGGTACTGGCCGGCGGTTTCGGCCTGTGCGGCATCCCGGAAAACCTTATCGCTGAAATCAAGCGCCGTGGCGTCAAGGGCCTGACCGTTGTCTCCAACAACTGCGGTGTCGATGGCTTTGGCCTGGGTGTGCTGCTGGAACAGCACCAGATCCGCAAGATGGTTGCTTCCTACGTTGGAGAAAACGCCGAATTCGAACGCCAGTTGCTCAGCGGCGAACTGGAAGTGGAACTGACCCCGCAAGGCACCCTGGCGGAAAAAATGCGCGCTGGCGGTGCGGGTATCCCGGCGTTCTATACCGCCACCGGTTACGGCACCCCGGTTGCCGAAGGCAAGGAAGTGCGCGAGTTCAATGGGCGCAAGTACATCATGGAAGAAGCCATTACCGGCGACTTCGCCATCGTCAAGGGCTGGAAGGCCGATCACTACGGTAACGTGATTTACCGCAACACCGCACAGAACTTCAACCCGCTGGCCGCTACGGCCGGGAAGATCACCGTGGTCGAAGTCGAAGAAATCGTCGAGCCAGGTGTCCTGCTGCCCAGCGAGATCCATACCCCAGGCATCTATGTCGACCGGGTAATCGTCGGCACCTTCGAGAAGCGCATCGAGAAGCGCACCGTCAAAGCCTGACCCGCCCCCGCACAGAACAACAAAGAGATCCTGACCATGGCACTTACCCGCGAACAAATGGCCCAGCGCGTCGCCCGCGAACTCAAGGACGGCTACTACGTGAACCTGGGCATCGGTATTCCGACCCTGGTGGCCAACTATGTCCCGGCCGATATGGACGTGATGCTGCAATCGGAAAACGGCCTGCTCGGCATGGGTGAATTCCCGACCGAAGCACAACTGGATGCCGATATGATCAACGCCGGCAAGCAGACCGTAACGGCGCGCCGCGGCGCTTCGATTTTCAACTCTGCCGAGTCCTTCGCCATGATCCGTGGCGGCCACGTCGACCTGACCGTACTGGGTGCTTTCGAGGTGGACGTGGAGGGCAACATCGCCTCCTGGATGATCCCGGGCAAACTGGTCAAGGGCATGGGTGGGGCGATGGACCTGGTGGCCGGTGCCGACAACATCATTGTCACCATGACTCACGCCTCCAAGGATGGCGAGTCCAAATTGCTGTCGCGCTGCAGCCTGCCGCTGACCGGTGCGGGCTGCATCCGCAAGGTACTCACCGACCTGGCTTACCTGGAGATCGAGAACGGTGCGTTCATCCTGCGCGAGACCGCTCCGGGCGTCAGCGTCGAGGAAATCATCGAGAAAACGGCCGGTAAGCTGATCGTCGCAGACGATGTGAAGGAAATGACCTTCTAAGCAGTCGTTTTATTTTGACCGTACCGGGCCTGTTGCCCGCAAGACGGGTTCCTGCAAAGAGCGGAGCCTGCCTTGCGGGCGGGCATTGTCAGATCAGTTGATCCAGCAACGCCTGCAACTGCATACGGCCAGTTTCATTCAGCCCGAACACCGGGCGACGCGGCTCGCCCACGGGCAGGCCGGTTAGCGCCAGGCCGGCCTTGATGGTTGCCGGCAAGCCACCCTTGAGAATGAAGTCGAGCAATGGCAACTGTTGGTAGAACAGTGCTTTTGCGCGCTCCAGATCGTTGGCTTGTACTGCCTGATAAAGGGCCAGGTTAAGTGCCGGAATCAGGTTGGCGGCGGCAGTACACCAGCCTGTCGCGCCTGCCACGAATGCTTCCAGCGCCAGTGGGTTGCAGCCGTTGTAGAACGGCACCTGGCCTTCGCCGAGCACCTGCAGTTTGTGCATGCGCTGGATATCGCCAGTGCTCTCCTTGACCATGGTCACGTTCTCCACCGTCTTGACGATGCGCAGAATCAGCTCCACCGACATGTCGGTGCCGCTGGTGGCCGGGTTGTTGTAGAGCATGATCGGCACGCCAATGCTGTCGCCAATGGCCTGGTAGTGTTGGAGAATCTCCGCTTCACTGAGTTTCCAGTACGCAGTTGGCAACACCATGACCGCATCGGCGCCCAGGCGTTCGGCCAGTCGCGCACGGCGTATGGCGCCGGCAGTGGTCAGGTCGGAAACACTGACGACCGTGGGGACGCGGCCGTCGATGTGCGCCAGGCTGAACTCCGCCACCTGATCCCATTCGTGATCACTGAGGTAGGCGCCTTCGCCGGTGCTGCCCAAGGGCGCGATAGCGTGAGCGCCGCCTTCGACCATACGATCGATAGAACGACCCAGCGCGGGCAGATCAAGGCCTTCGCCGTCTGCGGTGAAGGGGGTGATGGTGTAGCCGATGATGCCGTGAATTGCGGTGGACATGGACAAGGCTCCGATAAGAATGTGATCAGTTCAGGCAGTCGGCGTGCTGGCGCAGGCTTTGCCGGGCATAGTAGTTGAAGGCGGCAACGTGGCGCTTGGGGCGGGCGATCCAGTCATGGGCTTCACGACCCAGTGCCGGCTCGATCGGTTTGATCTGCCCTGCGGCCATGGCCAGTAACTGCAGCTTGGCGGCACGCTCGATCAGCTGTGCTATCACGCAGGCCTCTTCAACACTGGCCCCCGTCGCCAATTGGCCGTGATGCGAGAGCAACAGCGCCCGCTTGTCACCCAGTGCGGCGCTGATGATCTCGCCTTCTTCGTTGCCCACCGGTACCCCGGGCCAGGCCTCCAGGAACGCGCAGTCTTCGTACAGCGGGCAGAGGTCCATATGGGAGACCTGCAGGGGAACTTCCAGCATGGACAAGGCCGCGACATGGGTCGGGTGGGTGTGAATGATGCAATTGACGTCCGGGCGAGCACGGTACACCCAGCTATGGAAGCGGTTGGCCGGGTTGGGCATACCATCGCCTTCGAGCACTTCAAGGTCCTCATTGACCAGCAACAGGTTGCTGGCCGTGATTTCATCGAAACCCAGGCCCAACTGTTGGGTGTAATAGGTCCCGGGCTGCGGGCCACGTGCAGTGATTTGCCCGGCCAGACCGGAGTCGTGGCCATGTTCAAAGAGAATCCGGCAGGTGAGGGCCAGCTTTTCTCGGGTAGTCCACGTATTATCGGCAAGCGAGCCTTGCATGTGCGCAAGGGCCTGCTTGATCAATTGATCCTTGGGCAGTGTTAATGTCTTGGCCATGGAGATGTCCTGTGCAGTAGTCATGGGTGTCAGGGAGGTATGTCGCCGGGTTGCTGGGAGGTGGCGCGGCGACACGCATATGACACAAAAGATGCTATATGACACAGAGTGTCATTGGCAAGGCAAAATCGCACACGCCTGTGGGGATCTACGGCTTCGCATGTCTATCCGATTGAAATTATTGAGAAAAAAATTGGGGATAACGCTGGAGGCGCTGGCTGAAAAAGCCGGTATGACCAAGAGCTACTTGTCCAAGGTCGAGCGCGGCCTGAACACCCCTTCGATTGCCGCTGCCTTGAAACTGGCCAGTGCGTTGAACGTCAAGGTTGAGGAGTTGTTTGCCGCCGACACGCCAACGCAAGAGCGTTATAGCCTGGTGCGCAGCCACCAGCGCCAGTTGCTGCCAGGTGCCCGCGAGGTCTCCGGCTATGCCGTGCTTGCCAGTCAGATCAGCCATCGCAGCCTGTTGCCGTTCATGCTCAGCCCGCCAAGCGAGTTCAGCGATTCAACGTTCAAGGAGCATGAGGGCGAAGAGTTCCTGTTTGTTCATGAGGGCCAGGTAGAAGTTGACTTCATGAACGAGCGGGTCATTCTAGAGCGCGGTGATGCGCTGTATTTCAACGCACAGACACCGCATCGATTGCGCTCGCTGGGGCCACAACCCGCGCAGTTGCTGGTTGTGGTGCATGAGATGAACGGGTAGACGAGCCTTCAGGACCTGAGCCAGCCATGAGCATTCATTCACAATTCTGGCGTGACCCGGCCTTGCCCTTCATTGAGGCCCGCAGCGTGCAAGACGGACGCAAGGTCTGTTATGCGCGACATTCCCACGCCGGTTTTTCCATCGGTGCCGTTACGGCGGGGCGCAGCACCTACTTGAACGGTGATCACTGGCACGAGATCAGCGCAGGCACGGTGGTCATGATGAACCCGGGTACGGTGCATGCCTGCAACCCGATTGCCGATCAGCCCTGGTCCTACCTCATGCTGTATGTCGATACCCCCTGGCTTGAGCGATTGGGATTTCAGCCATTGGCGGCGACCCATACCACGTCGGTACAGGTGTACAGCGAGCTCTTGAGGCTGTATGCGTGGCTGGTTGATCCAGCACGCAGCCCCCAGGAGAAGGCCGCGGCAACAGAGGCATTCTTTGTTCAGTTGCTGGATCAATTGGGGCCCGTTTGGGTCGAGCCAGCGCAGGGCAACCAGCGTCTGGAGCGTGCCGCCGACTATATTCGCCAGCACTGCACCGAGCCGTTGAAACTGGAGGACATCTGTCAGGCCGCCGGGCTATCGGCGTCTTATCTGATTCGGGCCTTCAAGCAGCACTATGGCCTGACGCCTCACGGCTACTTGCTTGACCATCGCGTCCAGTATGCCCGGGCGCAGCTGCGTCGGGGGCGGCTGATTGCCGAGGTGGCCGCCGATGCCGGATTTGCCGATCAGGCCCACCTGCAGCGGGCTTTCAAGCAGCACCTGGCCGCCACGCCCGGGCACTACCGTTCAGCCGAGTAACAGGTAGATCGCGCTGGCCACTAACAACAGCGCCAGGCTGCGATTGAACAGGCGCATGCGTCGAGGGTTGTTCAGGTAGTGGCTGATGACACTACCGGCCCAGGCCCAACTGGCGACTGACAGATAACAGATCACGAAATACAACCCGGTGAACTGCCACAGCAGGCCGACCTCGCCCTCGCCGACGTACGCGCCAATACCGGCAACGCTCGCTAGCCAGGCCTTGGGGTTCAGCCATTGCAGTGTTGCCCCGTAGAGCATGGAGGGTGGCTCTTCACGGTTCCCTGCGCCAAGCTCGCCATTGTCGCTGCTCAGCTTCCAGGCCATGTAGAACAGAAACAGCACACCCCCCGCTTGCAACAGGCGGGCCAGGCCGGGCCAGTGGCGCAACAGTTCGTGAAGGCCAAGCCCGACCAGCACCAGCAGCAGGCAAAAGCCCAGCGTCGCCCCCGTGACATGCGCCAGGCTGGCGCGCAAACCATGCCGGGCTCCGGCACCGAGGGCGACGATATTGACCGGGCCGGGAGAAATCGAAGCGGCCAGCGCAAAGGCGGCCATGGATAACATCAGACTCATAGTGACCTTCTGGGTTAAGGGGAACGGTCACATAGCCTAAGCAGCAGGGGAGGCAGGGTATTGAAGAAAATCACCCTGGTGAGGCGTCATGGAGGAGGGCGTTACAGCTTTTGTAATAGTTTCCCGCTATATCAAGAGCAGCTGACGCTTGTAGGATCATCGTCCCTTATTGATATCAAGGTTGATATGACTTCGTTCTCGGAGCCCCCCAGTAGCTGGCCGTCCTGGCCTTTCTCTCGTCCCTGTGACGCCTTGCTTGCGAGTACCTCTCCATGGAATGGCTAGCCGACCCCACGGCCTGGCTGGGCCTTGCCACGCTGATTGTCCTGGAACTGGTACTGGGCATCGACAACCTGGTATTCATCGCCATCCTTGCCGACAAACTGCCGCCGCATCAGCGTGATCGCGCGCGGGTGATTGGTTTGAGCCTGGCGCTGATCATGCGCTTGGGCCTGCTGGCCAGTATTTCCTGGATGGTGACCCTGACCGCGCCGCTGTTCGAAGTCTTCGACAAGTCGTTCTCCGGGCGAGACCTGATCATGCTGTTTGGTGGTGTGTTCCTGTTGTTCAAGGCCACCATGGAGCTGCATGAGCGCCTTGAGGGTCATGTCGCCCAGACAGGCGGAACAGTTCGTCATGCCGCCTTTTGGCCCATCGTGGCGCAGATTGTGGTGCTTGACGCCGTGTTCTCGCTGGATGCCGTGATTACCGCAGTCGGTATGGTCGAGCACTTGTCGATCATGATGATCGCGGTGGTGTTCTCCATCGGCATCATGATTGTCGCCAGCAAGCCGCTGACTCGCTTCGTCAATGCCCACCCGACCGTGATCATGCTCTGCCTGGGCTTTTTGATGATGATCGGCTTCAGCCTGACGGCCGAAGGCCTGGGTTTCCACATACCCAAAGGTTACCTGTATGCCGCGATTGGTTTCTCGATTCTGATCGAAGTGTTCAACCAACTGGCCCGAGTGCGCCGCAAGCGCAGCCTGCAGCAGCACCGACCACTGCGTGAGCGCACCGCCCACGCTGTGCTGCGTCTGCTCGGCGGGCGCCGGGTCGAGGCAGACGAAGTCGGCGAGGAGATCGCCGATCTGGTCGAGGGAGGAACTGAGCAGGTGCTGTTCGATCGCCGCGAGCGTGTGATGATCAGTGGTGTGCTGAACCTCGCCGAGCGCCCGATCAAGACCGTGATGACGGCTCGGGCCGAGGTCGATGTCATTGACCTGGCACAATCGGCAGAGGCGATTCGCACGGCATTGATGCATTCGTCCTATTCGCGTTTGCCTTTGATCCGTGATGGGAACGTCGAAGAACCGCTGGGTTTCGTGCACAAGAAAGAACTGCTCAAAGAGCTGCTGGCCGGCAATGAGCCAGACCTGGAGCGCCTGGCGCGCACACCGTTGCATGTGCTGGAAAGCTTCAGTGTGCTCAATGCCCTTGAGCAAATGCGCAACCAGTCGACTCACATTGCCTTTGTGGTGAACGAGTTCGGCGATTTCACCGGTGTGCTGACCATGACCGACATTCTTGAGTCGATTGCCGGCGAGTTGCCGGACGCCAGTGAGGTCGAGGGGCCGGGCATCGTCGAAGGCCCAGAGGGGTACCTGGTCAACGGCGCCTTGAACCTGAGCCAGATTCAGGCCCGAACCGGCTTTGCCGCCAAGGCCACCGAGGATTACCAGACCCTTGCGGGTCTGGTCATGAGCTTGCTTGATCGGTTGCCGATGGTCGGCGATAAGCTGAACTGGAACGGCTGGCAGCTCACGGTGGTGGCGGTGGCCGAGCGCAGGGTGCGGCAGGTGCGCCTCACACCAGGCGGCGACGCTGACGCAGCAGGTGCTTGATGCCCTCAAGCACCAGCACCACCACAGCCAGCCAGATCGGGATATAAGTCAGCCATTGGTCGGCGGCGATGCTTTCACCCAGCATCAGCGCTACCGCGACCAGCAATACCGGCTCGACATAGCTAAGCAGGCCGAACAGGCTGAACGCTAACAGCCGGCTGGCCAGTACGTAGCAAATCAGGGCCAGCGCGCTGATCACGCCGAGCAGCGGGATCAGCGCGTAAAGCCCCGGATGCTCAACCAGATCGGCCGCCGACAGTGGTCCCTGTACAATGAAA
>NZ_MBPN01000049.1 GCF_001695625.1 Pseudomonas defluvii
GGCTTGCCCGCGATGCAGGCACCGCGGACTCACTGGTACCCCGCCGAAGCCATTGCAGGCAAACCTACACAACGATGCAGGCGCAGACTGGTTCCTGTGTTTCTGACAGGCAAAAAAAAGGTGCGCCGACCAAGCGCACCTAAAGCCGTGTAGCACATAACGAATAGGGATCAGTCCAGCAGGGCCAAGGCCTCGGCGCTGCAGGCCTGGATACGCGCCCAGTCACGGTCCTTGACCCAGGCGCTGTTGAACATCCAGGTCCCGCCCACGCACATCACATTGGGCTGGGACATGTAGCTCTTCAGGTTACTTTCATTCACCCCGCCAGTCGGGCAGAAACGCACCTCACCAAACGGGCCACCAAAGGCTTTGATCGCTGCGACGCCACCACTGATTTCCGCTGGAAACAGCTTGAAGCGACGGTAGCCCAGGGCATAGCCCATCATGATTTCCGAAGCGCTGCTGATGCCCGGCAGCAATGGCAAGGCGCTTTCGACGCCCGCCTCAAGGATGTCCTGGGTACAGCCGGGGGTGACGATGAACTGGGCACCCGCCGCCTCAACCGCCTTCAGCATCGAGCGGTCGAGCACGGTGCCGGCACCAATGCACAACTCGGGGCGTTGCTCACGCAGCATACGAATGGCTTTCAGGCCATGTTCGGAGCGCAGGGTGATCTCCAGGGTCTTCAGGCCACCTGCGGCCAGCGCATCGGCCAGCGGCAGAATGTCTTCCTCGCGGGCAATGGTAATCACCGGAAGGATGCGCGCCTCACCGCAGATACGGTCGATCTGCGCGATTTTGTCGGCCATGGAGATGCCCGGTTGCGAATGTTCATGCGTGGTCATAACGGCGGGTCCTTGGCTCATGGGCACCAGAAAATATCCAGGGAAGCGTGTAGAAAGGCGCGAATTGGCATTTCGGCAGAGTCATCCCCTGCCAGCGCGGCGCGCAGGGTAGCGAGTTTGCCTTGCCCTTGCACGGACAAGGCAGTGAATGCGGCAGTCCCCAGCAAGGCACGGGTCATGCTCAGGCGCTGATGCGGAACGCTCGGTGCCAGCATGGGCAGGCAACGTCGAGGGCTGTCGGCTGCCAGGCCTTGGGCAAGGTTCGGGCTGGCCGGAAACAGCGACGCTGTATGCCCGTCATCGCCCATACCCAGCACCAGCACATCAATCGGCGGCAACTCGGCCAAGGCCTGATCGGCGTCCAGGGCAGCCGCTTCAAGGCTGGCACTGGCACGATACAGGCCAATAAAACGAGCCTTGGCCGCCGCCCCGACCAACAGGTAGCGCTTGAGCAGCCCGGCATTACTGTCGACATGCTCCACCGGCACCCAGCGCTCATCCGCAAGGCTGACCACTACCTTTGACCAGTCCAGCGACCGGCGTGCCAGGCATTGGAAAAACATCACCGGGCTACGACCACCAGAGACCACCAGGGTGGCCTGCCCGTTGGCGGCAATGGCCGCACTCAGGCGCTCGGCGACATTCTTGGCCAGGTCTTCAGCCAGCAGCGCCGGGCTTGCATAGGTATGCGTCGCCACGTTAGCCGGCCATTGCAGTTCAGATATCGCCATACCACGACCTCCCATCACGGGTTATCAGCGCGATCGAGCTCATCGGCCCCCAGGACCCGGCGGCGTAGGGCTTGGGCGCTTCGCCCGAACTCTTCCAACCGGCAATCAACTGGTCGCACCACTTCCACGCGTATTCGATTTCATCCTTGCGCACAAACAGGTTCTGATTGCCGCGCATCACTTCCAACAACAACCGCTCGTAGGCATCGGGGATGCGTGTACTGCGGTAGGTGTCGGAGAAATTCAATTGCAACGGGCCGCTGCGTAACTGCATGCCCTTGTCCAGGCCCTGCTCCTTGGTCATCACCCGCAAAGAAATACCTTCGTCCGGCTGCAAACGAATGATCAGCTTGTTACCGATCTGTAAACGCTGCTCCGGCGCGAAGATGTAGTGCGGCGGTTCCTTGAAGTGGATGACGATCTGCGACAATTTCTGCGGCATCCGCTTGCCGGTACGCAGGTAGAACGGCACACCGGCCCAGCGCCAGTTGCGAATGTCGGCACGCAAGGCAACAAAGGTTTCGGTATTGCTTTGCGGGTTGGCGTTGTCTTCTTCCAGGTATCCCGGTACCGGGCGCCCTTCGCTGTATCCGGCGATGTACTGGCCACGCACCACACGGCTGCCGAGGCCTTCACCGGTGATCGGCGCCAGCGCCTTGAGCACCTTGACCTTCTCATCGCGGATACTGTCGGCTGACAGGTCGCTGGGCGGGTCCATGGCGATCAGGCAAAGCAATTGCAGCAGGTGGTTCTGAATCATGTCCCGCAGTTGGCCGGCCTTGTCGAAGTAGCCCCAGCGCCCTTCGATACCCACCTTCTCCGCCACGGTGATCTCCACATGGGAGATCGAATTCTGGTTCCACTGGGTTTCGAACAGGCTGTTGGCGAAGCGCAGCGCAATCAGATTCTGGACGGTTTCCTTGCCCAGGTAATGGTCGATGCGGTAGACCCGGTTTTCCGGGAAAAACTGTGCCACGGCATCGTTGACCCGCCGTGACGACTCCAGGTCGTGGCCAATCGGTTTTTCCAGCACTACCCGGGTACGCGGGCCGAGGCCGACCTTGTCGAGGTTTTCGCAGATGCCACCATAAACCGCTGCAGGCGTTGCGAAGTAGGCGATCAGCGGTGCCTGGGGAGCGACCTTTTCGGCGAGCGCCTGGTAGTCATCCGCCTTGAGAAAGTCCACATGCAGGTAACTCAGGCGAGCCAGGAAGCGCTGCAGAGGAATGACCTCTATCTGCCCGGCCTCGACGAATTCATGCAGGTGCGCTTCGATTCGCTGCAGGTGCTCCTCGACGCTGCCCGGCTCGCGGGCCAATGCCAGCACCTGGGTGTCGGCATGCAACAGCCCGGCGCGATCCAGCTGATACAGCGCCGGAAACAGCTTGCGCAATGCCAGGTCGCCAAGGGCGCCAAACAGGGCAAACGTACAAGGCTCAACGGAGATCGAAGACATGATGTTGGTTCTTTTATCAAGTTGACGTACAAATACCCTGTTCAAGGGCAGTAATCAAGGGGATTATGTAGTAATAAACACAACATTTGACCCCTTGGACAGATTCAAGTGGTGAAGCAATCAGGCCATCAGTACGATAGGCCACCCCCAAAAAGCCCGCTGCTGCCCGCTATTGGCTGCATCCTCGACCCAAGGACATAAACCATGGACCGCGTGCGAAACCTCCTGGAACAGATCCAGGGCCGCCTTGAAGAGCTGAACAAGGCCGAGCGAAAAGTCGCCGAAGTCATCCTGCTCAACCCTCAGCAAGCGACGCGCTTCAGCATTGCCGCCCTGGCCCAGGCGGCCAAGGTCAGCGAACCGACCGTGAACCGCTTCTGCCGCTCGTTCGATGTCAGCGGCTACCCGGAACTCAAACTGCAACTGGCGCAGAGCCTGGCCAGTGGAGCCGCCTACGTCAGCCGCGCTGTCGAGGCCGACGATGATCCGGCCGCCTACACCCAGAAAATCTTCGGCAGTGCCATCGCCTCGCTGGACAGCGCCTGCCAGCAACTCGACCCGCAGTTGATCAGCCGCGCCGTCGACATGCTGATCCAGGCCCGGCAGATCCACTTCTTCGGCCTCGGCGCCTCGGCCCCGGTGGCACTGGATGCCCAACACAAGTTCTTCCGTTTCAACCTTGCCGTGTCGGCCCATGCCGATGTCCTGATGCAGCGCATGCTGGCGTCGGTGGCGCACACCGGCGAACTGTTCGTGATCATTTCCTACACAGGGCGCACCCGCGAACTGGTCGAAGTCGCACGCCTGGCCCGTGAAAACGGTGCCTCGGTGCTCGGCCTGACCGCTGCCGGCTCACCACTGGCCAAGGCCAGCAGCCTGAGCCTGAACATCCCGCTGCCGGAAGACACCGACATCTACATGCCGATGACCTCGCGGATCATCCAGCTGACGGTACTCGATGTACTGGCCACCGGCATGACCCTGCGCCGTGGCGTGGACTTCCAGCCACACCTGCGCAAAATCAAGGAAAGCCTCAACGCCAGCCGCTACCCGATCGACGACGAACTCAATTGAACAGGTGCGCCTGCAGCCGCAGATGAGCCTGCTCGCCCGGTGCCAGACTCAGGCTGTCGTTGTGGCCACTGGTCGCCTCGACGCAGACAAAGCCGAGGGTTTCGCTGCCACTGACACCCATCAGCGGCCGACTACCGGGGTGCCAGACCACCGTGTCCTCGCTGTCGCCCATGTCAATGCACAGCTGGCGCTTCCAGGCCGGGTCGTGCAGTTGTAGCGTTGCCGCATTCTGGAACACCCGCTGACAGCCGCCCAGCACTTTCAGCTCACCTTTCTGCCGGCAGGTTTGACGACTCAATTGGTCGTAACCTTCCGCACCTTCGAGCCCAGACAGCGCTATCTTTGAGACGTCACTGATACGCCAGTAAGCCAGCAGCGCATGACTCAACTGGCAGGGCAAGCTGTCCTGATGCTCAGTACGCAACTGCAACTCCATGCCATCACCCAGCCGCGCCTGCAAGTCAACCTGCCAGTCACACAGCTGCAAACGCCAGGTCAGGCTAACCCCTTCGGCATCCTCTGAGCTGTCGATCAGCTTCCAGTCCAGCAGGCGTGCCCAACCATGAGAAGGCCAGAGGTCTTCACTGGGGTGACGACCGTACCAGGGCCAGCACACCGGCACACCGCCACGGATCGCCCCAACCTGTGGCCACTGTGCGGCACACCACAACCACGGGCGCTGGCCCTGCGGCTGAAAATGCAGCAACTGGGCGCCCTGACGACTGAACACCGCCTGGCAGCGTGGGTGATCAATGATCAGCACGTCGCGCTGCTGATGGCGTTCCCACTCAAAGGTCGGACGCGGCCGGCGCGA
This sequence comes from Pseudomonas defluvii, assembly GCF_001695625.1. GTDB lineage: Bacteria > Pseudomonadota > Gammaproteobacteria > Pseudomonadales > Pseudomonadaceae > Aquipseudomonas > Aquipseudomonas defluvii. The sequence continues at coordinate 4,921 of NZ_MBPN01000049.1, forward strand.
GGTGAAAAAGCGCTGGAGCGGATGCTCTTGCATGGCTAGGAACTCTGATTGACTGACGGGCTTTATCGCCAGCCAGCTCAGCACCTACAGGCAGGTGCTGAGCAAGCCGGCAATCAGCTGCAACAAATGGCGTAAATTTACAACATATTACGTCAGAACACCGACTGAATCTTCAAGCCGGCGACGACCGCGTTGTCCACCTCATCCACACCCCCTGGGCTGCGGATGTACTGCAGGTTCGGCCGTACGGTCAGCCAGTTGGTGACGTGAAAACCGTAGTACAGCTCGGCGTTGTACTCGGTCTTCTGGACAGGGACGAACGCCGGGTTGTCGTAGTCGTTGATACCACTGACATCATTGAGCAACTCTGCACGTTTTTTCACATCGTCGTTCACGTGAATACGCGCCACGCCAAAGCCGATGTCGTCCTTGGGTCGCCCGTCAAAGGCACCTTTGTAGACCAGGCCGACCTGCTGGTAGTTATCGACCACGTTGGTGGCCTTGTCGTGAACAGTGAAGTTGGCGAAAAGGCTCAAACCACGTGCGGCATCGCCGTTGTGCGCAGTAACCTGCTGCTGGGCGACAACCCACCAGCCATGCTTGCTGCTGTGCGATTTGAAGTCATTACCGGTTAGCGCTTGCGGTTGGCCATTGATGTCTTCAAAGACATCGTCAGCCTTGGCGGTGCTGTAGTAGTAACCCAGACGGTACTCACCCGGCAGGTCGTTGACCTTGGGCGACCAGACCATTTCCACCGGCAGGATCATGCCCTTGGTACCACTGCCACTGAGCTTGAAGCCGTTGCCGGTTTCCAGGTTGGACGGGTTCTGCTCAAACACGCCGACCTGAGCGAAGAACTCCGGGGTAATGTTGTACTTGACCCGCAACGCCCACTGGCTGACGGGCCAGTTGTACCAGATGCTGCCAACCCAGTTGCCAACCTGGGATCCACAGAACGCCAGGTTCTGGAAGTCGCAGGGGAAGCTGTTGAAGTCCTCGCCCGGGCCGAAGCGACCGACTTTGACGTCCAGCGCCTGATCGAAATACTGCTGCTTGATCCACATCTGGGTCAGCCGCCAAGTCTGGCCGCGCCCCCAGACTTCCTGCACCGAACTGAACTGCCCGGCACGCGGATCACTGATGCGGTCGTTGGACAGGTTACGGCCACTGCGTTCCGTAACGGCCAGCTTGAACTCGGTATCCTGCCAACCGAGGATCTTTTCCAGGTCCAGCTTCACGCCCAAGGCAAACTGGTCGCTGTAGCGCGCCGTCTTGTCATCGTTGTAGCCACCGCTGAGGTTGCCAGCCACCTCGCCCACGTACTCCAGCGAGAAGTCGTAACCCTTCTCCAGCAACTCGGTACGCGTGCCGCCCCAATCTCCGGTCATCCATTTCGATTCCGGGTCGAAAGCACCGGCAGCGTGAGCACCACCGTTTACCCCGAACGCAGCCAGCAAGGTCAGCGGGGCCAGCGACCTGATGCGTTTGTAATGAGCCATCCCTTGTTTCCTCGTCTTATTGTTATCGATGGATTTACACGTCCTGCAAACGGCTCAGCGCCCCTTGAACTGCGCCACATTGTCCTTGGCTACATTGTCCTTGGGCGCATGCACTTGCGGGTTGCCGACCACACCCAATCGCTCACCCGTTACGGCGTCGAACAGCAACACCCGCGCTGGGTCGAACTGCAGGTTCAGGTTGTCCCCCACCTGCACCGGGCAGTCAGGCGCCAGGCGACAGCAGACTTTGGTGCCGTTGAGGCTGACGAACACCAGAGTGTCCGGGCCGGTGGGTTCGATCACCTGAACCTCGGCACGAATACTGGGCAGGCCATTGGGCTGTTCCGGTGCCAGGCAGACTTGTTCGGGGCGAATGCCCAGAATCACTTCACGCTCTTCCAGGCCCGCATCGTCGATACCCATCGGCAACTCGCAGCGCGCCTGACCACTGTCGAGCAGCGCCAGCAGCCGACCGTCCTTGCGCTGCAGACGCAAAGGAATGAAGTTCATCGGCGGTGAGCCAATGAAACTGGCGACGAACAGGTTGGCCGGGTCGTTATAGATCTGCTGCGGGGTTCCGAACTGCTGGATCAGCCCGTCCTTCATCACCGCGACCTTGTCGCCCAGGGTCATCGCTTCGATCTGGTCGTGGGTCACGTAGACCGTGGTGGTCTTCAAGCGTTGGTGCATCAGCTTGATCTCGGTGCGCATCTCCACCCGCAACTTGGCGTCGAGGTTGGACAGTGGCTCATCGAACAGGTAGATCTTCGGCCGCCGCGCCAACGCCCGGCCCATCGCCACGCGCTGTTGTTGACCACCCGAGAGCTGACCGGGCTTGCGATTGAGCAAGTGCTCGATCTGCAGCAGCCTGGACACCCGCGCCACCTCTTCTTCGATGGCGGCGGCGGGCATCTTGCGGATCTTCAGGCCGAAGGCGATGTTCTCCCGCACGTTCATGGTCGGGTACAGCGCATAGGACTGAAAGACCATGGCAATGTCCCGGTCCTTCGGGCTCATGCCGCTGATATCAGCCTCATCCACCAGGATCGCCCCGCCGCTGATCTGCTCCAGCCCGGCGATGCAGTTCATCAAGGTCGACTTGCCGCAGCCCGAGGGGCCAACCAGAATCAGGAACTCGCCCGAGTCGATCTTCAGCTCGATGTTCTTCAAGGTGTCCGGCAGGCCACTGCCGTAGGTCTTGTTGACGTTGCGCAATTCAAGCGTTGCCATAATTCACCCCTTGACCGCGCCGGCAGTGAGCCCGCGCAGGAAATACTTGCCAGCCATCACATAGACCAACAGGGTCGGTAACCCGGCGATCATCGCCGCCGCCATGTCGACGTTGTATTCCTTGACCCCGGTACTGGTGTTGACCAGGTTGTTCAGCGCCACCGTGATTGGCTGGGCATCGCCGCTGGCGAACACCACGCCGAAAAGAAAGTCGTTCCAGATCTGCGTGAACTGCCAGATCAGGCAGACCATGATGATCGGCACCGACATGGGCAGCAGGATCTTCCCGAAGATGGTGAAGAAGCCCGCACCATCGAGCCGTGCCGCCCGCACCAGAGCATCCGGGACACTGGTGTAGTAGTTGCGAAAGAACAGCGTGGTAAAGGCCAGGCCATAGACGATATGCACCAGCACAAGGCCCGTGGTGGTGCTGGCCAGGCCCAGCTTGCCGAGGGTGAACGAGGCCGGCAGCAGCACGGTCTGAAACGGCAGAAAGCAACCGAACAACAGCAAGCCGAAAAACAACTGCGAGCCACGGAAGCGCCACATCGACAGCACATACCCGTTAAGCGCCCCCAACAGCGTCGAAACCACCACCGCCGGTACGGTGATTTTCACCGAGTTCCAGAAGTAGCCACCCACGGTGTCCCAAGCCTTGATCCAGCCGATGCCCGTGATCACCTCGGGCCAGCTCAGCAAGTTGCCGGTGCGGATGTCATCCGGTGATTTGAAGCTGGTCAGCAGCATCACGATCAGCGGGATCAGGTAGACCGCGCAGGCCAGCAGCAAGGTGCCGTAGATGGCCAGGCGGCTGAGGCTGAAGCCACGCGAAGCAAGAGGCTTAGTCATGGCGCTTGTTCCTCAATTCCGAGTACAGGTAAGGCACCAGGATCGACAGGATCGCCCCCAGCATCAGAATCGCGCTGGCCGAGCCCATGCCCATCTGCCCGCGGCTGAAGGTGAAGGCGTACATGAACATCGCCGGCAAGTCGGAGGCGTAGCCCGGGCCACCTGCAGTCATCGCGGCTACCAGGTCGAAACTCTTGATCGCAATGTGCGCCAGGATCATCAGTGCACTGAAAAACACCGGGCGCAGGCTCGGCAGGACGATGCGCAGGTAAATACTCGGCAGGCTTGCCCCATCGACCTGGGCGGCACGGATGATCGACTGATCGACACCCCGCAGGCCCGCCAGGAACAAGGCCATGACAAAGCCCGAGGCCTGCCACACCGCGGCAATCACCAGGCAATAGACAACGCGGTCCGGATCGACCAGCCAGTCCAGGCGAAAGCCCTCCCAGCCCCAGTCACGCAGCAGCTTGTCCAGGCCCAGGCCGGGGTTGAGCAACCACTTCCAGGCAGTACCGGTGACAATCATCGACAGCGCCATCGGGTACAGGTAGATGGTGCGGATAAAGCCTTCACGGCGGATGCGCTGATCGAGCAACACCGCCAGCAGCACGCCGACCACCAGGCTGATGCTGATGAACAGCCCACCGAACACCAGCAGGTTCTTGCTCGCCACCCACCAACGGTCGTTCTCCAGCAGCTTGGCGTACTGCGCCAGCCCTACCCATTTGTAGCTGGGCATGAAACTGGAGTTGGTGAACGACAGCAGGAAGGTCCAGAAGATGTAGCCATAGAACCCCACCAGGACGATCAGCATGCTTGGCGCCAGCACCAGTTTTGGCAGCCAGCGTTGCAATGCGTCGAGGGGCGAGGCCTTGTTGAGTGCAACAACAGTGCTCATCGTGGAAATCTCGAATGGAGGGCGGCGCGAAGCACCGCATCGCCGGCAAGGCCGGCTCCTACAGCGGGTAGAGCAGGCTCACACGCTTACTTGGCCGACTTGATCGCCGAGCTCAGTTGCTTGACCGCCGTGGCCGGATCAGCCTTCGGGTCATTGAGGAAGTTGGTGACCACATCGAAGATGGCCCCCTGAACGGCCAGCGACGTGGCCATGTTGTGCGCCATGCTCGGTTGCAGGCCGTCACCCTTTTCGGCGTCCTTGAAGTCCACCGACGACTTCTGCGTGCAGGCGTCGAACAGGCTCATGTCCATGTCCTGACGCACCGGCAGCGAGCCTTTGTTCCGGTTGAACACGGTCTGGAACTCAGGCTCCAGCGCGACCTTGGCCAGATCGTTCTGGGCCTTGATGTCGTTCTCGTTCTTGAGCTTGAACATCGCCAGCGAGTCGATGTTGTAGGTAAAACTGCCCTGGGTTCCGGGGAAGGCCACGCACAGGTAGTCCTTGCCGGCGACCTTGCCAGCAGCGGTCCACTCGCTCTTGGCCCAGTCGCCCATGATCTGCATGCCCGCCTTGCCGCTGATGACCTCGGCCGCCGCAATGTTCCAGTCACGCCCTGCGCGGTTGGGGTCCATGTAGGTACCCAGGCGCTGCAAGGTCTTGAACACCTCGACCATTTTCTCGCCGGTCAGGGCCTGCTCATCCAGCTCGACGAAGGCCGCGTGATAGCCCTTGGTCCCAAGAATGCTCAGCGCCAGGTCTTCGAAAACCGTGCTGTCCTGCCATGGCTGACCGCCATGGGCGAGCGCAGTGAAGCCTGCAGCCTTGAGCTTGTCGGCAGCAGCAAAGAGCTCATCAAGGTTGGTCGGCACCTTGGCACCGGCTTTCTCGAACACCTGCGGGTTGATCCACAGCCAGTTGACCCGGTGGATATTCACCGGCACCGCAACGTAGTGACCGTCGTACTTCATGATGTCGGCGACTTGTTTGGGCAGCAACGCATCCCAGTGGTTGGCCTTGGACACGTCATCCAGTTCAGTCAGCAGGCCGAGGGCGCCCCACTCCTGGATGTCCGGGCCCTTGATCTGGGCGGCGGCAGGGGGGTTACCGGAAATGGCCCGGGTTTTCAGCACGGTCATGGCGGCTGCACCACCGCCACCGGCAACGGCGTTGTCCTTCCAGACGAAACCGTCTTTCTTGACCTGTTCCTTCAGGGTTTCCACGGCCTTTGCTTCACCACCGGACGTCCACCAGTGCAGCACTTCCACTGTACCGGGATCGGCAGCGACGGCGCTCAGGGGGAACAAGGAGGCAAGAGAAATGACAGCGGCGAGGCGAGTAATCGCATTCATCGAAGGGAACCTTTTCTTGTTGTTATGCAGGTGCAAGTCGTGGTGCTTGCGCTGCGTAGCAGTCTAACCAGAGGCCCGCCCGCTGGACGTAACGAAGGGATGCGCGAATGTCACCAAGCAGTGACATTGCACAAGCGCCGTCCTGTCCAGGCCGACCGCCGATTCAGTGAACTCAATCACCGGTTCGCGGCAGGCGCAGGGTTACCCGCAGCCCCCCTTCACGCAGGTTTTGCAGGGTCAGCTCGCCGCCATGACTGTGAGCGATATTGCGGGCGATCCCCAGGCCAAGGCCATAACCCTGCTGCTGCCCGGCCAGCCTGAAGTGTGGTTCGAACACCTGCTCCAGACGCTGCTCGGGCACGCCAGGGCCCTCGTCATCGACATGCAGCACGAACGCCTGATCGCTGTCCTCGATCCGCAGGTGCGCACGCTGGCCGTACTTGAGCGCATTGTCGATCAGGTTGCCCATGCACCGACGCAGCGCCAGCGGCTTGCCGGGGTATGGCGCCAGCACCTGCCCCTCAAGGGTGACCTGACCGGTCCCCAAGTAGGGCTCGATCAGGCCATGCAGCGCCTGGGCCAGATCGATCGGTTCGATGTTCTCGTGGATGTCGGTATCTTTCACACACTGCAGCGCGCCCTTGACCAGCATCTCCAGCTCATCCAGGTCACGGCTGAACTTGTGCTGCACGTGCTCGTCATCCAACAGCTCGACCCGCAGCCGCAAACGGGTGATCGGGGTGCGTAAATCATGGGAAATCGCACTGAACAACTGGCTGCGCTCCGTCAAATAACGGCTGATGCGCTCGCGCATGGCATTGAAGGCACGGCCTACCTCGACCACTTCGCTGCCACCGCCTTCGACCACCGGCTCTACCTCGGCCGCCCCTAGCGAAAGGTCCCGCGCCGCCCGCGCCAGGCGTTTCAACGGACGGCTCTGCCAATGCACCAGTACACCGATGAACAGCAACAGGAAGGTACTGGTCAGCACCATGAAACCGATCTGCTGACCCGGCACGCCCTCCTCTTCCAGGCTGGTGTACGGCTCAGGCAACAACGAGGCGATGTACAGCCACTCACCCGGCGCCAAACCGATTTGTGTCACCAGCACCGGCGGATCAAGTGGCGCCAGGGTCAGCGCGTAATGCGCCCAGGATCGCGGCAGTTCGTCCAGCTTCAGGCCGCTGTTGAACACCCGCAGCTCCTTTGGGCTGACGAACTCCACAGAGATACTCATCTGCTCACCCAGGCGTTGGCGCAACACCTGTTCCACGGCTTCGATCACTGCTTTTTTGCGCGGTGTGGCCGGCAACATCTGCATGTCCAATGGATGGTCGTTGAGCGACACCACGAAACGGGTACCGCCCATGCTACGCAACTGGTCCAGCACCATCGGCCGATAGGCCACAGGCAGCGAGCGAAAGTAGCTGACGCTGGCGGTCATCGAGTGAGCCAGGCTGCGCGCACTGGCCACCAAGCCCTCCAATTGGCTGGCCCGCAGCTGCGAGAGCCAGATCAGGCTGGCCAGCCCCTGGGCCAGCAACACCGCCAACAACGTCAACAGCAGCATGCGCCCGAGCAGCGAACGCGGCCACGGCAGGCGCCAGCGCCGCTCAGTGCGCAGGCGCGACATGGGCTGCCAGCAGATAACCGCTGCCGCGAACAGTACGAATCAAACGGGGTGGTTTGTCGGTGTCACGCAGACGCTGACGCAGGCGGCTGACCGCCATGTCGACAATCCGGTCCAGCGGCATCGGTTCCCGACCACGGGTCGCATTGCCGATGGTGTCGCGGTCGAGGATTTGTTGTGGATGATCGAGAAACAGCTTGAGCAGGGCGAAATCCGCCCCCGACAGAATCACCTCTTCACCGTCGCGGTGAAACAGCCGGTGGCTGACCGTGTCCAACCGCCACTCATCGAACGCCAGGACCTCGCCGCCGTTACGCTCCTGAGCAAAACCGGCACGGCGCAACAGGGCTTTGATACGCGCCTGCAACTCGCGCGGGCTGAACGGCTTGCCCAGATAATCGTCGGCCCCCAGCTCCAGGCCGATCACCCGATCGGCCTCATCGGAGCTGGCCGTCAACATGATGATCGGCACCTGGGACTGGCGCGGATGTTGGCGAGTCCAGCGGCACAAGCTGAAACCATCTTCATCCGGGAGCATCACGTCGAGGATCACCAAATCGTGACCACCCTCGTCCAATGCCTGACGAAACCCCTGACCGTTGGCCACCGCGCACACCGCAAAGCCTGAACGGCTCAGGTAGGCTTGCAGCAGCTCACGAATGTCCTGGTCATCATCGACCAACAGGATCGACTTACCGGCAGTACTCAATGCATTGATCCTTGGCGGGTCTTGTTGCCCGCTGCACGCTTAGGCCCTCAGGCCTGTTTCTGCTGCAAGGCGACACCGGCGCCAAGCAGGCCGGAAAACTCGGCCGTCACTAGCCATACCGGTACGCCCTTGAAATAGCCGCTCATGCAGCCCTTGTCAGCAAAACACTCGGCAAACCCGCTGTTCAGGAACAGTTCGGCGAAGCGCGGGATCACGCCGCCAACGATGTACACACCACCGCGTGCGCCCAAGGTGAGTACATTGTTGCCCGCCACCCGCCCCAGGAAGCGACAGAACTGCTCAATCACCGAACACGCCAACGGCTCGCCGGCCAGAGCCGCCTCGGTGATCGCAGCCGGGGTCTGCAGCACTGCACGATGGCCATCCAATAGGCAGATCGCCTGGTACAAGCGCAGCAAACCGCCGCCACTGAGCACGGTTTCAGCGCTGACATGGCCGATTTCACGCTCGATCTGTTGGCGAATCGCCGCTTCACGGGCATTGCCGACCGGCAGATCGACATGGCCGCCCTCGCCCGGCAAGGCCATCCAGCGCCCTTCGCCCAATGACAGCAGGGTACCAACGCCCAGGCCTGTGCCCGGGCCGATGACCACCGCCGGGCGCAACGCCTCGGCCTGCCCGGCACACACCTCGCGAAACTCGCCGGGCTGCAATCGGGTCATGCCCAGGGCCATGGCCGAGAAGTCGTTGATCAGCAGCAGCTCATCCACCTGCAGGGTCTTGCAGAATGCCTGCCGGCTGAGCCGCCAGTGGTTGTTGGTGAAACGAAACGCATCGCCGTCTACAGGCCCTGCGACCGCCAGGCACACAGCGCCCAAGGCGCCACGCGCCAGGCCATGGTCGCTCAGGTAAGCGTCGATGGCCTGTTCCGGGCTGGTGTAGTCGGCGGTCTGATAGACCTTGACCGAGTGCATCCGATCGTTTTCCCACAAGGCAAAACGGGCATTGGTGCCACCGATGTCGCCCACCAGCGCACGCTTCATTTCAGCGCCTCCAGTGACGCGGTGAAGGCACTGGCGCCGTGCTGCGCCGAACTCATCGCATGGCGCATGAAGCCAAACAGCTCGCGCCCACAGCCCAGGTCATTGCCGGTTGGGGCTTGCGCCAGCGGCCTTGCCGCCAGCTCGGTCTCATCGACACGCACCAGCAGCGTACCCGTATGACCATCGACACGAATGATGTCACCATCGCGTACCCGCGCCAGCGGGCCGCCATCGAAGGCTTCCGGGCAAACGTGGATAGCCGCGGGGATCTTGCCCGAGGCGCCAGACATACGCCCGTCGGTGACCAGCGCGACCTTGAAGCCACGGTCTTGCAGCACACCGAGAAACGGCGTCATCTTGTGCAGTTCCGGCATGCCATTGCTGCGCGGCCCTTGAAAGCGCATCACCGCGACAAAGTCGCGCTCCAGCTCGCCGGCCTTGAAGGCATCGGCCAATGCCTGCTGATCATGGAACACCCGCGCCGGGGCTTCGACCACCTGATGCTCCGGGGCCACCGCCGAGACTTTCATTACGCCCAACCCCAGGTTGCCCTGCATGACCCGCAAACCGCCCTCAGGCGAGAACGGACGGGCCAGTGGTCGCAGGATGCTCTCGTCCAGACTGGCCGCAGGGCCGTCACGCCAGACCAGTTTGCCCTCCTCAAGGAACGGCTCCTGGGTGTAGCGACGCAGCCCGTGCCCCGCCACAGTGTTGACGTCCTCGTGCAACAGGCCGCCATCGAGCAGCTCGCGAATCAGGAACGCCATGCCGCCAGCGGCCTGGAAATGGTTAATGTCGGCCTTGCCATTGGGGTAGACATGCGACAGCGTCGGCACGACTTCGGAGAGGTCGGCCATGTCCTGCCAGGTCAACTGGATACCGGCCGCCTGCGCAATGGCGGGCATGTGCAGGGTATGGTTGGTCGAACCGCCAGTGGCGTGCAGCGCCACGATGGAGTTGACCAGCGCCTTCTCGTCGACGATTTCGCCCAAGGGCATGAAGTCGCCGCTGGCCTTGGTCATCCGCGTGACCTGTTGCGCCGCATAGGCGGTCAGGGCATCACGCAGTGGCGTGTACGGGTTGACGAACGAAGCGCCCGGCAAGTGCAGCCCCATCACTTCCATCAGCAACTGGTTGGTGTTGGCAGTGCCATAGAAGGTGCAGGTACCGGGGCTGTGGTAGGACTTCATCTCCGACTCCAGCAGCTCTTCGCGGCTGGCCTTGCCCTCGGCATAACGCTGGCGTACGTCGGCTTTTTCCTTGTTGGAGATCCCCGACGGCATCGGCCCCCCCGGGACGAACATCGTCGGCAGGTGACCGAAACGCAGCGCACCCATCATCAATCCGGGAACGATCTTGTCACAGATCCCCAGGCACAGCGTTGCGTCAAACATGTTGTGCGAGAGCGCCACCGCAGTCGCCATGGCGATCACCTCGCGGCTGGCCAAGGCCAGTTCCATGCCAGGCTCACCTTGGGTGACACCATCGCACATTGCCGGCACACCGCCTGCGAACTGGCCGACTGATCCGACCTCGCGCAATGCCTGCTTGATCTGCTCCGGGAAGTGCTCGTAGGGCTGATGCGCCGAGAGCATGTCGTTATAGGCAGAAACGATGGCGACGTTGGCCGAGTTCATCAGGCGCAGGCTCTGCTTGTCCTGAGGGGCGCAGCCGGCCACACCGTGGGCAAAGTTGGCGCACTGCAGCTTGGCTCGCATCGGTCCGTCACTGGCAGCCCCGCGAATCAGTTGCAGGTAGCGCTCGCGGGTAGGACGACTGCGAGCGATCAACCGTTCGGTGACCTCAAGGATGCGCGGATGCATGTACTGGACTCCAGGCTAGCGGTGGTTGCGACCGGTGCAGCAGTTTCCCTTATCGCCAATCCCCGCCTAGGCTCTTGTACAGGGGATCAATCGTATCAGGAGGACGACCTGCCAGGTCACTCGTTGTATATCGAACAAAATACTGCCATTAAAAAGGCTTGTTTTCTATTTTTTTAGGAATAATCTTGTTATTCCAACAACAAAATCAGATTCAGTGAAGTGTTCACTCGCATCTCGGGCTTCACCTGGTCTGCAAGAGGCAGCTCCATGACCCTACGAATTGCAATCAATGGCTTTGGCCGCATCGGCCGCAACATTCTTCGTGCACTCTATACCCAAGGCTACCGCCAGGATCTGCAGGTCGTCGCCATCAACGATTTGGGTGACAGCGCGATCAACGCTCACCTGCTCAAATACGACAGCGTCCATGGGGTGTTCGAGGCCAGCGTGGCGGCCGATCAGGAAAGCCTGACCGTCAACGGTGACCGCATTGCCGTCAGCGCCATTCGCAACCCTGCCGAGCTGCCCTGGAAGGCCGAGGCCATCGACGTGGTCTTTGAATGCACCGGGCTGTTCACCGACCGCGCCAAGGCGGCCGCCCATCTTACTGCCGGGGCACGCAAAGTCATTATTTCGGCACCGGCCAAGGGCGCTGACGCCACCATCGTCTATGGCGTCAACCACGACATTCTGCGTCAATCGCACCAGATCATCTCCAGCGCCTCCTGCACCACCAACTGCCTGGCACCGGTGGCGCAGGTGCTGCACCGCGAACTGGGCATCGAGCAAGGTCTGATGACCACGATCCACGCCTACACCAACGACCAGAGCCTTACCGACGTGTACCACAGCGACCCGTTCCGCGCCCGCGCGGCCACCCAATCGATGATTCCGAGCAAGACCGGCGCCGCCGAGGCGGTGGGCCTGGTGTTGCCGGAACTGGCCGGCAAGCTGACCGGAATGGCGGTGCGGGTACCCGTGATCAACGTGTCGCTGGTCGACCTGACGGTAAACCTCAAGCGCGAGGCGAGTGCCGAGGAGGTCAACGCCCTGCTCAAGGAAGCCAGCCAGCACTCGAAGGTCCTCGGTTACAACAACCTGCCGCTGGTTTCCTGCGACTTCAATCACAACCCGCTGTCATCGATTTTCGACGCCAACCACACCAAGGCCAACGGCAAGCTGCTGAAGGTGCTGGCCTGGTACGACAATGAGTGGGGCTTCTCCAACCGCATGCTGGATAACTGCCTGGCGCTGTGCAACGCGCAATGAGTCGATGCAGGCGATAACAACGCGAAGGGGAGCGCCTCCCTTTCGCGGCCCGCAGACATACCCCTGCCGCACCTGCCCACCCTGTAAACACAGGCAGCCAAGCCAAGACGTGCTGGATCTTCATCGCCAAAGGCCGCAAACTGCGCGACGAAGCTCCCTTCAAGCCCGCTATCGCCACTGACGGCAACCGGGCCCTACCCGCACAGTCAAAGCGCCCATGCCTCGCCCACCCGCCTCCAAGTTGTCCCGCCTGATGTTCGGCCTACTGGCTTATACAAGCCTGACTATTGGCCTGATTGCCATTTTCGTTCCCGGCCTGCCGACCACCGAGTTCATTCTGCTCGCTGCCTGGGCCGCCACCCGCAGTTCCCCGCGCCTGAGCCACTGGCTGGAAAATCACCGCCTGTTCGGCCCCATGCTGCACAACTGGCACAACGGCAAGGTGATAACCCGCAAGACCAAGTTCAGCGCCTCCGTGAGCATGCTGCTGTGCAGCGCACTGATGCTGGTAATGCTCGAACATCGCTGGCCGCTGTTTTGCGCCCTCGCGGGCATGGCCCTGGTCAACCTGTGGATCTGGTCACGCCCGGAACAGGTTTCTGTGACAAACAGATGACCGCCCACCGCATACGACTAAAGTCTAACAAGGCCCTGCCGATACACCGATATCGCTGAACTCATCTGGCGAACAGCGCCGAGCAACTCGGCTTTTCAACGACCCGTTCATTTGCGAGTACGTTCATGTTCGACACGCTTTCGATTCGTCTGAAAATCGTTCTGCTTTCCGGCCTCTGCCTGCTGGGGGTCGTTGCCCTGGTCGTCAGCATCAACCTGTACCAGTCACACGACAGCGATCAACTGGTCGATAAAGCCAGCAGCACCATGCTCACCCGCAACGTACAGGCGTTGCTGCAAGCGCGGGCGGGTGAAAAGGCCGAGTTGCTCAAACGCACCTTCAGCAACAAGCTGACCCTGGCCACTGGCGTCAGCGACCAGGCGCTGGACCTTCGCAAGCTGGGCCAGGCCCAGACGATGGACGCGGCCAGTGTGCGCGCCGCACTGAGCCAAAGCCTGGCGACCGCGTTCAATCGCAACACCGACATCCTCGGCCTCTGGCTGGTGTTCCAGCCCAATGCGCTGGACGGCCGCGACAGCGCGTTCGTCAATACACTGGCAAATGGCGGCAACGACAGCGGGCGCTTCGCCACCTATTGGAGCCGCGCCCAAGGCACCGCGCTGAACACACTGATTGTCGAAGACGACCTGGCCAAAACCGAGCTCAACCTCAGCGGCACCCCCTACAACAGCTGGTACACCTGCACCTTCAACAGTGCCCAGCCCTGCCTGCTGGAACCTTATGAAGATACCGTCGGCGGCAAAAAAGTGCTGATGACCAGTATCACCGTACCGCTGCTCAGCGACGGCAAGGTGATTGGCGTGGCCGGCGTCGACATGGCGCTGGACGATCTGCAAACCGCTGCCAGCGCCGCCCAGCGTGAACTGTTCGACGGTGCCGGCCACCTGCTGGTCGTTTCTTCAGGTGGCCTGCTCGCCGCCAACAGCAATGACGCCAGCAAAGTCGGCCGAGGTATTGAGCAGGCCCTTGGCCAGGAAGGTCGGCAGGCACTGGAAAGGCTTACCGACAAACGCCCTCACGTCATCGAGCAGGGGACAATGGTTCGCGCCCTGTACCCGGTCGAACCGATCCCGAGCAGCAAACCTTGGGGGGTGTTGATCGACCTGCCAAAAGACGTACTGTTGGCCGATGCCAGTGCCCTGCAAAAGGTGCTGCAAGAGGCCCGTACCAGTGGCACCCTGAAGGTTCTGTTGCTCGCAGCCCTCGCCGGTCTTGGCGGCCTGCTGGTGATCTGGATGACCGCCACCGGCGTAACCCGACCACTGAACAGCGTGGCCGCGATGCTTGAAGACATCGCCAGCGGCGACGGCGACCTGACCCAACGCCTGCACTATGCCCGGCAGGACGAACTGGGACGGCTGACCGGCGGCTTCAACCGCTTCCTCGACAAGCTGCAGCCGATCATCGCCCAGATCAAACAGAGCATCACTCAAGCACGCGCCACCGCCGACCAGTCCTCAGCCATCGCCCAACGTACCAGCGACGGCATGCAGGTGCAGTTCCGCGAAATCGACCAGGTGGCCACCGCCTCCAATGAAATGAGCGCCACCGCCCATGACGTCGCCAACAGTGCCGCAAGCGCTGCCAATGCCGCCCGTGGTGCCGATCAGTCCGCCAAGGACGGCAGTGCAATCATCGAGCGCAGCACCCGTGACATCGCCCTGCTGGCCGAGGATGTCAGCAAGGCGGTTGGCGAAGTCGAAACCCTGGCGGCCAACAGCGAACAGATCGGCTCTGTACTGGAAGTCATTCGCAGCATTGCCGAACAAACCAACCTGCTGGCCCTCAATGCCGCCATTGAGGCCGCACGTGCCGGTGAGAGTGGCCGAGGCTTCGCCGTGGTCGCCGATGAAGTGCGCAACCTGGCCAAGCGCACTCAGGAGTCCGTGGAAGAAATTCGCCAAGTAATCGAACGTCTCCAGAGCAATACCCGCAGCGTGGTCGCAACCATGCATGCAAGCCAAGGCAAGGCTCAGGAGAACGCCGGGCAGATTCATCAGGCCGTCGCAGCCCTTAACCGCATCAGCGAAGCGGTGACAGTCATCAGCGACATGAACCTTCAGATCGCCAGCGCTGCCGAACAGCAAAGCTCAGTGGCAGAAGAGGTCAACCGCAACGTCTCGGCAATTCGTGGTGTCACCGAAACCCTGACCGGCCAGGCGGCCGAGTCCGCGCAAGTCAGCAATCGACTCAACACCCTCTCCTCGCAACAGATGGCCTTGATCGAGCAGTTCAAGGTTTGACCCTCTAGCCCATGCTGGCGTGTGCAGTGCCGACCCCAGGTCGCATCTGCGCACGCCAGCAAAGCCCCAGCACCGGCAATACCTCCTCCCCGACATACAACCGATAGCGGTTGCCTTCCCCAGCGCCGAGCCTTCGGACATCCCGCCCTGTCCCGCATTTGTAACGTTGGCGATGCACCCTGAATTAACGGCATTTGTTCCGTGCGTGTTTATAGGTAATGACGCATTCAAACCAGAGCGCTAATAACTGGCGCATCTATACCAACGGCATTAAAACATTAGTTTTGAACAGCACTTGATCTCCATCAACTTAATAGGAATTTCTCCCGACAAAAATTTGCGAATCCCGAAAAAGGGGCTAGCGTCAAATCTCGAATCACCCTAGATAAAATGCTCTAAAAACCCATGAAAGCCCAGCCAGACGGGGCTGCAGCACTTCAAAAACAGACAGGAATACACCGCCTAACTATTTGAACAACAATGGAATGTAGCCATGAACTGACCTGAATCAGTTCATCCAAAAGTCGCCAATTTTATGCTGGCCTCTCTCTTCTCCTGGAATGGAGTTATCCAATGTCTGACGCTCCTGGAAAACTAAAGCTCGGTGCGCTAGTCGCACTTGTGGTGGGTTCAATGATTGGCGGTGGTATCTTTTCACTGCCGCAAAACATGGCCGCCAGCGCTGATGTCGGTGCAATTCTGATCGGCTGGGCTATTACCGCAGTCGGCATGCTGACCCTGGCCTTCGTCTTCCAGACCCTGGCCAACCGCAAACCGGATCTGGACGGCGGGGTGTATGCCTATGCCAAGGCCGGCTTCGGCGACTACATGGGCTTCTCATCGGCCTGGGGTTACTGGATCAGCGCCTGGATAGGTAACGTCGGCTACTTCGTGCTGCTGTTCAGCACCCTGGGCTACTTCTTCCCGATCTTCGGCGAGGGCAACACGCCCGCCGCGATCGTCGGCTCGTCAATCCTGCTCTGGGCCGTACACTTCCTGGTGTTGCGCGGGATCAAGGAAGCGGCCTTCATCAACCTGATCACCACCGTCGCCAAGGTGGTGCCGCTGGTGCTGTTCGTCCTGATCACCCTCTTTGCCTTCAAACTGGACATTTTCACCGCTGACATCTGGGGCCGCATGAACCCGGACCTGGGCAGCGTGATGAACCAGGTGCGCAACATGATGCTGGTCACCGTCTGGGTGTTCATCGGTATCGAAGGCGCGAGCATCTTCTCGGCGCGGGCAGAAAAACGCTCGGACGTGGGCAAGGCCACGGTCCTCGGTTTCATTACCGTGCTGCTCTTCCTGGTGCTGGTCAACGTGCTGTCGCTGGGCATCATGACGCAGCCCGAACTGGCCAAGTTGCAAAACCCGTCGATGGCGGCGGTGCTTGAGCACGTGGTCGGTCACTGGGGCGCGGTGTTGATCAGTGTAGGCCTGGTCATCTCGCTGCTGGGCGCGCTGCTGTCCTGGGTGTTGCTGTGCGCCGAAATCATGTTCGCAGCGGCCAAGGACCACACCATGCCGGAATTCCTGCGCCGTGAGAACGCCAAGCAGGTACCGGCCAATGCCCTGTGGCTAACCAATGCCATGGTGCAGATTTTCCTGGTCATCACCCTGTTCTCTGCCAGCACCTACCTGAAGCTGATCTACCTCGCCACCTCGATGATCCTGGTGCCTTACCTGTGGTCGGCAGCCTATGCCGTGCTGCTGGCGGTACGCAATGAAACCTATGAGCAAGCCTTGGCCGAGCGCAAGAAGGACCTGTTCATCGGTGGGATTGCCTTGATCTACGCGATCTGGCTGCTGTACGCCGGCGGCGTCAAGTACCTGCTGCTCTCGGCGTTGCTCTATGCCCCCGGCGTGATTCTGTTCGCCAAGGCCAAGCGTGAAGTCGGCCAACCCATTTTTACCAACGTGGAGAAGTTGATTTTCGCCGCCGTGATCGTCGGCGCCCTGGTGGCAGCCTACGGCCTGTATGACGGCTTCCTGACTCTGTAACCCCCGTATTCGCAACTTGGAGGAAATAAGCCATGTCCACGGAAAAAGTTAAGTACGGCGTACATTCCGAAGCCGGCAAACTGCGCAAAGTGATGGTTTGCTCCCCCGGCCTGGCGCATCAGCGCCTGACGCCGAGCAACTGCGACGAGTTGCTGTTCGATGACGTCATCTGGGTCAACCAGGCCAAGCGTGATCACTTCGACTTCGTCACCAAGATGCGTGAGCGCGGTGTTGAAGTGCTGGAAATGCACAACCTGTTGACCGAAACCATTCAGAACCCCGAAGCCCTGAAGTGGATTCTCGACCGCAAGATCACCCCGGACACCGTCGGCGTCGGCCTGACCAATGAAGTGCGCGGCTGGCTGGAAAGCCTGGAGCCCCGCAAGCTGGCCGAATTCCTGATCGGCGGCGTGGCCGGTGAAGACCTGCCAGAAAGTGAAGGCGCCAGCGTCATCAAGATGTACCGCGACTACCTCGGCCACTCCAGCTTCCTGCTGCCACCGCTGCCCAATACCCAGTTCACCCGGGACACCACCTGCTGGATCTACGGCGGCGTGACACTGAACCCGATGTACTGGCCGGCCCGACGCCAGGAAACCTTGCTGACCACCGCTATCTACAAGTTCCACCCGGAGTTTATCAACGCCGACTTTGAAATCTGGTACGGCGACCCGGACAAGGACCATGGCCAGGCAACACTGGAAGGCGGCGATGTGATGCCGATCGGCAACGGCGTGGTTCTGATCGGCATGGGTGAGCGTACGTCGCGCCAAGCCATCGGCCAACTCGCGCAATCGCTGTTCGCCAAGGGCGCCGCAGAGAAAATCGTGGTCGCCGGCCTGCCGAAATCCCGTGCGGCGATGCACCTGGACACTGTGTTCAGCTTCTGCGACCGCGACCTGGTCACGGTCTTCCCGGAAGTGGTCAAGGAAATCATCCCGTTCATCATCCGTCCAGACAGCAAGAACAGCTACGGCCTGGACGTACGACGGGAGAACAAATCCTTCCTTGATGTCGTAGCCGAATCCTTGAACCTGAAAGCACTGCGCGTTGTGGAAACCGGTGGCAACAGCTTCGCTGCCGAGCGCGAACAGTGGGACGACGGCAACAACGTGGTGGCCCTGGAGCCTGGTGTGGTCATTGGCTATGACCGTAACACCTACACCAACACCCTGCTGCGCAAGGCCGGTGTCGAAGTCATCACCATCAGCGCTGGCGAGCTGGGCCGTGGCCGTGGCGGCGGCCACTGCATGACCTGCCCAATCGTACGTGACCCGATCGATTACTAAACGACCATCACCCCGGCCACGCCTACCCGGCGTTGGCCGGGCCGATCACCGAATCCAAGGAGAATCATCATGGCGTTCAACATCCACAACCGTAACCTGCTGAGCCTGGAACACCACACCACACGCGAGTTGCGCTACCTGCTCGACCTGTCACGCGACCTGAAGCGCGCCAAGTACACCGGTACCGAACAGCAGCACCTCAAAGGCAACAACATTGCGCTGATCTTCGAGAAAACCTCGACCCGCACGCGCTGCGCCTTTGAAGTGGCCGCCTACGACCAGGGCGCCAACGTGACCTACATCGACCCCAACTCCTCGCAGATCGGCCACAAGGAAAGCATGAAGGACACCGCCCGCGTGCTCGGGCGCATGTACGATGCCATCGAGTACCGTGGCTTCAAGCAGGAGATCGTCGAAGAACTGGCCAAGTACGCCGGCGTACCGGTGTTCAACGGCCTGACCGACGAGTATCACCCGACCCAGATGATCGCCGACGTACTGACCATGCGTGAGAACAGCGATAAACCGCTGCACGACATCAGCTACGCCTACCTGGGCGATGCCCGCAACAACATGGGCAACTCGCTGCTGTTGATCGGCGCCAAACTGGGCATGGATGTGCGCATTGCCGCGCCCAAAGCCCTGTGGCCACATGATGACCTGGTGGCTCGCTGCAAGAAATTCGCCGAGGAAAGTGGTGCACGTATCACCCTCACCGAAGACCCGAAAGCGGCGGTCAAGGGCGTCGACTTTGTCCACACCGACGTCTGGGTGTCGATGGGTGAGCCCGTCGAAGCCTGGGGCGAACGCATCCAGCAACTGCTGCCGTATCAGGTCAACGCCGAACTGATGAAAGCCACTGGCAACCCGCGGACCAAGTTCATGCATTGCCTGCCGGCCTTCCACAACGCCGACACCAAGGTCGGCAAGCAGATCGCCGAGCAGTACCCGCACCTGGCAAACGGCATCGAAGTGACCGACGACGTCTTCGAGTCGCCAGCCTGTATTGCCTTTGAGCAAGCGGAAAACCGCATGCACACCATCAAGGCAATCCTGGTGTCGACCCTGGCAGACCTGTAGGCCCTCGGCCTTAAGCACGTGCGGGGGCAGCGCTGCCTGCCCCCGAACGTGACGGTTGCCAAACAGCCAACATGCTTCCTCCCCTTTCGCTAAAAGGACATCACCATGCGTATCGTTATTGCATTGGGCGGTAACGCTCTGCTGCGCCGTGGCGAACCAATGACTGCGGACAACCAGCGCACCAATATCCGGATTGCCACCGAACAGATCGCCAAGGTTCACCCCGGCAACCAGTTGGTCATCGCTCACGGTAATGGCCCGCAAGTGGGCCTGCTGTCGCTGCAGGCGGCGGCTTACACGTCGGTTTCCCCCTATCCGCTGGATGTGCTCGGTGCCGAAACCGAGGGCATGATCGGTTACATGATCGAACAGGAACTGGGCAATCTGCTGGATTTCGAAGTGCCCTTCGCCACCTTGCTTACCCAGGTCGAAGTTGATGCCAATGACCCGGCGTTCAAGCATCCGAGCAAACCGATCGGCCCGGTCTACAGCAAGGAAGACGCCGAGCGCCTGGCCAAGGAGAAAGGCTGGGCCATCGCCCCGGACGGCGACAAGTACCGGCGCGTGGTCGCCAGCCCAAAACCCAAGCGCATCTTTGAAATTCGCCCGATCAAATGGCTGTTGGAAAAGAGCAGCATCGTGATCTGTGCCGGTGGGGGCGGCATTCCAACGATGTACGATGCCAACGGCAAGCTCCAGGGTATCGAGGCGGTGATCGACAAGGACCTGTGCTCGGCACTGTTGGCCGAACAACTGGAAGCGGACCTGTTGGTGATCGCTACGGATGTGAGTGCGGCGTTCATCGACTACGGCAAGCCTACCCAGAAAGCCATCGCCCAGGCGCACCCGGACGAACTGGAAAAGCTCGGTTTTGCCGCCGGCTCTATGGGACCAAAGGTGCAGGCAGCTTGCGATTTTGCACGCAACACCGGCAAAGTGGCGGTCATCGGATCGTTGGCCGACATTGAAGACATCGTCAAAGGTACTGCAGGCACTCGCGTCAGCACGGCCACAGCAGGTATCCGCTACCTTTGACCCGTGTGACGGGCGTGCGCGCCCGTCAGTTCTAACCCCAAAGGAGCACACCATGGCCAAGTTTGAACCCGGTCATTTGCATTTCGAGCGCCATGCGCTGAACAAGGATGACTACAGCTACAACCTGTGTCTTGACTATGAAGTCACGCACGACCCCAAGGAAGGTAAAGGCATGCTCTTTACCCTTCACGGTACGATCGAGGGCAATAGCCTCAAGGAAGACTTCTTCCTGCCCAAGGATCAGGCTTTCGATTTTGCCCGCCATGCAACACGCATCGCTCAGCAATACGGCATGCCCAAAACCGCAGGCATCGGCTCAATGCACAGTTACTACGACCAGGTATTCGAAGACGTGCGCCGACAGCTCGACGTAAAACCCGGAGACCCGATCAAACCGGAACATCTCGCCTAGCCGTCAGGGCCTCATCGCCAGCGTGGTAACGGGCACACACCTGCCAGCGATTCGACCGTATCGCAGGCGCAAGGCATACTAGCCTCCCCCGGCAGTACAGACCCGTTAACGCCCCATGCGCATCCACGTCAGCTTCATCGACCGCGTCGGTATCACCCAGGAAGTCCTGGCCCTGCTCGGTGCCCGTCATCTGAACCTGGATGCCGTGGAAATGGTGCCGCCCAACGTCTACATCGATGCGCCGACCTTGAGTCCCGATGTACTCGAGGAGTTGCACGACGCCCTGCTCAATGTACGCGGCGTGCAAACGGTGAAGGTCGTCGACATCCTCCCCGGCCAGCGTCGGCACTTGCAACTGGATGCACTGCTGGCGGCAATGAGCGACCCGGTGCTGGCACTGGACAGTGCAGGTACTGTCCTGCTGGCAAATCCGGCGCTGATTGCGCTCTGCGGCCAGGAGCCGGCAGGGCGCTCAGTGGGGGAGTTTTTCGGCGACCCCGGCCTGCTTGATACCTTGCTCGAAAACGGTTTTCGCTTGCCCATGCGTGAAATGGTCCTCAACGGCCAGAGCCTGCTACTCGACGCCACCCCGATCACCAATGCCGGTGCCCTGCTGACCCTGTACCAACCCAACCGTATCGGTGAGCGCCTGTCGGCCCTGCATCACGACCACGCCGAAGGCTTCGATGCGCTGCTCGGTGACTCACCGCCGATACGTACACTCAAGGCCCGCGCACTGCGGGTCGCCACCCTGGATGCCCCGCTGCTGATCCATGGCGAAACCGGTACCGGCAAAGAGCTGGTGGCCCGCGCCTGCCATGCCATCAGCAGCCGACACACTGCACCGTTCCTGGCCCTGAACTGTGCAGCCCTGCCGGAGAACCTTGCCGAGAGCGAACTGTTCGGCTATGCCCCCGGGGCCTTTACAGGTGCGCAGCGTGGCGGCAAGCCGGGGCTGATGGAACTGGCCAACCAGGGCACGGTGTTTCTCGACGAGATCGGCGAAATGTCGCCCTACCTGCAAGCCAAGCTGCTGCGGTTTCTCAGCGATGGCAGCTTTCGCCGGGTGGGCGGCGACCGTGAGGTCAAGGTCAACGTGCG
Source organism: Pseudomonas defluvii (assembly GCF_001695625.1). Classification (GTDB taxonomy): domain Bacteria; phylum Pseudomonadota; class Gammaproteobacteria; order Pseudomonadales; family Pseudomonadaceae; genus Aquipseudomonas; species Aquipseudomonas defluvii. Next base: position 26,982 of record NZ_MBPN01000049.1, read on the forward strand.
GATCCTCAGCGCCACCCACCGCAACCTGGAGAAAATGGTCGCCGAGGGTACCTTTCGCGAAGACCTGTTCTACCGCCTGAACGTGCTGAACCTGCAAGTACCGCCACTGCGCGAGCGCGGCCAGGACATCCTGTTGCTGGCCCGCTATTTCATGCAACAGGCCTGCACCCAGATCCAGCGTCCGCTCTGCCGTCTGGCCCCCGGAACGTACCCTGCCCTGCTCAGCAACCACTGGCCTGGCAACGTGCGGCAATTGCAGAACGTGATCTTCCGCGCCGCCGCGATCTGCGAAAGCAGCCTGGTGGACATTGGCGATCTGGACATCGCCGGCACGTCTGTGGCCCGCGAACAGGATGGTGAAGTGACCAGCCTGGAACAGGCCGTGGAAGACTTCGAACGCAGCCTGCTGGAAAAACTCTATGCCACCTACCCTTCCACCCGGCAGTTGGCCAACCGCCTGCAGACCTCGCACACGGCCATCGCCCATCGCCTGCGCAAGTACGGCATCCCCGGAAAGCACTGAAAGCGACATTCAGCGTACTGAAAACGCTACGGCGTAACGATTTCGATACAGTACGGTTTTTGCGCTACAACGCAAGGTTTTGATCCCTTTGAGCTTTTTTCTCGCACCCCGGCTGTAGCGATTTCGCTACAGCCGTGTCATCTCGCATTCATGAAAAATCATAAGTCATTGATTTAAAAGAGATTTATTGAATTGGCCACAAAATTGCTAAGGAGTTACCAGTCCTAGGCCTGGTTGCGTAACCGGCCCGTCACCGTGTCCCCCGAGGAATTCCCATGAGCGAGTTGCGTTTTACCGAAGATCACGAATGGCTGCGTGTCGAAGCTGACGGCAGCGTCACGGTTGGCATCACCGCGTTCGCCCAGAACGCGCTGGGCGATGTGGTCTATGTGCAACTGCCAGAACTGCAGCACTACGAAAAAGGCGCCGAAGCGTCTACCGTCGAGTCGGTCAAGGCCGCCAGTGGTGTCTACATGCCACTCGACGGCGAAGTCGTTGCCGTCAACGACGGCCTGGAAGACAGCCCTGAGCTGGTCAACGAAGACCCACTGGGCGCAGGCTGGTTCTTCCGCTTCATCCCGGCCGATGCCAGCGCCGTCGAGCAACTGCTCGACCAGGACGCCTACGACCGCCTGATCAAAGCCAGCGCCGAGGCCTGAGGAGCAGCCATGACTATCAACCTCGGCACTGCCAACGAATTCATCGCCCGGCACATCGGCCCACGCCAGAGCGACGAGCAGAGCATGCTTGCCACCCTGGGCTTTGATTCGCTGGACGCCATGAGCGCCAGCGTGATTCCCGACAGCATCAAGGGCACCAGCGTGCTCGATGCTGGCGCCGGCCAGAGCGAAGCAGACGCACTGGCAGCACTCAAGGCCATCGCCAGCAAGAACCAACTGTTCAAGACCTTTATTGGCCAGGGCTACTACAACTGCCATACCCCTGCGCCGATCCTGCGCAACCTGCTGGAAAACCCGGCCTGGTACACCGCCTACACCCCGTACCAACCCGAAATTTCCCAAGGCCGCCTGGAAGCCCTGCTGAACTTCCAGACCCTGATCAGCGACCTGACCGGCCTGCCGATTGCCAACGCCTCGTTGCTCGATGAAGCCACCGCTGCTGCCGAAGCCATGACCTTCTGCAAGCGCCTGAGCAAGAACAAAGGCAGCCATGCCTTCTTCGCCTCCGTGCATTGCCACCCACAAACCCTCGACGTACTGCGCACCCGCGCCGAACCGCTGGGTATCGACGTGGTGGTTGGCGACGAGCGCGAGCTCAGCGACGTCAGCGCGTTCTTCGGCGCCCTGCTGCAGTACCCGGCCAGCAACGGTGAGGTCTTCGACTACCGCGAGCTGACCGAACGCTTCCACGCCGCCAATGCCCTGGTCGCGGTCGCCGCTGACCTGCTGGCCCTGACCTTGCTGACGCCACCAGGGGAATTCGGTGCCGACGTGGCCATCGGCAGCGCCCAGCGCTTTGGTGTTCCGCTGGGCTTCGGCGGCCCGCACGCCGCCTACTTCTCCACCCGCGACGCCTTCAAGCGCGACATGCCAGGCCGCTTGGTCGGTGTGTCCATCGATCGCTTCGGCAAGACCGCACTGCGCCTGGCCATGCAAACCCGCGAGCAGCACATTCGCCGCGAGAAGGCCACCAGCAACATCTGCACCGCTCAGGTACTGCTGGCCAACATCGCCAGCATGTACGCGGTCTATCATGGCCCACAAGGCCTGAAGCAGATCGCCGAGCGCACCCACCAGTTGACCGCCATCCTCGCTGCCGGCTTGCAGGCACTGGGTGTCACCGTCGAGCCACAGAGCTTCTTCGACACCCTCACCCTGGCCACCGGCAGCAACACCGCTGCGCTGCATGAGCGCGCCCGCGCCCAACAGCTGAACCTGCGCCAGATCGACGCCCAGCGCCTGGGCCTGTCGCTGGATGAAACCAGCCGTCAGGCCGATGTTGAAACACTCTGGGCGCTGTTTGCCAACGGCCAGGCACTGCCAGACTTCGCCGCACTGGCAGCCCGCGTCGAATCGCGCCTGCCAACAGCACTGCTGCGCCAGTCAGCGATCCTCGAGCACCCGGTGTTCAACCGCTACCACAGCGAAACCGAGCTGATGCGTTACCTGCGCAAGCTGGCCGACAAGGACCTGGCGCTGGACCGCACCATGATTCCGCTGGGCTCCTGCACCATGAAGCTCAACGCTGCCAGCGAAATGATTCCGATCACCTGGGCAGAGTTCGGCAACCTGCACCCCTTTGCCCCGGCCGAACAAAGCCAGGGTTACCAGCAACTGACCGACGAGCTGGAGGCCATGCTCTGCGCCGCCACCGGTTACGACGCAGTATCGCTGCAGCCTAACGCCGGCTCTCAGGGCGAGTACGCTGGCCTGTTGGCCATTCGCGCCTACCACCAGAGCCGTGGCGACGATCGTCGTGACATCTGCCTGATCCCGTCGTCGGCCCACGGTACCAACCCAGCCACTGCGCACATGGCCGGTATGCGCGTGGTCGTCACTGCCTGTGACGCCCGCGGCAACGTCGACATCGACGACCTGCGCGCCAAGGCCATCGAGCACCGCGAACACCTCGCCGCGCTGATGATCACTTACCCGTCGACCCACGGCGTGTTCGAGGAAGCCATTGGCGAGATCTGCGCAATCATTCATGACAACGGCGGCCAGGTGTACATCGACGGCGCCAACATGAACGCGATGGTCGGCCTGTGCGCCCCTGGCAAGTTCGGTGGCGACGTGTCGCACCTGAACCTGCACAAGACCTTCTGCATCCCGCACGGCGGTGGCGGCCCGGGCGTTGGTCCGATTGGCGTCAAGGCCCACCTGGCACCGTTCCTGCCAGGCCACGGGCACATGGCGCGCAAGGAAGGCGCGGTCTGCGCCGCACCGTTCGGCAGCGCGAGCATTTTGCCAATCACCTGGATGTACATTCGCATGATGGGTGGTGCCGGCCTCAAGCGCGCCTCGCAGATGGCGATCCTCAACGCCAACTACATCGCCCGTCGCCTGGAAGAGCACTATCCTGTGTTGTACACCGGCAGCAATGGCCTGGTTGCCCATGAATGCATCCTCGACCTGCGCCCACTCAAGGACAGCAGCGGTATCAGCGTTGACGATGTGGCCAAGCGCCTGATCGACTTCGGCTTCCACGCACCGACCATGTCCTTCCCGGTAGCCGGCACGTTGATGATCGAGCCTACCGAGAGTGAGTCCAAGGAAGAACTGGACCGCTTCTGCAACGCGATGATCTGCATCCGAGAAGAGATCCGCGCGGTAGAAAATGGCAGCCTGGACAAGGACGACAACCCGCTGAAGAACGCGCCACACACGGCGGCCGAACTGGTGGGTGAATGGGCACATGGCTACAGCCGCGAACAGGCGGTGTACCCACTGCCAACGCTGATCGAAGCCAAGTACTGGCCGCCGGTTGGCCGGGTCGACAACGTGTTCGGCGACCGTAACCTGGTCTGCGCTTGCCCGTCGATCGAGAGCTATCAGGACGCCTGATGCCTGAACGGCAGGAGCCGGCACAACCGGCTCCTGCAACCGTCCCACCCCTGAGGGCACGACCATGTCACTAAGCGTCTTCGACCTGTTCAAGATTGGCATCGGCCCCTCCAGTTCCCACACCGTCGGCCCGATGCGTGCCGCTGCGCGCTTCGCCGAAGGGTTACGCCGCGATCACCTGCTGGGCGCCACCGTCAGCGTCAAAGTCGAGCTACACGGCTCGCTCGGCGCCACCGGCAAAGGCCACGGCAGCGACAAGGCGGTTTTGCTCGGCCTGGAAGGCGAGCATCCCGACAACGTCGATACCGAAACCATTCCTGCTCGCCTGCAGGCCATCCGCAGCAGCGGACAGCTGAAACTGCTAGGCGAACACAGCATCGCGTTCATTGAAAAGCAGCACCTGGCGATGATTCGCAAACCGCTGCCTTACCATCCCAACGGCATGATCTTCCGCGCCTTCGACGCTGCCGGGTTGCAAATTCGCAGCCGCGAGTACTACTCGGTCGGTGGCGGCTTTGTCGTGGACGACGATGCAGCCGGGGCCGACCGCATAGTCGAGGACCGCACGGTGCTGCCATTGCCGTTCAAGACTGCCAAGGAACTGCTCAGCCATTGCACCACACAGAACCTCTCGATCAGCCAGGTCATGCTGGCCAACGAGGCCGCCTGGCGCCCGGAAAGCGAAACCCGCAGCGGCCTGCTGCGAATCTGGCAGGTGATGCAGGACTGCGTGGCCGCTGGCTGTCGCAATGAAGGCATCCTGCCGGGGGGGCTCAAGGTCAAGCGCCGGGCCGCCGCGCTGTACCGCCAATTGTGTCAGCACCCGGAAGCGAACCTTCGTGATGCGCTCTCGGTGCTCGACTGGGTCAACCTCTATGCATTGGCGGTCAACGAGGAAAACGCCTTTGGCGGACGCGTGGTTACCGCACCGACCAACGGTGCCGCCGGCATCGTTCCGGCAGTGCTGCACTACTACATGCGCTTTATCCCGGGTGCCAACGAAGACGGCGTTGTGCGTTTTCTGCTCACCGCCGCAGCCATTGGCATTCTCTACAAGGAAAACGCGTCGATCTCCGGCGCCGAAGTCGGCTGCCAGGGCGAGGTCGGTGTGGCCTGCTCGATGGCTGCCGGTGCCCTCTGCGAAGTGATGGGCGGCAGTGTGCAGCAAGTCGAAAACGCCGCCGAGATCGGTATGGAGCACAACCTCGGCCTGACCTGTGACCCCATCGGCGGGCTGGTTCAGGTGCCGTGTATCGAACGCAATGCCATGGGCTCGGTCAAGGCGATCAATGCGGTACGCATGGCCTTGCGTGGCGACGGGCAGCATTTCGTCTCACTCGACAAAGTTATCCGCACCATGCGCCAGACCGGCGCCGACATGAAAAGCAAATACAAGGAGACCGCCCGCGGCGGTCTGGCCGTCAACATCATCGAATGCTGACACCCCTTCTCAAGTCCCAAGGAGTCATCAATGTCCACCGAAACACTGCACACCACCCCACTGCATGCCCTGCACCTGGAACTGGGCGCACGCATGGTGCCCTTCGCTGGCTACGACATGCCCGTGCAGTACCCAATGGGGGTGATGAAAGAGCACCTGCACAGCCGTGAACAGGCCGGGTTGTTCGATGTCTCGCACATGGGCCAGATCCGCCTGACGGGCAGTGAAGCCGCCAAGGCACTGGAAAGCCTTGTGCCGGTGGACATCATCGACTTGCCGGTAGGCATGCAGCGCTACGCCATGTTCACCAACGAACAGGGCGGTATCCTCGACGACCTGATGGTCGCCAACCTGGGCAACGACACCTTGTTCCTGGTGGTCAATGCGGCCTGCAAGGAGCAGGACCTGGCGCACCTGCGCCAGCACATCGGCAACCAGTGCGAAATCCAGCCCCTGTTTGAGGAACGCGCCCTGCTGGCCCTGCAGGGCCCGGCGGCAGTCAAGGTACTCGAGCGTCTGGCTCCCGAAGTCGCGGGCATGACCTTCATGCAGTTCACCAGCGTGCAGTTGCTGGGTGTGGACTGCTACGTCAGCCGATCCGGCTATACCGGTGAAGACGGCTTTGAAATTTCCGTACCGGCGGCCAATGCCGACGCCCTGGCACGTCGCCTGCTGGCTGAGCCGGAAGTGGCGCCGATCGGCCTGGGTGCGCGCGACTCACTGCGCCTGGAAGCCGGCCTGTGCCTGTATGGCCACGACATGAACGCGCAAACCACCCCCATCGAGGCCAGCCTGCTCTGGGCCATCTCCAAAGTACGCCGTGCCGATGGCGCGCGTGCGGGCGGCTTCCCGGGTGCCGAGCGGATCTTCGCTCAGCAGCAAGACGGTGTTGCACGCAAGCGGGTCGGCCTGCTGCCCCAAGAGCGCACACCTGTCCGCGAGGACGCCGAGATTGTCGATGAAGCCGGCAGCGTCATTGGCCGTGTCTGCAGCGGTGGGTTCGGCCCGAGCCTGAGCGCCCCTGTAGCCATGGGCTACCTGGACACTGCCCATGCCGCTCTGGATACCCCTGTGTGGGCCATCGTGCGTGGCAAACGCGTAGCGATGAAAGTCAGCAAGATGCCTTTTGTTGCCCAACGCTACTACCGCGGCTGATACCCGCCCAGAAGCGTGACGAAACGCGTTCGAGATTTTCGTAACCGAACGCGTTTCACAACATCTGAACACAGCCGAAAAACCGCTTGGAATGCGCCAGAAAAAATCGCCCAAGCAGCGGCTAAAAAGGTCAAAATCCGGCGCTTTTCAGGGCTTGTTTTTGTCTTCAAAGTTAGCGTATTGTCTGTTCACTGTGTTTGCATGGGTCGCTATGGTTCGTGACCTGGGCAGTAGCTCTGAGATTTGCTACAACCCGTTCGACGTCTCTTACTTTCCTGCAACCCAGCCCAGTACTCTTTCATTTGAAAGAAGCTGTTACTAATTCTAAGTTCCAAAGGAAATAAGCTATGTCGACTCGTCAGAGCGGTACCGTCAAGTGGTTTAACGACGAAAAAGGTTTTGGTTTCATCACTCCAGAAAGCGGTCCGGATCTGTTCGTACACTTCCGCGCTATTCAGGGCAACGGCTTCAAGAGCCTGAAAGAAGGCCAGAAAGTTACCTTCATCGCCGTGCAGGGCCAAAAAGGCATGCAGGCTGACGAAGTTATCGCGGAAAATTGATTTCCCGATAAAAAGCCCCTGCTGGCAACAGCAGGGGCTTTTTTGTGCCTGTTATTCCGTAGAATGGGCGTTTTGCGCAAGGAGGGCTTCTTGTATGCCCAAGCACCTGTTGAAGCCTCAGGGCGATTTCCCAGCCGTCGGCCTGGGACGTCGCCTTGCGGCAATGTTCTACGATTTCCTGCTGTGTACAGCGCTGCTAATGGTCACCACCCTGGTCTACAAGATGATCATGATGGCCTTCATTGGCGAGGCGCGGATGCGCGAACTGACCGATGCTGGCGCCCTGGACACCGACCCGCTGCTGTCGACCATTCTGGTGTTCATGCTGTTTGGCTTCTTCGCCAAATTCTGGACCCACGGTGGACAGACCTTGGGGATGCAGGTCTGGGGGATTCGCGTACAAAACGCAGATGGCAGCGCCATCGGCCTGTGGCAGGCACTGTTACGCTTTGTTGTCTCCATCGCCTCCTGGCTATGCCTGGGCCTGGGTTTCTTCTGGGTATTGATCGACAAACAAAAGCGCAGCTGGCATGACATGTATTCCGACAGTCAGCTGGTGCGCATCCCCAAGAAGGGCAAGGAAAAGGCCTGAGCGCTGAAACCGTGATCAGTCGCCCATGAAAAAGCCGACCCCAGGGTCGGCTTTTTCATACGCGTTACGGCTTAACCGGCCCTGCGCAACAGCCATACCCCTGTCAACGTGCAGATACCTGCCGGAATCAGCACCGCCAACAATGGCGGGAAACCGAACACCTGGCTGGACGGCCCCAGCAGGTCCTGGGCAATCCGGAAGGTGAACCCCACCAGCACGCCGGTAAACACCCGCTGCCCCAAGGTCACCGAACGCAACGGGCCAAAGATGAACGACACCGCCATGAGCACCAGCGCCGCCGTCACAATCGGCTGCATCACCTTGGTCCAGAACGCCAACCAGTAGCGAGCGTTGTTCAAGCCCTGGTCGGACAGGTAGTGAATGTAGTCCCACAACCCGGAAATAGAGAGCGAGTCCGGGGCAACGACCACCGTATTCAACAACTCAGGGGTAACCGCCACATCCCAACGCTCCTCGGGGCTCTTGAGCACTTCAGTGCTGTCGCCGCGGAAGTGCGTGGTGGTGACGCCACTGAGCAACCAGTGATCGTTCTGATACTGGGCCTTGCGCGCAAAGCTGGACGTCAGCATGCGGCGCTCGCTGTCGAAGCGGTAGCGCGTTACGCCATACAAAAGGCCGTTGGGCTGAACGCTGTTGATGTGGACAAACTCATCACCCTGACGATGCCACATACCGCGCTTGGAAGACTGCGCCTCACCACCGCCCTGCGCCAGGGAGCGCTCGGCCTGGGCCTTGTTTTCGGTGACCGGGGCCAGGTACTCACCAATCAGCACGCCGACCAGCATCAGCACCAGCATCGGCTTCATGACTGCCCAGACGATACGGCCAATAGACACGCCAGCCGCGCGCATGATGGTCAGCTCACTGCTGCTGGCCAAGCTGCCGAGACCGATCAGGCAACCGATCAGTGCTGCCATCGGCAGCATGTCGTAGAGCCGACGCGGCGCGGTCAACAGCACAAAACTAGCCGCATCCATCAGGGTATAGGTGTTGCTGATGTCGCTCATTTCATCAATGTAGGCAAACAGCGAGGCCAGGCCGAGAATGATCCCCAGTACGGCAATAATTGCCAGGAACACACTCTTGCCGATGTAACGGTCGAGTTTAACCACGGGCCACCTCCGCACGGCGGGCAGCACGCTTGAGCTTCAACGGCTCCCAGTACATCAACCCAAGGCCGATGAGCAGGAACAAGCCATGCACCCACCAAAGCCCCAAGGCGATCGGCAGCTTGCCTTTTTCCAGGGCACCACGCGCAGCGATCAACATTGTCAGATACGCCATATACAAAAGAATCGCCGGCAGCAGCTTGAGGAAACGTCCTTGCCGCGGATTGACGCGCGACAGCGGCACGGCCAGCACGGTCACGACAAACACCAGCAATGGCAACGAAATCCGCCATTGCAACTCGGAGCGCTCGCGCAGGGTCTTGGCACCCAGCAACGTCGACGTCGGGATTGCTTCCCGATCAGTCACTTCCTCGCTGACTTCCGGCTTGGGCAACAATACCCCGTAGGTGTCGTACTTGATGATGCGGTAATCGGCCTGCCCCGGATTACCGTCATAGCGGTAGCCGTTTTCCAGGATCAGGTAACGATTGCCATCCGCCTGCACTTCCTGACGCCCCTTCTCGGCCACCAGCACAGAAGGACCGCGGTCCTTGCTCTTGTCCTGGGAGACGCGTTTCTCGGAAATGAACACCCCGCCCAGATTCTCACGGTTATCGGATAGCTGCTCGCTATAGGTAACACGTGAACCGTCACGCAGGGTCTGGAAGCGTCCCGGAACCAAGGTGTCGAACTCGGTCAAGGCGTCCTGTTCATTGATGATCTGTGCCACCCGCGCAACGCCCTGAGGCGCAAGGCCCAGGCTCAACCAGGCCACCAGCAAGGCCACCAGCAAGGCCGGAGCCATGGTCAT
>NZ_MBPN01000050.1 GCF_001695625.1 Pseudomonas defluvii
GAGCTTACATTTTCTAAGATCCTCGACTCCTTTTCCAGCCGGTCAGATTTTTTCTACACCCTTAAATGCGAAGAGCCAGTAATAGTGGGCAAAAGTTTATTGGTCGTAACCGCGCGCCGCGGGTTCAGATCGACTACGACGTCGAACTCTACGGTGCTGAGAAAACAGTAGAAATTCCTTTTGTGAACGGTGTATTGACGGATTTGTCGGGTGCCAATACTGCGCACTTGCCGTCCGTGGCCGATCGGAAGTTTCTGGAAATTGATATTGATAACTTCGATGAGCGCATGAATGCCATTGCGCCGTCGTTGAAGTTTGCAGTCAAGAATGAACTGACCGGCGAAGGCCAGCTGTCCATTGCCCTGGATATCAAGAGCATGGACGACTTCAGCCCGGGCGCTATCGCACGCAATGTCGAACCCCTCAGCAAGTTGTTGGAGGCGCGCAATCAGCTCTCCAACCTCTTGACCTACATGGATGGCAAGAGTGGCGCTGAGCAACTGGTCGCGCAGTTGCTCCAGGACCCTGCGCTCATGAGTTCGCTGCTGGCGCAAGCGAAGTCTCCTGCCCAAACCACTGAATGAGGTAAGCCGCCATGGCTGCAACTGAACAGATACAGGTCGCTGACAGTCAGCTGACTACCGATGCTCCCGATAGTTTCGGCAGCCTGCTGCAACGCGAGTTCAAGCCGCGCAGTGAGCGGGCCAGTGAAGCGCTGCACGCTGCGGTGCACACCCTGGCTGAGCAGGCACTGAGCGCATCGCACCTGATTGCGGACGACACGCTGAGCACCATTGAGGCGCTTATCGCCGCGATCGACAGCAAGTTGTCGAGCCAGATCAATGCGATCTTGCACCACGACGACTTCCAGAAGCTCGAAGCGTCCTGGCGCGGTTTGCATTATTTGGTCAGCAATACGGAAACCGACGAGAAACTGAAGATTCGCTTCTTCAACGTCTCCAAGGGCGATCTGGCCCGTGAACTGAAAAAGTTCAAAGGCGCGGCCTGGGACCAAAGCCCGTTGTTCAAGAAGATCTATGAGCACGAGTACGGCCAGTTTGGTGGCGAGCCCTTCGGTGTACTGATTGCCGACTACTACTTTGACAACAGCCCGCCGGATGTCGAGCTGCTGTCGTCCATGGCCAAGATCGCGGCGGCAGCCCATGCGCCATTGATCAGCGCTGCCGACCCAGGCGCGCTGCTGATGGACTCGTGGCAAGAGCTGGCCAACCCACGTGACTTGAGCAAGATCTTCCAGACCCCTGAGCATGCGGCGTGGCGCAACCTGCGCAGCTCCGAAGACTCGCGCTACGTGGGCCTGACACTGCCGCGTTTCCTCGGGCGTATTCCTTACGGCGCGAAAACCGCGCCGGTGGAAAATTTCAACTTTGAAGAAGTGACCCAGGGTGACGCCAGCAACTACCTCTGGGTCAATGCGGCTTATGCCATGGGCTTGAACATCAACCAGTCGTTCAAGCAGTTTGGTTGGTGCTCGCAGATCCGCGGTATCGAGTCGGGTGGTGCAATCAGCGGGCTTCCCGTGCACACCTACCCGAGCGAAGACGGTGGTGTTGACATGACCTGCCCAACCGAGATCGCCATCAGTGATCGTCGCGAGCTGGAACTGGCGAACAACGGTTTCATGCCGCTGGTGCATTGCAAGAACACGTCGGTAGCGGCGTTTATCGGGGCGCAGTCGCTGCATAGCCCGCAGCAGTACGACGACCCCGATGCAACCTCGAACGCGCAATTGGCCGCGCGCTTGCCTTACCTGTTCGCTACCTGCCGTTTTGCCCACTACTTGAAGTGCATCGTGCGCGACAAGATCGGCTCGTTCAAAGAGCGTGCGGACTTAGAGGACTGGCTTAACAGTTGGATCATGCGTTATGTCGATCTGAACCCGGCAACGGCGACGGATATCGATAAAGCGCGCAAGCCGCTGGCGGCTGCGGAAGTTATGGTCGAAGAGGACGCGGCGAATCCAGGGTTTTATCGGGCCAAGTTTTTCTTGCGTCCGCACTACCAGCTGGAAGGCCTGACGGTTTCATTGCGCCTGGTTTCGAAGTTGCCATCTGTAAAAGCGTGAAATACTCACTATTTTATATGCTAGGAGAAATACATGATTTTGGTAAAATTTGAGCCGGAGATTAAAGGGACTTCCACCGTCAAGGGTTATGAAGATTGGATTGTCTTCGAATCGTACGCTATTAATTCCGCACGACACATTCAAGTGCATGGGAATGATCGTGATGTTAGTAATGCCCATGTTTCTGAGCTGATGCTGACAAAGGGAGCGGATAAGACGTCGCCGGAGTTTTTTATTCAAGCGAAAATTGGTACGGCGTTCACTAAGGCTACTATAGTAAGTTTGCACGCCGCAGGGTCAAATAAAACGCTGCAGAAAATGGTGTCGCTTGAGTTGGGCGATCCAATCGTTAGCTCTTATTCTACGCAAGGCTCAAGTGGTAATCGTCCGTCGGAACACATTACGCTGAATTTTTCAGAGATCAAATACGAGTACCATTATTTTGATGGTGGGGTGAAAAAAGGCTTCGTGGAAAAATCGTACGACTTAATTAGTAACAGCGCACCAGCTGCGTAACAGCACGGTCGGCATAGCCAAGGTGAACGCTGATTGGGGTTCACCTTGAGCGTGTTGTATCGATTCTGTTGTGTTTCCAGTTAATCGTGACCGATCAGGTTTACCCATGAAGAGCTGCGCCCATACCTTGCTGGAGCGTTTAAGCGTGAACTTCCATGCTGTGGCTTCCCCGAACGCCACAGCAAGCAAGGATGGGCAACTGTCCCGTTTACGCGAAGATCTGAGCACGCTGCTAAATACCCGTGGGCTTGTCAGCACACTGGACCTCAGCCAAGCGCCTTACGTCGCTCGCTCTGTACTGAACTACGGGATTGACAGCATTGCGGGCGAGACACTCTCCAGTTTTTCTCCGGAGGCTCTGGTGAAGCGTATTCATCAGGCCATTCTGGCCTACGAGCCAAGGGTGATTCGCCACAGCTTGCAGGTTTCCTGGATAAGCCGCACCGAAGCGCCCCTGTTCGAAATACAGATGGTCATCGAGGGGCAACTGCGCGATGCAGAGGTCGCTCACCCGTTCACCTTTCGCTCCATCTGGAATACCCAAAGTGGTGCGGTACACCTCGATACAGCACCGTTCAGGGGGCGGCATGGATGAGCGACTGTTGCGCTTGTACGAGCGCGAATTGCAGTTCCTGCGAGAAGGGGCTGCCGAATTTGCCAAGGCCTACCCCAAGGTGGCAAGCCACATTGGCCTGGACACCCAACACAGCCACGACCCCGGTGTGGAGCGTCTGCTCGAGGGGCTGGGGTTCCTGACGGCCCGCATTCAACTGCAGATGGCGTCGGAGTTTCCGCAGTTCACCGGCAACCTGCTGGAGCAGCTCCAGCCTCAATCGTTAATGCCACTGCCGTCCATGGCGGTGGTGCAGTTCACGCCGGACAAACATCAGGGCAGCCTGCTCAATGGCTTCTGCCTGCCCGCCAGTACCGCGTTGAGCGCGGTTGCCGAGCTTGACGGGCGCACCGTGCGGTGTGAGTGGCGTAGTACTCAGCCGGTCACCTTGTGGCCGGTGCAGATCGAGTCTGCCGACTACCTTGCCAGTACCAGCCTGCTATCAGGGTTGCCTGCCAGGTTTACCGGCCAGGCGCACTCGGTGTTGCGGCTGCGCTTGCGAACCACCACGGGCGTCACGTTCAAGCAGATTGCTCTGGACGCGCTGTGCGTTTACTTGAGTGGGGCAGGGGCGCTGGCGGTTCACGAAGCGCTGCTCTCGCGTGCAGTCGGTGTGCTTGCAAGGCCGTCTGAGGACACCCCGGCGTGGTGCGAATTCATTGAGCCCGCGTGCATCACCCAGGCCAATCTTGAAGGCGCGCCTGACACACAGGAACCCTTGCGTGGCGTCAGCGGGCACGCCGGCTTTGCGCTGCTCAGGCGTTTTCTGGCGTTTCCCGAAGGGCAGCGCTTTATCAACCTGTCCGGGTTGGGCCCCGCAGTACGCCGGTGCGATGGTGAGCACCTGGAACTGCTGATCGTGTTGGCGCCGTTGTCCAATCAGCTGCCCGCCGGGCTCGATGGTTCGATGTTCAATCTGTTCTGTGCGCCGGTGCAGAACCTGTTCCAGAAACGTACTGATCGCATCAACGTGTTGCACCATCGGCCGGAGATTCCTGTGCTGGTCGACCAGGCGAACCCCTTGAACCACGAAGTTCATCAGGTGCTGGAGGTGCACGGCTACTTTAGCGGCAGCCGCGAGCGCCAGCGCTTTGTGCCATTGTATTCGCCGCAGGCGCGGGCAACCGACGCAGCCGGCACCGGCTTTTTCCAGGTACACCGGGCGCCCAGCCGCCCGCGCTCGGCTGCCCTGCATGGCAAGCCGTCTTATGCGGGCAGCGACCTGTCGATTGCCCTGGTAGACCCTCAGCACCCGCCGTATCGACCGGACCTGCATCAACTGGCGGCTGAAGTACTCTGCTCAAACCGCGACCTGCCGTTGCACATTGGCTTCGGCAAGGGCAATACCGATTTTGTCCTGGATGTCAGTGCCCCCGTACTGGCCATTCGCAGGCTGGCTGGCCCGTCGACGCCGCTCGCTGTGCCGGTTTCGGGCGAGGGGCCCTGGCAGGCAATTCAGCATTTGTCGCGGAACTACCTGCCACTGGCCAATGACGATGGACTGGCCGGGGCACAGGCGTTGCGCGAACTGCTATCGCTTTACATCGCCCCGGATGATGCGGTGCTGCAGCGCCTGCTTGAAGGCATCGTTTCCTTGCGCGCCACCGCGCTGACACAGCGCTTGCCCGGCAGCGGGCCGGTAGCGTTCGGCCGTGGCTTGCAACTGCATCTGACCCTCGATGATGCCGCTTGCGAGGGCATTGGTACTGTTGCTTTCGGTGCGGTGCTGGATGTCTTTTTCGCCCGCTATGCGGCCATCAATGCGTTTACCCAGACCGTGCTGTACACCGTGGGACGCGGGATGATCATGCGTTGGCCGGTGAGGAGTAGCCAATGCATGACCCTGTGAGCCCTTGGGAGCAACTGCAGCGTCAGGCCTGGCGTTTCGATTTTTTCAGCGCGTTGCGCTGCCTGGATGCGCTCGACCCGCAGCGCCCGCGCCTGGGCACGTCGGAACACCTGCGAGAGGATCTACTGCGCCTGGGCCAGGCGGTGTCACTGGCCTTCGAGCCGGCCATGCTGCGCAACCTGCAACTGCGCGAGGGGCTGCCGCCACAGTTGCGGGTGACCTTTTTTGGCCTGACCGGGGTCAATGGCCCGATGCCGTTGCCCTTCAGTGAAGAGGCCTTGTCCCGGCAGATCAACCACAACGACGGAACACTGGCCAGTTTTCTGGACATCTTTCACCACCGCCTGCTGTGCCTGTTGTATCGCAGCTGGGCAATGGTGCGCCCGGTTGTCTGCGCCGACCGGCCAAACCAGGACCGTTTTTCCGAGTATGTGCAAGCGTTCGTTCCACACAGCGAACGCTATTACGCCAGCCAATACCTCGACCAGCGACGCAGTGCCGAGGGCCTGCTGGGTGTGTTGCGCGATCACCTGCAGGTGCCCGTCACCCTGCATCAATGGCATGGGCGCTGGAGTGCATTGGCGCCGACAGATCAACTGCAATTGGGTGCTGGCACCGAGGCCGCGCAACTGGGGCGCAGTTCCTTGCTCGGGCGCAGGGCGTGGAATGTCCAGCACAGCGTTCGCGTGACACTCGGGCCGCTGTCGCTGGCCGATATGACAAGCTTCTTGCCTGGCACCGAGGCGTTGCGCGACCTGGCACGGCTGGTGGATGACTACCTGGGCTGCGGCTTTGAGTGGGATGTGCAACTGCTGCTCGCACCGAGTGCCAATACGCCGATGCGTCTGGGGGGCAATCTGTCCCTCGGCCTGACCTCCTGGTTGTCCAGCAACCGCCCCGCGACTCAACCACGAGCCTGTGTTCTGACCCCGGCTCGTCTTCAATGACTACAACAGGAACTGCGCCATGACTGACATCAGCCGCGCCAAGCTTTTTGGAAAGCTCGACACCTTGGCTTATCAGGCGATGGAGTCCGCCACAACCTTGTGTCGGGTACGAGGCAACCCTTACGTTGAGCTGGTGCATTGGTTCCAGCTGGTGCTGCAACAGCCAGACTCCGACCTGCGACGCATCAACGAGCGCTTCGGCCTGAACGCGGGCACGCTTTCCAGCGATTTGATCAGTGCCCTCGACCGCTTGCCCGCGCAGGCGGCCTCGGTCGTCGACCTTTCCGCTCAGTTGGACGAAGCCATGGAGCGCGGCTGGTTGTATGGGGCGCTGCAACTGGATGCGAGCAGAATTCGCAGCGGTCACTTGTTGCTCGGTGTGCTGGGTACGGGAAGCTTGCGGCATACCTTGTTCGCAATGTCCCGTGAGTTCGAGAAGATCAATCGTGAGACGCTGCTCGAACAGTTCCACGAAATTGTCCAGCGTTCACCTGAGCAGCCCGTGGTACCCGGTCACGGGGCACTAGCGGACCAGCCCCGTGAAGCATCCAGCACATTGCAGCGTTACACCAGCGACCTCACCGAGCAGGCACGGCTTGGCAACCTCGACCCGGTGCTGGGGCGCAATGAGGAGGTGCGTCAACTCATCGACATTTTGATGCGTCGGCGTCAGAACAACCCATTGCTGGCCGGTGAGGCAGGCGTTGGGAAAACCGCTGTGGTCGAGGGCTTTGCCCAGCGAATTGTCGCCGGTGACGTGCCCGAAGCGTTCCTCGGGGCCCGCGTGCTGGCGCTGGATATCGGCTTGTTGCAGGCCGGTGCCAGCGTCAAGGGCGAGTTCGAGCAGCGCCTGCGCCAGGTGGTCGACGAGGTGCAGGCGGCCACGCAACCGACACTCTTGTTCATCGACGAAGTGCATACCCTGGTCGGCGCAGGCGGCCAGGCCGGTACCGGTGACGCGGCCAACCTGCTCAAGCCGATGCTGGCGCGGGGCAAGCTGCGTACGATCGGCGCCACGACCTGGAGCGAGTATAAAAAGCACATCGAGAAGGACCCCGCGCTCAAGCGACGTTTTCAGGTACTGCGGGTAGACGAACCGAGCCCCGAGGTTGCGATCACCATGCTGCGCAGTGTGCTGCCCACGTTGCAGCGTCACCATCGGGTGCAGATCCTCGATGAGGCGGTGGTGGCTGCCGTCCACCTGTCACACCGTTATCTGCCGGATCGCCAACTCCCGGATAAAGCCATCAGCCTGCTCGACACCGCCTGTGCGCGGGTTGGCATCAGTCAGCAAGCGATGCCCGCACAACTGGCTGACAGCCGCGAGCGCATTGCAAACCTGCGCGCTGAAAAAGTGGTGGTGCAAACGGAGCAGGCCATTGGCCTGCTCGACCCTGAGCGCCTGCAACGTCTTTCGCAGCAACTGCGCGATGAACAGCAGCGCAGTGCTGAGCTGGAAAAGCGCTGGCAGGCGCAAACCGCTTGGGTCGGCGAGATCCAGCAGTTGCGCGAACGCCTCTGCACCGAGCACCTCGCGCCAAGCGTGGAGCAGGCTGAACTGCAGGCCGCCTTTCTGGAGCGCACCGAAGCATTGCAGCAGCGCTTGCACGCCGCCCAGTCTGAAGTGCCTGCCCTGGTACTGACGGATGTCGACGCGCAGTCGGTGGCCAGCGTGCTGCAAGGCTGGACCGGCATTCCGCTGGGCACCCTGCAGCGCAATGAAATTGAAACCATTCTCAACCTCGCCGAGCGCCTGGGTGAGCGTGTCATTGGCCAATCCCATGCGATGGAAGCGATTGCCCGTCGTATTCAGACCTCCCGTGCCGGGCTCGATCACCCGGGTAAACCGGTAGGGGTGTTCCTGCTTGCCGGCCCTTCTGGCGTAGGCAAGACGGAAACCGCCCTGGCCTTGGCGGAACTGCTGTATGGCGGTGAACACAACCTGGTAACGATCAACATGAGCGAGTACCAGGAGCCGCACACGGTCGCTTCGCTGAAGGGCGCGCCACCAGGTTATGTCGGTTACGGTGAAGGCGGTGTCTTGACCGAGGCGGTGCGCCGTCGGCCGCACTGCGTGATCCTGCTCGACGAGATTGAAAAGGCTCACCCCGACGTCCATGAAGTGTTCTTCCAGGTGTTCGACAAGGGCTGGATGGAAGACGGCGAGGGCCAGGTCATCGATTTTCGCAATACCTTGATCCTGATGACCACCAACGTGGGCTCCGAAGTGCTGTTCAACCGGCAAGGCACCGAGACGGACCAAGACCTTGAACAGCTGCTCAAGCCGGAACTGCTGCGCGTGTTCCCGCCCGCGCTGCTCGGTCGCCTTGTTGCCATTCCGTACTTTGCGCTCAACGACGACATGTTGGCCCGTATTGTCGAGTTGCAACTAAAGCGCGTCGCCGCACGCGTAGAACAGCGTTATCAGGTACCGCTGCACTATGACGCGGTATTGGTGGACTATATCGTCAGCCAGTGCACCGATATACACAGTGGTGGGCGCATGGTTGATTCCATCTTGACGAATGGGCTTTTACCGCAGCTCAGTCGCGCATTCTTGCTGGGCGAAATAAATCAGACCGTGCCTCAACGGGTCAGTTTATCGGTTGGGGATGCAGGGATTATTTACGAGTTTGCCAATGACTAAGGCTTTTTAGTCGGCGCCCCACGTTTGAAGGCGTGCGGCTCAGGCCACAGAAGCTGCTTCGCTACAGTTCGGTTTAAAACAATTCGGTTTAAAACAGCACGGTTTAACACCGCGCGCCTGTTAGCTATGTGGGCGCGAGGTGTTTGCTTGTTTCGCGTAATGGTAAATGCGTTTGGCGGGTGAATAGATGAAATGGGTGTGCGATCAAACCATTGGGTTGAATAAAACACTGTCTGAAAATCCTTCGTGCCTCTCGGATTTTTCCTATTTAACGCTTCGTGGTTTTGGCCAAAATACCGCTTCACGTTTTCATCGGTGTCGGTTGCCGCATAACGTAACCAATTATTCAGCGGAGGGGCTGTTGTGCCAGAACAAGTTGTAATGGGGGCGTTGTTACGGTGTTCATTCGGGGCTGCGCCTGCGAACTTGGCTGTACTGCCGGTAAACCGCTACAACGTTGAAGGCCAGCCCGCCGCCAACATCATGGACCACAAGCCGATGGTCAACATCGCCCCGTTCGGCGTGTGTTCGTCGATGGCCAATCCGACGGTCTCCGCCGCGACGTCTGCGGCAATGGGGGTACTGACCCCAATGCCCTGTGTGCCGGCAACTGCCTCGCCTTGGACACCCGGCGCTGCCAAGACCCATCTCGCGGGGCAACCGGCGCTGCATAGCCAATGCACCTGCCTGTGCAACTGGGGGGGCGTGATCAAGATCGTTCAGCCCGGTACCCGTAAAACGATGATTGCCTGAGGGGCTGCACGTGACTAGCGCTTCTGCAAAACACGCCCCTACCTCCTGCTCCTTCGCCGGGCCGCCAGGTTCCACTGCGCTGTTGTTCGCCGGCCTGGACGGTAGCGAGGGGCTGAGCCAGTTGTTTGAATACACGGTCAAGGCCCTGAGCCCGGAGGGCGAACTGAAGGCCGATGATTGGCTGGGCCAGCCCCTGGTCGTCGAGCTCCCGTACGACTTTCAAGCGCCTGCACGTGTCCTGCACGCGCACATCTGTGGTTTCCGCCGTGTGGCGGATCAGGGCCAACTGCCGTGCTATGAGTTTTTACTGCGCCCCTGGTTATGGTTTGCAACCTGTGCGAGCAACAGCCGGATTTTTCAAAGCAAGTCGGCGCCTGAGGTGCTCAAGGAGGTGCTGAGCGTATACCCGGGAAACCTGGACTGCGTGCCCCTTGAGCAGTACCCGGCATTGGAATACTGCGTGCAGTTCGGTGAGAGCGATTTCGCCTTTGTCAGCCGCCTGATGGAGGAGGCCGGGCTTTACTACTTTTTCCGGCACACCGCTGAAGGGCACTGCCTGGTGATCACCGATTCAATGAGTGAGCACACGCTGCTTGAAGGTGATCATCGGTTTGAACTGGGTGGAGGGCAGCCCGAGCTGTTCAATCGCTTTTCGGCGTGGGTGCCGGAGCAGGTGTTGTGCAGTGGTCGAGTGCGTGCCACCGACTTCGATTTCACCAAGGCCAACACCCGCGAAGCCAGCGTGCTCGGCGCCGATGCCTCGGTGGTCATGGCGCATGATCAGGCCACTTATGAACACTATCACTACCCAGGGCACTTCAATGACGTCACTGCGGGTGAGGCAGCGACCAAGGTTCGGGTACAGGCGCTGAATGCCGAACAGCAGCGCATCCGCGCAGCAGGTTGCGCACCGTATCTTCTGCCCGGGGCCTGCTTCACCCTTGAGGGGCATCCCGAGCACAACCAGAACACGCAGTACCTGATCGTCCAGGCACACCTTCAGGCAACTTGTGTGACCTCGACCTACGGCGTCAGTGGCCCACGTTTCAGTTGTCAGGTCGTGGCAATCCGCAGCGACGGTTGCTACCGCGCCGAACTCAAGACCCCACGGCCAAAGATCGTTGGTCCGCAGACCGCGTTCGTCGTCGGCAAGGAGGGCGAGCCGCTGTGGGTCGACGAATTCGGGCGGATCAAGGTGCAGTTCCACTGGGACCGTAGCGACCAGCGCAACGAGAACTGCTCATGCTGGGTGCGTGTCGCGCAGCCCCTGGCCGGGCAGCGCTGGGGGGCGGTTTTCCTGCCACGGGTAGGCCAAGAGGTCGTGGTGGAATTTCTCGATGGCAATCCTGACCGTCCGCTGGTGACCGGGAGCCTCTACAACGGCGGCATGCGGCCACCCTACGCGTTACCCGCGCAGGTCGCTCGCAGTGGCATCAAGAGCCAGTCGCTGGGTGCCGAGGATGTCTACAACGAACTGCGTTTCGAGGACAAGGGCGGCGCCGAGCAGTTGTTGTTCCATGCCGGGCGCAACCAGGACATCACGGTGCGTAACGATGCCTTTGAACACATCGGCAACGACATTCACCTCAAGGTAGGCGGCACTGCTTACCGCCAGGTGATGAAAGACGCCCACGAGCACATCGAGGGTGACC
Organism: Pseudomonas defluvii; assembly: GCF_001695625.1. Lineage (GTDB taxonomy): Bacteria > Pseudomonadota > Gammaproteobacteria > Pseudomonadales > Pseudomonadaceae > Aquipseudomonas > Aquipseudomonas defluvii. The sequence continues at coordinate 11,064 of NZ_MBPN01000050.1, forward strand.
TTAACGCTCGGGTCAGCGCGGACTACTCACTTGATGTCGGTGGCGACCAGGTCAGCGCGATCAAAGGCAGTTGCTCGCTCGAGGTGGGCGCTGATCAGCAGGTCAAGTTGGGCGGCGCGCATTCACTGGACATCGCCGCAGACAGCGATACCAAGGTTGGCGGCAAGTTCAAGCTCGGCGCCAGCAGTGTCGACGTCAAGGGCAGCCAGACGATCACCCTTGAAGCGGGCCAGACGCTGGTGCTCAAGGCCGGTTCCAGCACGGTCGAGTTAGGCCCCAAGGGGGTTTCGATCAATGGCGCGATGGTGGCCATCGACGGCAAGGGCAAGGTCGATATCAACGGGGGCGGCGAGGGTAGCTCGGCGTCCGCAGAGGCGCCGTCACCCAAACAACCGCAAAAACCGAAAAAAACCAAAGCCCCCAAGGAGGCTGATGATGGCCGCGACTAACACCATTGCACAGGTCCCGCGCACGGTGCTGCGTGGCACATTGCTGATGGCCCTGGGATTGCTGCAGGGCTGCCAGGCATTCGGCTGGTTTCAGGCGCCTGCGCCACTCGACCCGAAAAAGCGCGTGGACATTGTGGCGGCGCTCGATGTCAATCCGAACCTCTTCGGTCGTCCGTCTCCTGTGTTGCTCACGTTCTACCAACTGAGCGATGCCACAACCTTCCTCAAGGCGGACCTGTCACGTCTTGAGCATGCCAATGAGTCGTCGGCCGATGCGACCTGGCTCGTGCGCGAGACGTTTCAGTTAAGCCCTGGCGAACGGCGCGAACACCTTTTCGTACCCCATCCGCAGATGCGCCTGGTGGGCGTGGTAGCGGAGTACCGCGACCTGGATAACGCTCAATGGCGCGCGGTAGATGTCTTTCAAGCCCAAAGCCCCGAGGTACTGAAGGTGAACCTGGCGCGGGACAGGGTATCGGTTCAGGCCATTCCAATAGCAGAGGGCTTAACACATGCTCAGCAATGACGGCGTTGTCTGGTCGGAAGGCATGTTCCTCCAGCCGCAGCATTTCCAACAGCAACAACGCCACGTGCAGGCGCAGTTGGTTCAAGGGTTGCAAGCGGTACAGGCTAACGTCTGGGGGTTCAGCGCATTGAAACTCGACCCGGCGCAGTTGCTCCTGGGGCGAATCCAGTTGCTCGAGTGTGCAGGTGTTCTACCCGATGGCACGCTGTTCAGCCTCGATAGCCAAGGCCTGGCGCAGGCCGGCTTCGTTGTCCCTGAGGGTGCACGCGGGCTGGACGTGGTATTGGCCTTGCCCAGAGCGGGCGCTGCACACATTGACGTCGAGCACGCGTCTGCCGCCGACAGCCTGTCGCGCTACCATCAGCTGGAGGCCACGGTGCAGGACAGCACCGCCGAGGGTGCCGCAGAGGCGACCTTGCAGCTTGCCCGGCTCAACCTGCGCCTGGCACGTCGGCAGGACGTCGAGCAGTCACATGTGTACCTGGATGTCGCCCGGGTGCTTGAACGCAGTTCTGGTGGCCAGGTCAGCCTGGATGAGGCCTTCATCGCACCGGTTCTGAACTGGCGCCTGGCGCCGCGGCTGGCGGCATTTGTGGATGACTTCCTCGGCCGTGTTCGGCAGCGGGGCTACATGTTGGCGACCAACATGGGTGTACCAGGGCTGGGCGGAATCGCCGAGGTCCATCATTTTCTGATGCTGCAGACGATCAACCGAGCCGAGCCGATGCTCGCCCACCTTGCAAGCTACCCGGGCTTGCACCCCGAGGTCCTGTTCCGTGAGTTGGTCGCCCTGGCCGGTGAGTTGGCGATTTTCTCTGAAACCAGCAAGCGGCCAAAGTCCTATCCGGTGTACCGGCATGATCGGCTCGCCGACAGCTTCGACCCCGTCATGATCGACCTGGCTCATATCCTCAGTGCGCAGGCCGGAACCGATGTAGTGCCCCTGGCCTTGAATGAGCGTGAACACGGTATTCGTGTTGCCGCCGTGCTCGACACCAGCCTGTATGGCAGCGCCCGCTTTGTACTTGCAGTGCGTGCGCAAGTGCCGGATGACGAACTGCGCAAGGTGTTCCCGACGTGCCTGAAGGTTGGGCCAAGCGAACGCGTTGCCGACCTCGTCGACCTGCAGCTACCCGGAATCAACGTCTGTGTTCTGCCGGCCGCGCCGCGTGAACTGCCGTACTACGCAGGCTTCAGCTACTTCGAGCTTCAGCGCGACAACCCGTTGTGGCAGGCACTTGGCAGCAGCGCCGGTTTCGGCCTGCATGTGGCCGGTGATTTTCCGGGCTTGCAACTGGCCTTCTGGGCGATCAAGGAGCCTCAATGAAACGCCGTTTCTGGACCCCTCTTGCAAACATCAAGGCGCGCTGGGGCGCGTCGGCGTTGCCGGCCCCGACAGCACGGCCACATGACGCCTTGCCCGCGCTGAGTAGCGAAGGGCTTGGGCTGCATGCCAGTGACCTGCTGTATGAGGTCGTGTTGCTGCGCAGCCTTGAGCAGGCGCCCGACCTTGATGATCTGCGCGCCCATCTGGTTACCCAGATGCGTACGTTCCATCGAAAGGCGGTGGAGGATCGCGTACCGGTCAGCCTGGTTGAACGCGCCCAGTATGCGATGTGTACGCTGCTCGATGAAACCATCTCCAGTGCTGAATGGGGCAGGGGAGAGTGGTCGAAACACAGCCTGCTGATGATCTTCCATGGCCAGACCTCGGGTGGAGACGGTTTTTTTGGCTACCTCGATGCAGCTGAGCTCAAGCCTGAGGAAAACCTCCCGCTGCTGGAGGTGATGTACCTGTGCCTGGCCCTTGGCCTGGAGGGCCGCTACCGCATTCAGAGTGAAGGGCGCGCCGCGCTTGCGCTGCGGCGCAACCACCTGTTCGAAACGATTCGCATGCAACGCGGCTACCTGCCCACGGTCAGCCCGGATGAGCCGGTGCGTGGCTGGCGTCATGACTACTTCAGCCGTCGTCGTTATGTCTGGTGGGGGTGTGGGGCATTGCTGGTGATGCTGGCGGCCGGCTTGGCCTATCACCTGGAAAACCGTTCCTACCAAACCCTGGTGCGCTTGCAGGCACTGGAGCAGGCACCGCTGAACAGCTTGGCGCAGCAACTGGCCCTGGCGCTGTCCGCAGACGTACGGGCTGGCCGCCTGTACCTGCTTGAAGACGGCCTTGGCGTGCGCATCACGATCAGTTCCTCCGGTTTGTTTGCTGCTGGCGGTAGCGAAGTGGCGTCGCTCTACGAGCCTGTATTGAAGCGTATTGCCGCTGCACTGGAGCAGTGGCCGGTGCACATCAAGGTGATTGGCCACAGTGACGACACGCCGGTGGCGACCCGCTTGATTTCCAATCAGGCATTGTCACTGGCCCGTGCCGAGACCGTGCTTCGCGCGCTGGTGGGCAATGACATCGACCCTCTGCGCTATACCGCCGAGGGGCGTGGTGAGCTTGAACCGTTGTTCGCCAATGACAGCCCGGATAACCGTGCCCGAAACCGTCGCGTGGAAATTTTCGCCTATCCCACGCAAGGCTGACTGAGACGGCATTCCCCCACACCTTTTACTTGCGGATGTTGCTGCCATGCTTCTGCGCGCCCTGAAAACCCTGCTGTTCGCCTGTGCGGCGCTGCTGGGCCTTGTAATTCTGATGTACCTGGTCCTGATGCATGGCCAGCGTCTGGCAGTCGATGGTTACGCACCCTTGGCCAGCGTGGCGAGCCGTCTGCTGCTCTGCGCCGGGCTTGCCGTCCTGGCACTGGTGCTATGGCTGCGTCGGCGTCGGCGCACAAAGGAAACCGATCCAGCGCCCTTGATCGACGCCGCGCCGCAGGAGGCCTGTTCGGACCGGGAACGGCTGCTGCGCGAGCGGCTGCAGGCCTGGTTTCAACGCGCCAGTGGCCGGTTGCCAGGGTTCTTGCTGATCGGCCCGCCGGGGCTGGACAAGGGCCCGTTGCTCGGCCTGAGCGGCAACGCCAACGACGACCTGCGCTGCGCCACGGTGAGCGGTTTCGCCCTGTTCGATATCAACGGCAGCCTGCTGAGCCCGTCTCAACCTGAGCAGGCACGGCTGTGGCGTCTGTTGCTCGATGAGCTCAAACAGGCTGAGGTTGGCGGCACACTGCCGCGCGGAATCCTGCTGGTGCTGTCGGCTGTGCAGTTACACAAAGCGAGCGTCGCCGAACGCGATCAGTTGGCACTGATGCTCCGTGCGCGCCTTGAAGAACTGGCCAGTCGCTTTGGTAACGCCCTGTCGGTGCAGGTGATCGTCAGCGGTTGTGAGCAACTGCCTGGGTACACGGAGTCGCTGGCGTGGCTGGCGGCAGACCGGCGTGAATTGAGCCTGGCGTTTGCGCCTGCCCTGCGTAACCGAGACCTGCTCGCGACCTTAGGCCCGCGCATGAGGGCGCTGATTGCCGACCTGCACAGCACCGCGCTCGAGCGTCTTCAGCGTGAGCCGGATGTTCAGGTGCGTTCCATGCTGTTCGGCTTCACGCCGATGTGGCGCGCTCTCTCCATGAGCCTGCAGGCGGTGCTGGAAACGGCCCTGGCCCAAGAACGCGGCATTGCCCAGGTCGCCCTGCAGTCGGTGCGTTTCAGTGCACAACCGGCCACGGTCGAATCGCCGGCCCCGGTCTTGTTGCGGGCGTTGCACACCTGTTGGCGCCCCGGCCGACTGCGCACGCCAATGCGCCAGGGGCTGGCATGGGGCAGGTCATGGGCACACATTCTGGTGCCAGCAATCAGCCTGATGCTCGGCCTGCTGTTGCTCAGCCTGCACCGCGATCAGACCCGTCGCCTGGAACACGCCGATCAACAGATAGCAGCGTTACAGCAGGCGCCCCATCATGCCAACACCCCGGTGCTGGGGGGCGACACCCTGCTGCGGCTCGACCGGCTCGCCCACATGGCGTACACCCTCGACCAGGGCTGGTTGCCCTGGTCGACCGGTCGTCAATTGCAGCTGCATGCGGCGCAAGCCTATGCCCACGCCCTTGAACAGCAGGTGCTGGCCGATCTGCTGCAGCGTCTCGAAGACCGTCTACGCCGTGCTCAAACCCTTAGCGAAGCAACACTGCGCCAGAGCCTGTCGTTGTACCTGATGCTGGGCGGAGAAGGGCGTTTTGATGCGCAAGCACTGGGCGAGTGGTACGCCAGCGCCTTTCGCGACAGTGCCGGAAGCCGCCTGAGTGACGCGCAGCATCAGCAGTTGGACGAGCACCTGCAGCGGTTGCTCAAGCGCCTGGCACTGTCCACGCCACGGCCACTGGACCGCGGGCTCATCGAGCAGGCGCGCAACCAGCTGGCGGCTGAACCTGTGGCGCACCGGTTGTACCGGCAGCTACTGGAGCAGGTGGATGATCGCACCTTGAGCGAATTCAGTATCGCCTCTGTACTGGGCGCGGGCGGCCTGTTGCTGTTCACCAAGCGCAGCGGAGAACCCCAGGCCCGCGGGGTACCGGGGCTTTACACCGTGGAGGGGCACCGGCGTTTTAGCGCACGCGTCGAGCCCATGCTGGCGCTAGCGCTGGTTCAAGAGCGACGCCTGATGGGGCAGGCTGAGGTGCTGAGCCTCAAGCCCATCAAGGACGAGGTGCTAGCGCTCTACCACCAGGCCTATATCGAGCAGTGGGAGGCGTTTTTCGACGACCTGCAAGTCAGCGGCCTGGATCAGTCCGAACACGTACCGCGCCGGTTGTTGCAACTGGCGCAACGCGACTCGCCGTTGCTGGAACTGTTGCACGCGGCGGCGCGCCACACCCAGCTATCGCCCGTATTACCATCCCACGGCGTGCTGGAGCGCGCCCTGCAGAAAGGCGAGCACCTGCAGCAGCGGGTCGGCCTGGCTCAACCGGTACCGGCGGTCAGCCCGTTGCCTCATCCGGTCACCCAGCATTTCAAGCCCCTGCACCAATGGCTGGCGGCCGAGGCACCGGTGAGCACGTCCGAGCAACTGCTGCTCGCCTTGAAAGACACCGCCTTGTTCATCGACGCCAGCCAACAGGGCGTGCGGCAGAAAGTGCCCATGGACGCCAGCGATTCGTTGCAACGCCTGAGGGAAGAGGTGGAGCAACTGCCCGCGCTGCTTCAACCCATGATGCTGGACATCGTTCAGGTCGGTCAGCAGCACGTGCAGCAACACACCCGGCACGTGCTTGAACGTGCATGGGCCAGCGACGTCGCGCCCCTCTGTGAGCGTGCGCTGAGCGGGCGTTACCCGTTCGACGGCGATTCAGACACCCAGGCGTCGCTGGACGATTTCAACCGGTTGTTTGCGGCCGACGGCTTGCTGCAGCGCTTTGTAGAGCAGCACCTGGACGGCCAACTTGATACCCGGTCACGCCCCTGGCGCTTGAACGAGGGCGCCTCGGTGGGCGGCCTCAGTGCGCCACTGCTGGCCACCCTGGAGAACGCCGCACAGCTGCGCGACAGCTTCTTCCCGGCAGGCCAACACCAGGCACAGCTGGCATTCGAACTCAGCCCGCTGATGATGAGCGAGCGCATCGCCAGTTTCACCCTGGACTACGACGGTGCGCGCTTGAACTACAGCCATGGGCCGCTGGGTTCGGCACTGTTCGAATGGCCCGGCAAAGCCCTGGGCAGTGAAATCCGGGCCAGCGTGACACTGCTTGACGGCCGCACCCTCATCCGCAAAAGCACCGGGCCGTGGGCCTGGTTTCGCCTGATCGACCAGGCACGGCAAATCCCGACCGAAGATCCCGAGGCACGTCAGCTGGTGTTTGATTTCGAGGGCGAAGAAGTGCGCTTGCAGTTACGTGTGGGGCGTGCGGGTGCGCCGTTTGATAGTCAGGGGGTGAGGCGGTTTGATTGTGCAGTTGTTAATGCAGCGTTTGTGTCGATTAATACTTGATTGCTAAGTGCTGCATGAAAAAGTGTCGCAAACAACTTATGGCACAAGTCAGTAATGCAATGCAATGCAGTGCAATGGATGGATGTGGTTATTGGTGAATCCTAGGTGTGTGCGTGGGAGGCCGTGAATGGAGGTTTAATAGGTTTGTAGAGGTTGTTGTAATCCTTGAGCTAAATATGGAGGTGTACTATGAATAAGGTTGAGTTGCTGAAGCGATGGGAGACGAGTAAATTATGGCCGAGTCGGGCATTAATACATACATTGCGTCCACATTATCAGGAAGAAGATCCAGATCATCAAAAAACCAAACAAGCCAAACCAGACCCTCACAAAACTAGTCCGCTGATGACTCTGCCTGCAGAACATGTGTTTGCAACATGGGATATCATCAGTGCTACGCTTATTGATTTTAATCGCGTTGGGATTGTGGATGTGCTTAACCCGAGGCGGCGTAATTCTTTCCAGGAATTAGGTTTTATATTGGATGTGCCGATACAGAATATTGTGGGTATGCATCATCAAGATCTCTGGTTTCCTAATCATGCTGGAACCGTAAAGGACCCTGGAAGCGCAGGCGGCAGGCGAGTAACGGATTCTAATGCTTTGACGGATGCTCTTTACAAAGGAATAAGGGTTGATGGAAAGCAGTTGATGCCGAAAGGTTTTCATCAGATTCGCATTCCGGGAGATATGCTATATCACACGAGACTCTATAATGAGGTGCTGATTGTAGGCAGGAGTGGTGTTAATACTTATCCGGGTCTGCCGCAGACTGGGAGGATAAAAATTCGCGAGGTGGCTATTTTTCGTCACTACATACATGAGAATGCTGAGGAGGGTGGAAGTCTCGAGAGGTATAGGCTCGTACAGAGGCGCGCTGAAAAATTAAGAGCATTAAATGGTGTAACGGCCCCCGTAAGGATTCTTTGATGGTTTAAATGTTTGCTGCTTCCGCCCGTGGCAGGGATTGCAAAAGAGGTTATGATTAGAAGGATTTTGAGGGTTATTGGGGGCGGCCTGAGTAAGAATTTATTCTTTTGATTTGCCTCGGATTTTATATGGAGATTGCGCTCTCAAACGCTATCTGGAACAAGTAGGCGAGGCGGTCGCCGCATAATGTTTTGCGAGTCTTTCTAGGCGCGTAACAATGCGGCGATTTTCGTTGAGCTATCCGATACGATCCACGACTCCCCCCTGCCCAAACCTTTCACTGGCCCCCGCAGGTCAGCAGTACGACCCAAGATCTCAACCGATGCGGCTTGGTGGGTTGGTGAATGCCCGACTCGACATCTACGGCACACAATAGCTGCCGCAAGGCTAGCGCTACCACCTGTTTGCGTGGCTGAAGTGTTTCCTGTTAGCGTTCGCAACTGTAAACTATTCTCAATAGCAACAGTCAGCAACGTCTACAGGGAGCGGGGAGCGTCATGAAATTGGGGTTTAGTGCAGGGAAATTCGGGGCCGGTGCGTTCTCGTCACAGTGGCTGGGGCTGGGGGCTGTGACGGCGTTGAGCTCGCTGTTGCCGATGGGCGTGACGTACGCACAGAATGCAGCCGATACCGGCTCCGGGACGTATGTGGAGTTGGCGCCTTCGGCAGTGGAGGCCAAGGCGGTGGAAGACACCGGTTACGTCGCCACTCAAGCGCAGGGCATCACCAAGAGCAACGTGCCGCTGATCGAAAACCCGCAGTCGGTTACGGTGGTCACGCGCAAGCAAATGAACGCACAGGATGCGCAAACCCTCAGCGAAGCCCTGCGTTACACCGCAGGGGTAAACGCCGAGCCGTTCGGTGCCGATAACCGCAACGACTACATCTACATCCGCGGTTTCGATCAGTCCAACGATGGCCTGTTTCTCGATGGCCTGAACCTGCTGAACCGCAACTACGGCATGTGGCGTGTCGACCCTTACAGCCTTGAAAGTGTTGAAGTGGTGCGTGGCCCCAGCTCGGTGCTGTTCGGCCAAAGCTCGCCGGGCGGTCTGGTCAACCAGGTCAGCAAGCGTCCGACCGCGGCGCCCATCCGTGAGATCCGGGCCGAGTACGGCAGTTACGACAAGAAAGTCGGTGCGTTCGATATTGGCGGCAAGCTGGATGACGATGGCCGTTTCCTGGGGCGTCTGACTGCCCAGATAAAGGACGGCTCCACGCAGATCGATCATGTCGACGAAGAGAGCTGGTTCATCGCTCCGGCACTGACCTGGAACATCGATGACAACACCTCGCTGACAGTCCTGGCGCAGGTTCAGCACGAGCGCCTGGGCTCGGTGTTCCAGTACCTGCCGTACGAGGGCACGGTCAAAACCAACCCATTGGGCCGCTATGACACCGACCTGTTCGCTGGTGAGCCGGACTTCGACCACTTCGATCGCGATCAGGAAAGCATCGGCTACACCTTCGATCATGTGTTCAACGATGTCTGGAGCTTCAAGCAGAATTTCCGCTACCGCCATTTGACCCTGGACTACAAGTCCATTTATGGCCTGGGTTATTACAACCCTGCACCAACGGCAGACCTGGCACCAGGCGACTTTGGCCAGGGTTACCGTGGTGCGTTGACCTCCAAGACCACCGTCACTGGTTGGGCATTGGATAACCAGGCCCATGCAAACTTCAACACCGGCCCTATCGAGCACAACGTCACCCTGGGCGGTGACATGCAGTACACCACCTACGACATCTTCAACCAGGGCAGCCCGGGCGGTGACCCGAACCCCTTCGATCTCTATAACCCAACCTACGGCAACTGGACGCCGAGCGACCTGGCGACGTCCAACGACGTGGTCAGCAAGGTGCGTCAGCTGGGTATCTACACCCAGGATCAGTTCAAGATCGACAAGTTTGCCTTTACCTTGGGTGGCCGGGTTGACTGGGCACGTGTGAACCAGGACAGCGACGGTGGTACCGGTGCCTACGCGACTGCGCGCAACGCAGCGGGTACCAACCAGCGTAACGACCGCAAGGCGACCTACCGCGCAGGTGTGGTGTATCTGGCTGACAATGGCCTGGCGCCGTACTACAGCTATTCTCAATCATTCGCCCCCAACGTGGGCCTGACCACCGACCTCATGAAGCCGACCACCGGCGAGCAACATGAGCTGGGTATCAAGTACCAGCCCAAGGGCTCCAACAGCTCGGTGACGCTGTCGTTGTTCGACCTGCGCAAGAAGGACGTCCCGACCCCCGATCCAACCGACCCGAGCGGCCAGCGGCAGGTCCAGATTGGCGAGGTCCAGTCTCGCGGCGTCGAGCTGGAAGCGGTTGCCAGCATCACCGAATCGTTCAACGTGATTACCAGCCTGACCTACAACAAGGTCGAGATCACCAAGGACACCAACTATGAAGGCAACCGGCCGTACAACGTGCCGGAGAAAATGGCCTCGATCTGGGCGGATTACACCTTCAGGAACGGTGATATCAAAGGCCTGGGCTTTGGCGCTGGCGTGCGCTATGTCGGCTCCAGCTACGGTGACGATGCCAACAAACTGGATATTCCGGCCTATGCCCTGGTGGACGCCATGGTGCATTACGACCTGGAGAACTGGCGTGTGCAGTTGAACGCCAAGAACCTGCTCGACAACAACTATGCCACCTGCCAAGGCACGGAGTTCCGTTGCAACTACGGTTACCCGCGCATGCTTTCCACCTCTGTGTCCTACAACTGGTAAGCGTCTGTAGCCATCTTCGCCCCCTCCAGGATCGAGGGGGTGAACCCATCCGCCAAGCAAGGTGTTGTCATGATTTTCTCTCCTTTATCCGTCCCGCAGGTCGATGGCCGCCGACTGTCCATCGAGCAGCAGGGTGATCAATTGAATATCGACCTCGAAGGTCGCTTTGTGGGGTCGCTCGTCGTGGCTACGGGGGGCCAACGTGCCCGGTTGATGCTGCAGCCGTGCGAGGTCGAGCAGGTCAAGGACCTGACGCTGGCCGCCTTGCATGCGGCCTTCCTGGTGCACCCGGTACGTGAGCTTGCGCTGTCGGTTCCGGGGCAGGCTCAGGTCAGCCTTTTGTTGCGCGAAGGCCTGGCGGTTCATGCGCCCGACAGCGAAGTATTGATTTGCCCGCAGCACCTGTTCCGCCAGCATCCTCAACCCTGGCTGGCCTATCCACCGTCCAGCCAGTATCCGTTGCAGTACCGTCTGAGCAATGGCAAGCGCCATCCGCAACGTGCACCGCGTCAGCCTGGCACGGTGTATCGACGTTACGTGGCGGAAATCGCTGAGACGATTTCGTTGCGCACGCTCGATCCACAGCAGGATCTGGAGGTGTTCAGCCGTTGGCAGAATGACCCGCGCGTAGCGGCGTTCTGGGAAATGACCGGCAGCCAGCAGGCGCATCGCGAGTACCTGGACGCTTTGCTGGCAGACCCCAAGGTGCACCCCCTGATCGCCTGCTTCAATGATGAGCCTTTTGCGTACTTTGAGGCCTATTGGGCCCGCGAAGACCGCATCGCGCCGTACTACGACGTGCAAGATTACGACCGTGGGGTGCATATGCTGGTCGGGGAGCAGCGCTACCGGGGCGCTCACCGGGTGAGTGCATGGCTGTCGTCGTTGGCGCACTTCCTGTTTCTTGATGACGCCCGCACCCAGCGCGTGGTGGCCGAGCCGCGTGCCGACAACGCGAAGATGATCAACTATCTGCAGCGGGCCGGTTTCTATCGCGAGAAGGAATTCGACTTCCCGCACAAGCGCGCAGCCATGATGATCTTGCCGCGTGAAGTGTTCTTCGCCGATGCCCCGAACCACGGCGAGCAGGCGCTGATTGCCTGTTCTTAAATTAAAATCATTCTCATTCGTCACCTCCTCGACAAGCCCAAACAGGTTGTAGGCATGTGCCTACGAATCATTTCGATGATTCCGTTCGACAGGAAGGAACACTATGAGTTTTGACAGTGAAAACGCAGTCTTCGTCGTGGTCGTCAATGGTGAGCAGCAATACTCCATATGGCCCGAATACAAGGCGATTCCCGAAGGTTGGCAGGAGGCCGGCAAGCGTGGCCTGCGGCAGGAGTGCCTGGCTCACATCGCCAGCATCTGGACCGACATGCGGCCCTTGAGCCTGCAACAGCAATTGGCCCACTGACAGGCCGGCGAGTGCCGGGAATTGAAGGGCGGATGCGTTTGCTCCGCCCCATGTATCAATGCCTCCTTGTCTGACCGAAGTCGGTAGCGCGGGGGCACCAAGAGGGAGCGCGTGATGGAACTGCTGCAAATGGCCAAGCGTCTGGATGTCGCCGGAATCGGCGTCGGCCCGTTCAACCTGAGTCTGGCCGCGCTTATGGTCCCCCAGGCACAGCTCAACAGTTGCTTCTTCGAGCGCAGGCCGCGTTTCGACTGGCACGCCGGGATGATGTTGCCCGGCACCTACATGCAGACGTCCTACCTCAAGGACATGGTCACGCCGGTCGACCCGGCCAGCCGCTATGGCTTCCTGAACTACCTGGTCGACAAAGGTCGCTTCTATCGATTCATCAATGCGGAATACACGAATGTGCGCCGCGTCGAATACGCGGACTACATGCGCTGGGTGTCTGAGCAGTTGCCCAATGTCGCGTTTTCCAGCGACGTTCAGGAGGTAACGTTCGATGGCCATGATTTTGTCATCGGCTTCGCCAATCGTCCGTCCTTGAAAGCCCGGCATATCGTGGTCGCGACCGGTTTGCTGCCGCACATTCCCGAGTGGGGGCGCGTGCTGGGCGGTGAACATTGTCAGCACAGCCATGGCTACATGCATGCGCAGCATTCGCTGGCCGGTAAGCGGGTGACCGTGGTGGGCGGCGGGCAGAGTGGCGCGGAGATCTTCCTTGATGTGCTCTCCGGGCGTCGAGGCGTTGTGTCCGAGCTGAACTGGATCACGCGCCGGGCCAACCTTGAACCGCTGGATGAGACCCCGTTCACCAACGAATACTTTTCTCCGGACTACGTGCGTGAGTTCTATGCGCTGCCGGAAGCCGACAAGCGCCGCTTGGTGGTTCAACAGAAACTGGCGGGCGACGGTGTATCGCCGGTGACCTTGCGCGAATTGTCCCAGGCGCTGTACGAGAACGAGTTCTTGAACACGCAAGCGGTGCCTGCACGCATTTTGCCGCAGCGTGAAGTGGTGGCCATGCAGCGCCACGGCGGCCATTTCCAGCTCACGAACCACAACGGTTTCAACGGTGCGCGCGAACGCCTCGATGCCGATGAGGTGATTCTCGCCACGGGCTATCAGCAGACCCTGCCCAAGTGCATCGCCGCCTTGATTCCGCGGCTGGTCCATGATCAGGAAGGTGGCCTGGTGCTCAATCAGGACTATTCCGCGCAGTGGGATGGCCCCGCGAGTAACCGGATTTACGTCCAGAACGCGGGCCGATACACCCATGGCATTGCAGACCCGCAACTCAGTCTGGCCGCGTGGCGATCGGCAGTGATCATCAACAGCATCGCGGAAAAGCCGCTGTATGCGACAACGCCCGTGCCACCACCGCTGACCTGGAGCCATGCGCGTGAAGAGGGCGGTCGACAGGCGCGGGCATGACCGCTGCTGGCAGTGGCCGTTGCAAAGGCTGTTTTTCGCAACCTGTTTAAACCAAGGGAGGACGAATGGGGGTGTTTGGCTTGATCTACCGGCAGTATCGCTGGCCGTTGCTAGGGGTGTTGCTGTTGAGTGCGGCCAGCGCGGTGCTGAATGTTGGCGTCATCGCCTTCATCAAGAACCGGCTGATGGACGCTGAGGGGGCTGTCGAAGGTGCGATGCTTGCGTTCGCGGGTTTGCTGGCATTGCTGTTCGCGTTGAGTTTCGGCGTGCAGGCCTTCATCGCCAGCCTTGGGCATCGATTTGTTCATGGTCTGCGCCGCAGGTTGGTCAAGCAAGTGCTGGATTCGGATGTGGATCGTCTCGAAAGCCTGGGCAGTGCGCGTCTGTTGGCCAGCCTGAGCGGCGATGTGCAGAAGATCACCATCGGGTTCATCAACCTGCCGGAGATCGTCTATGGCTCGATCCTCACCTTGGCCGCTTTTGGCTACCTGGCCTGGTTGTCGTTGCCCTTGTTTGGCGCGACCCTGGCCTGGCTGGCGTTGATGGTGGTCGTCAGCCAGCAGCTGATGCGCCGTACCCAGGCGCACATGCGCCAGTTGCGCGAGGCGGATGATGCACTGCACGCGCATTACCGCGCAGTTATCGAGGGGCGACAGGAGCTGGCACTGAACCGCACCCGGGCGCAGCACCTGTACGAGCAGGAGTACCTGGCCAGTGCCGGTGACTACTTTCATCACGTGGTGCGTGCCGATACCTTCCATTGGTCCAACAGCAACTGGGTCAACTGCATGATCCTGGCCAGCCTCGCGCTGGTGTTTGCCTTGGTCGGTGGCTACGGTTGGGCCGATTACACCGTGGCGTCGACCTTTGCCGTGGTGATCCTGTTCGTGCGCGCACCGCTGGTGTCGAGCATGGGCGCGATTCCCAATCTGCTGGGGGCCAACGTGGCGCTGGAGAAGCTGAATGCCTTGCAACTTCAGCCCTACCGGGAAGACTTCGACCTGCCCGCTGCCACGGCGTTCGAGGGTTGGCAGCGCTTGCAGCTGGATGCCGTGACGTACCGCTACCGCTCCGAGGACGGTTCGGGTTTTGTTGTCGGCCCCCTGGACCTGACCCTGCAACGTGGCGAACGGGTGTTCCTGGTCGGTGGCAATGGTAGCGGCAAGTCCACCCTGGCACGCTTGATCACAGGGCTTTACCGGCCCGATACCGGTTGCCTGCGGGTCGATGGTCGAGCCGTGGGCGAGCATGATCTTGCCGCCTACCAGCAGTTGTTCAGTACCGTGTTCAGCGATTTTCATCTGTTTCGCCAGCTCCTTGGTGTGGCGGGTGAGGATGCCCCGCGTGATGTTGTTCAGGCCTGGCTGGCACTGCTGCGCATGGCGCACAAAGTTCGCATCGAGCAGGCGCGCTTGCTTGATCTGGAACTGTCACAAGGCCAGCGCAAACGCTTGGGCCTGCTGCTTGCGGTGCTCGAGGGGCGGGGTGTGTTGCTGCTTGACGAATGGGCCGCCGATCAGGACCCGGCGTATCGCCGTGCCTTCTATCAGCAGTTGCTGCCGCAGTTGAGCGAGCAGGGCGTAACCGTCATTGCGATTACCCATGACGATCATTACTTTCACCTCGCCGACCGGCTTCTGAAAATGGAGGGCGGGCAGCTCTACGCGTTACCGGTGCCTGCCCCAGGTGAAGCACAACGTGGGAGGGCATTGCCATGAGATTGATGCGAATGCTCTTTGGGCGCCACCCCGGGCTCGCGCTGTTCATTACGCTGCTGAGCATCGTGAATGCCGGCATCGGTGTTGGCGTGATCGCGTTCATCAACCAGCGTCTGGCTCAACCCGGTACGGCACTGGGGCCTGCATTGGCCCAGTTCACGGTGCTCTTGCTTGCCGTCATGGTTTCGGGGGTGATTGCGCAGATCGGCATGACCACGCTGGGTCATCGCGGCGTGCTGGCGCTGCGTAATACCGTGCTCAAGCGAATGCTCGACACGCCCCTGGCGCGCCTCGGCGCCTTGGGAGCGCCGCGACTCCAGGCCAGCCTCAGTGTCGATGTACAAGCCTTGTCGGTAGCCTTCGTACGCCTGCCGGCGGTGGTTCACGGCGCACTACTGACCGTCGCCGCCGGTGCTTACCTGGCCTGGTTGTCCTGGCCCTTGTTTCTGGCGACGCTGGCCCTGATCGGGGCCGCGTTGTTGGTGGCCTGGCGCTTGCTCGGGATCACCAACCGGGAAGTGGCCAGTGCCCGCGAGGCCGCCGATCAGTTGTACGGCAGTTACCTTGCCGTGCTGCAAGGGCGTAAGGAATTGCGCCTCAATCGGCACCGCGCGCGACGGGTCTATGAGGAGGAGTTTGAGCGCAGTGCCCAGGCGGACCGTTATCACCAGAGCCGCGCCGACCTGTTCTACAGTGCCTACAGCAACTCGATCAGCGTCATGCTGCTGGTGGCCATCGGCGTGAGCTTCTTTCTCGCCAGCCACTTTGGTTGGGCTGACCGTGCCGTCGCCACCACGTTCGCGATCAGCCTGTTGTACCTCAGTACACCGCTGGGGCTGCTGGTCGGGGCGATGCCTGGGCTGATTGCCGGCAATGTCGCGCTGGCCAAACTCGACAGCCTGGCGCTGGCACCCTATCAGGCGGGGTTTGCCTTGCCTGAGGCGCTGCCAGCGGACTGGCAGCACCTTGTGCTGGAAGACGTGTGCTACCGGTACGCCGAGCGTGACGGTGAAGGCGGGTTTGCGCTAGGGCCGTTGAACCTGACCCTGAAGCGCGGCGAAGTGGTGTTCCTGATCGGCGGCAACGGCAGCGGAAAGTCGAGCATGGCACGCCTGCTGTGTGGCTTGAGCGTCCCCGACAGCGGCCGGATTCTGCTTGATGGTCAGCCTTTGGCGGTGGAGCAACTCCCTGCCTACCGGCAATTGTTCGCGGCGGTGTTCTCCGACTTCCATCTGTTTGCCCAGTTGCTTGATGGCAAGGGCGCTACGGCCGATTCGACGCTGGTGGCGCAATGGCTGGAGCGCCTGGCCCTCAGCGACAAGGTGACGCCCAGCAACGGGCGATTGCCGAGCACGGCCTATTCCCAGGGCCAGCGTAAACGTTTGGCACTGATGCTGGCCGCGCTGGAAGAGCGTCCTGTATTACTGCTGGATGAATGGGCCGCAGACCAGGACCCCGCATACCGTCAGCTGTTCTACCTCGGCGTGCTGGAGTACTTGCGCAGTACCGGTAAAACGGTGTTTGCCATTACCCATGACGAGCGCTATTTCCACCTCGCCGATCGCTTGCTGAAGATGGACGGCGGCCAACTTGTCGAGCTCCAGGGACCTTCCCGGGCGCGCGCCTCTCTTGATGCCGTGGCAGCCCTCAGCGCAAGCGACTGAGGGCGCCCGGTGATTGCCTATCGATCAGTTGAAACGGAAGCCCGATGATCTATCTGAAACGCTTGGCCATCCTCCTGCTGGCGGCGTTACTGCTGCTGGCAGGTGCCATGGCGGTCTACGCCTGGCGCTCGTTGCCGCAAACCGAGGGCAGGGTGTCGGTGAGCGGCTTGTCTGCCGCTGTCGATGTGCTGCGTGATGCCGATGGCATCGCACACCTGTTCGCGAAAACCCCGGCTGATGCCTATTACGCCCTTGGCTACGTGCATGCCCAGGACCGGATGTGGCAAATGGAGATGAACCGGCGCATGGCCACCGGCACCTTGGCCGAGGTGTTCGGCGCCCAGGCGTTGCCCAGTGACCGGGTGTTCCGCACCCTGGGGTTGCAGGCCATCGCCGAACGCAACCTGGCCGCGCTGGATGCCAATACCCGGGCCACCCTGGACGCCTACAGCCAAGGCGTCAACGCCTACCTGGCCGGGCACCCGGTATTGGCGCCAGAGTTCGTGATTGCCGGCTTTCGCCCAGGGCCCTGGCAGCCAAGCGACTCGCTGGCGTTTTTCCGGCTCATGGCCTGGCGCATGGCCGGCAATCTCTGGGATGAGTTGGCCACGGCAGAACTGAGCCAACAGTTCAGCCCGGCGCAGGTGGCCGAGCTGATGCCCGCCTATCCCGGCGATCAACGCCCCGCGCTGCCTGACCTCAAGCAACGCTATGCCGGCACTGGCAGCCCATGGGCAGGGCTGTTGGCCGCCTTGCCCGAGCGGCAGCCGGTGGGCATCGGCTCCAACAGCTGGGCGCTGGCCGGGAGCCGTACCGACAGTGGCAAGCCACTGTTGGCCAACGATCCGCACCTGATGCTCAGTGCGCCCACTTTATGGTACCTGGCGCAACTTCATGCGCCGGGGCTGGATGTCATCGGTGCGACATTGCCGGGCATGCCTGGGGTCATTCTGGGCCGTAATCAGCACGTCGCCTGGTCATTCACCAACACCCATTCGGATGTCGTCGATCTGTTTCTGGAAAAGCAGTTGCCCGGCGACAGCAGCCATTACCTGACGCCTGAGGGCAGTGCTGCGTTTGCCGTGCGTGAGGAGCGTATTCGGGTCAAGGATGGCGACGATGTTCTGCTGCGTGTACGCAGCACACGCCATGGCCCGGTGATTTCCGATGTGCTGGAGCGCGCCGGGCACCTGGCGGGCGAGGGTGGGGTGATGGCACTGTCGTGGGTCGGGCTGCGTGATGACGACCTTTCCCTGCAATTCCCGTTGAAGGCCGCGCTGGCAGTCGATGGTTCGGGGTTGCTGGCCGCAACGCGGGACTTTCACTCGCCACAACAGAACATCGTTTATGCCGATACGGCCGGGTGCATCGGTTTTATTGCTGCCGGCCGGGTGCCGCAGCGTCAAGCCGATAACGACCTGATGGGCCGCGCGCCGTCACCCGGTTGGGAGGCCCGCTATGACTGGCAAGGGTTCATACCTTTTGACGACTTGCCGCAACAGCGCGACCCGGCCAATGGCGAGTTGGTCACCGCAAACCAGAAAATCACGCCACCGGGCTACAACCGCTGGATTACCTCCAACTGGGTACTGCCGTATCGCGCTGAGCGTATTCATGAACTGCTGGCTGAAGGCGTCAAGCATTCGCGCGAAGGCATACAGCGCATGCAAATGGACGCCAGCAATCCGGTAGCCCGCCAGTTGCTGCCGTTGATGTTGCAGGTTCCTGCGCACGATGCCCGCACCCGCGAAGCCGTGCAACGCCTGGCCAACTGGGATGGCGCGATGCTGCGTGAGCGCGCCGAGCCGCTGATCTATGCCGAGTGGTTGCGCCTGTTCACCGAGCGCCTGTATGGCGAACGCCTGGGGGACCTGTTTGAGCAGATTGGCGCACACAACCCTGCCTTTATCGCTTCGGTGCTGTCGGATCGCGCGGGGGCGAGTCGCTGGTGTGGCGAAGCCCTGGGTGAGGCAGACGGCGTCACGGCCTGCCGACGTTTGCTGGGCGACTCCCTGGCTCAAGCGCTGGATAATTTGAGCCAGCAGTACGGCGATGCCATGAGCGGGTGGCAGTGGGGCGATGCGCACAAGGCCGTTTCCCGCCATGCCGTGTTCGGCGATGTGCCGGTGTTGTCGCGGCTGTTCAACCTGAGTATTGCCAACGATGGTGGTCGGGATACGGTGAACTATGCCGGTTATTACTACGACCCGGTCAGTAGGCAGTACCTCGACGATGTCGGGCCAGGCCTGCGTGCGGTGTATGACCTCAATGATCCGCAAGCGTCCGGTTTCATCCTCAGTAGCGGTCAGTCAGGCAATCCCTTTTCAGCGCACTACAGCGACATGCTGGAGGGCTGGGCCAACGGTCGCCTGGTGCCGATGATCAGCGAGCGTAAACGGCTTGAGCAGCAGGCACATCACACCCTGGAACTGGCTCCGAGGCCTTGATCAGGGTCTGAAGTACTTGTTGTAAACTATTCTCATTGTCATTCGTCTTCTCTGCATAACGTTCCATACACGCATCAGGTTCTGTGGTGCGTTGTAGACGATTGGTGGAGAAGACCTCGTGGTAAAACTCTTCTGTTTCCCCTATGCCGGGGCCAGCGCTCAGTGCTATGCACGCTGGCGCCGCGGCTTGCCGGCCTGGCTCGATGTTCGACCGGTCGAGCTGCCGGGCCGTGGTGCTCGCTTCGGCGAGCCGTTGCACGAGCAACTGGCGCCTTTGGTCGCGCAACTGGTCACCGAGTTGCGCGCCGATCTTCATGCGCCCTACGCCTTTTTCGGTCACAGCCTGGGCGCATTGATTGCCTTCGAGGTGGCGCATGCCTTGCGCCACGGCGGGTTGCCGCAACCTGAGCAACTGTTCCTCTCTGGTACCAGCGCGCCCGGTCATCGGGACGATGAGCGTTACACGCGGCTGGATGCCGACGCTGACCTGATCGACGAGTTGCAGCGGCTTGGCGGCACGGCTGCAGCGGTCATTCACAGCCCTGAGCTGATGGCGATGGTGTTGCCGGTGCTGCGCGCCGATTTTCGCCTGTGTGCCAAATATGCCCCGGTACCCCGGCCACCCCTGACGTGTGCAGTGCACGTGCTGGGCGGTGATGGCGACGCGATAGGCGCGGCCGCCCTGCAAGCCTGGCGTGGGGAAACCCTCGGCACCTTCAGTTGCACCTCATTCGTCGGTGATCACTTCTTTTTGCATGCGCGTGAAGCCCAGGTGCTCGACCACCTGCGCGCACACCTTGCGCGATTGCGCCGCAGCGAACGGGTGTGCGGATGAATCAGCAGGCCGCCGAGGCGGCGTTCAGGAGGATTACACAGATGCACGAACGCATGAGTTGCACCGATTGGGGCGTCGACGTCCAGGCATTGATTCCCGGCCAGAGCCTGCCGCTATTGATTACCCCGCAGCAGGGGCGGGCGCCCCTGATGGCCAACTTCGCTGCCCTCAGCGACCTGGCCGGTGCGCGCCTGGAGCAGGCCGGGGGGCTACTGTTCCGCGGTTTCGACGTCAACGGCATCGATGAATTCCAGGGCTTCGCGGCGGCGTTCGGCCATCCGCTGCTCAGCTACGAATTCGGCTCGACACCCCGCAGCAAGGTGTCGAGCGGCGTCTACACCTCGACCGAATACCCCAAGCACCAGCACATCCCTTTGCACAACGAGCAGGCTTACACCCGCGAATGGCCGATGCGCATCTGGTTCTACTGTGCCCAAGCCGCAACGGTTGGCGGCGCCACGCCGATTGCCGACAGCCGCGAAGTGTACCGGCGTATCGATGCGCGCCTGCGCGAACACCTTGTCCGCCGTGGCCTGCGCTATGTGCGCAACTTTGGCAACGGCCTGGATGTGGCCTGGGAAGATGTCTTCGGCAGTACCGACAAGGCCTATGTCGAAGCCTATTGCCGCAGCCACGGCGTGACCTGTGAGTGGAAGGAGGACGGTGAGCTGCGTACCAGCCAGGTATGCCAGGTAACGGCGGTGCACCCACGCACCGGCGACAACGTCTGGTTCAACCAGGCGCACCTGTTCCACGTCTCCAACTTGCCGGCTGAGGTGCGTGCGTCGCTGCTGGAAGTGGTCGAACCGCACGACCTGCCACGCAACGTGTACTACGCCGACGGCTCGCCGATCGAGGACAGCCTGCTCGATGAAGTGCGCGGCGTACTCGCCGAACAGGAGATCAGCTTCCCCTGGCAAAACGGCGACATCCTCATGCTCGACAACATGCTCACCGCCCACGCCCGTCACCCGTTCGAAGGGCCGCGCAAGGTGGTGGTAGCAATGGCTCAAGGCCACCGCGCTGATTGAAACGGGTCGATGGCCTCTTGATGACTTCGCATTGTGCAGCCGCCCAGCCGGGCGCTGCTTTTCTACTCTTTCTTAGCGAGTGATGTAATGAGCGTGCAAATTCCCGCGGACAGCACTTTCGTCGAACGCCTGCAATACCTCGCCGCGCGGCAACCTACCCGTACCGCGCTGCGCTGGCTGGTCGATGGCGACGAAACCAGCCAGACCTGCAGTTTCGCCCAGCTGGATGTACGCGCCCGTACCGTCGGCGCAGCCCTGCAGGGCAGTGCAGGGGCCGGTGAGCGGGCGGTCTTGCTGTTCCCCAGCGGCCTCGACTATGTCGGGGCGTTCTTCGGCTGCCTGTACGCCGGTTGTGTCGCTGTGCCGGCTTACCCACCCGAATCGCTCAAGCCACAGCACCTTGAGCGTTTGCTGGCGATCATCGGCGACGCCGAGCCACGCTTCATCCTCACCGACAGTGCCTTGCTGCCGGGCCTGCAAGCGCTACAGCGCGATCTGCCGGCACTGGCCGGCATTGAACTGATGGCGGTCGATGTACTCGACCCGGCCCTGGCTTCGCTGTGGCAGCCGCCGTGCATTGATCCTGACGGCCTGGCCTTTTTGCAGTACACCTCCGGCTCTACCTCGACGCCCAAAGGCGTGATGGTCGGTCACGACAACCTGATTGCCAACGCGCGGGCGATTCGCAGCGGTTTCGGCATTCATGACCGCGACGTGATCGTCAGTTGGTTGCCGCTGTATCACGACATGGGCCTGATCGGCAGCCTGCTGCAAGGGATCTACAGCGGCATCGAAGTGGTGTTGATGTCGCCCCGGCACTTCCTTGAGCGCCCGTTGCGCTGGCTGCAAGCGGTGTCGCGCTTTGGCGGCAGCGTCAGCGGCGGGCCGGATTTCGCCTTTCGCCTGTGCGTCGAGCGGGGGCGTGACAGTGCCATGGCCGGCCTTGACCTTAGCGGTTGGCGCCTGGCGTTCTCGGGCTCCGAGCCCGTGCGTCATGACACCCTGCAAGCGTTCTGCGAGAAGTTCGAGCCTTATGGGTTCGACCCACAAGCGCTGTTCCCGTGCTACGGCCTGGCCGAAGCGACGCTGTTCGTCAGTGCCGGTCAACGAGGCCAGGGCTTGCGCGCCGAGCACTTCGTGCGCGATCAACTGGCGCAGGGGCAGGCCGTTGCCGCAGAGCAGGGCGATTGCCTGGTGGGGTGTGGCGGGCCGGTGGCCGAGCACGAGGTGCGCATCGCCGCGCCGGGCTCACTGCACGCGCTGGCCGACGGGCAGGTTGGCGAAGTCTGCTTTGCCGGGCCGAGTGTTACCCACGGCTACTGGCGCAATCCCGAGGCCACGTCAGCAGCCTTCGTGAGCGACGGCCAGCAGACATTCCTGCGCACCGGCGACCTGGGCTTTGTGCATGATGGCACGCTGTTTATCAGCGGTCGAAGCAAAGACCTGATCATCATTCGCGGGCATAACCTGTACCCACAGGACATCGAAAAAAACCTCGAGGATCAAATCGACCTGCTGCGCAAAGGCCGTGTTGCGGCATTTGCGGTGCAGGTCGATGGCCGCGAGGGTATCGGCATTGCCGTGGAAGTCAGCCGTGCGGTTCAGAAGCAGGTCACGCCGTCCGCCTTGTTCAGCGCGATTCGCGAGTGCGTGGCGCTGGCCCATCAAGAACCGGCCAGTGTGATTCTGTTGTTGCAGCCGGGGACATTGCCGAAGACCACCAGTGGCAAAGTGCAGCGCTCGACCTGCCGCCACTTGTGGTTGGCCGGCAGCGATGACGTGTACGCGTCTTACCCGACCGATCAGGTGCGCGAGCCGGGCAACGCGCCAGCCGCCGCCTTGAGCCCACGGGAAGCGCATGTCGCCGCGCTGTGGCAGGACGTGCTGAAGGTCGAGCAGGTGTTACCCGAAGACAGCTTCTTTGCCCTGGGCGGCACCTCCATTCTTGCCATGCAGGGCCTGGCCCGCCTGCAGGATGAACTCGGCATCCAGTTGGCGCCGCGCCTGCTGTTTGAAGCGCCCACCCTGCGTGCGTTCGCTGCGGTGCTGGACACCGTGCTGGCCAGCGGTCGACCGGCCTTGGAGGTGATCAGCCGGTTGCCGCGCAGCGGCGCGCTGCCGTTGTCCCTCGGTCAGCGCCGATTGTGGTTCCTTGCTCAGCTGGAACCGCACAGTAGCGCGTATCACATCGCCGCGACCTTGCACCTGCGTGGCGTATTGAACCGCCTCGCGCTACAGCAGGCCTTTGGCCAATTGTTCGCCCGTCATGAAAGCCTGCGCAGTGAGTTCCCGCAGCGCGATGGCCAACCCTGGTTGCGCCTGCTGCCTGTCGATGCCTTGCAGGTGACCTTCAACCATTGGCCTGCCGACAGCCTGGAGCAACTGCGCCGACGAGCCGATCAGGCAATGCGTGAGCCGTTCGATCTGCAGTGCGGGCCATTGATCCGTGTACAGGTGCTTCAGCGCGCCGACGATGAGGCGTTGTTGCTGGTCAACCTGCACCACATCATCGCTGACGGTAGCTCGATGCACGTGCTGATCGACGAGTTCGCCCGGCTCTACACGCATTTCTGCGAGCAGCCCTGCGACCGCACGCCGTTGACCTTGCCAGCGCTGCCGGTGGGCTACGTCGACTTTGCCGATTGGCAGCGCTTGCGCCTTGAGCGTGACGACGAACAGCAGCGGCAATTGAACTACTGGACGTCGCGCCTGGGCGGCGAACAGCCGGTCCTGGAATTGCCTGTCGATAGCGTTACCGGCGAGCAGTCATCCCAGTTGGCATCCCGTTACAGTGTGGTCGTGCCGGCCACGCGGGTTGCACTGTTAAGGCGCCTGGCGCTGGGCGAAGGCAGCACCCTGTTCATGCTACTGCTGGCCGCGTTCCAGGCCTTGCTGCAACGCTTGAGTGGGCAGCGTGACATTCGTCTCGGCGTGCCAGTGGCCAATCGTCCGCGTCGGGAACTGCAAGGCGTGGTCGGCTTCTTCGTCAACACACTGGTACTGCGTGCCGATGTCGATCCACAGCAAAGCTTTGTTGCGCTGTTGCGCCAGTCGCGCAGCGAGGTGCTGGATGCCCAGGCCCATCAGGATCTGCCGTTCGAGCAACTGGTGGACGCCTTGGCGCCTGAGCGCAGCCTGGGCCACAACCCGTTGTTCCAGGTGGCATTCAACCACCAGCAACAGGATCACAGTGCCTTGCACGCCTTGCCGGGCCTGCAATTGCTGGGCCTGCAACGGCTGCTCGGGGATGCCCCGTTTGACCTCAGCCTGGACAGTGAAGAACAGGCCGACGGCAGCCTTGTGTTGACCTTCAGCTACGCGCACAAGCGCTTCGATGAGCGCAGCGTTGTGCGTATCGCCGAGCGATTACTGGCCCTGCTGGCGCAGTTGCCTGAGCGGGCGTCTCGACCGCTGGCCGAGCTGGCCCTGTTGAATGCCGACGAGCATCGCCAACTGCACACCTGGAGCCAGCCAGCGGGCGTTACGCCACACCTGCCGCTGGTGCATGAAGCCATCAGCCAGCAAGCCGCCTTGCGTCCCGACGCCGTGGCGCTGGTGTGCGGCGAGCGCTCGCTGACCTTCGCCGAGCTGGAGCAGCGTGCCAATCAGTTGGCCCATCGCTTGATCGATCTGGGCGTGGGCCGGGAAACCCTGGTTGGCGTCGCGCTGGACCGTTCGCTGGAACTGATTCTCGCCCCGTTGGCGATCCTCAAGGCCGGGGGCGCCTACGTGCCGCTGGACCCGGAGTACCCGGCCGAGCGCCTGGCCTACATGGTCAAGGACGCGGGCCTGAAGTGGGTGCTGAGCGATGCCGCGCTGGCACTGGCGTGGCCTGAAGGCGTCGAAGTCGTGGCCCTGGACCAGTTGGACCTGAGCTGCGCGCCAACACAGGCGCCCGTGTTGACGGTCGCCCCGCAGCAACGCGCCTACATGATCTACACCTCTGGCTCGACCGGCCAACCCAAGGGCGTGACCGTCGAGCACGGTGCCCTGAGCATGCACTGTCGTGCTGCTGGGGAACTGTACGGCATGAGCGCCGACGACATTGCCCTGCATTTCGCCTCGATCAGTTTTGACGGCGCGGTGGAGCAGTGGTTGTCGCCGATGATGTTCGGTGCCCGGCTGGTGCTGCGGTGCCCGGGGCTGATCTCGGCAGAGCAGAGCTACCAGACGCTGGTGGACCAAGACGTTACCGTGGCCTATTTCCCCACC